>JBBDNJ010000223.1:0-15483 GCA_040877705.1 Binatia bacterium | reverse complement strand
AGAGACCGACACCGCTACTGTTCCGCCTAGCAAGGTATTTGGTGGCAACTCCGCTTGCCGCACCAGTGCGTACAGCAGTGATATAGCCACCTTCCATCACTGCCAACAGTTGGCCGGTTCTATGATCGGTATACAGAATCGTCGCTTGAACTGTAGATAAATTAAATTTGCTTGGATTCTCGGGATACGAAGAGACCAACTTCACCCCGAGCGCACCCATTGTCGCCAAATACCCCGGCATTACATTAATCACACCTGGAGGTTGAGCTATGCGAATAGTCGGTCTTAGAGGCATCTCCGCAGTGCCTTGGGCGAGCTCGCGAAACGATTGCTCGACCGCATCGATAACGTCCTTCATGTCGAGGACAGATGCGACTTCATCGCGATTCAGAATAAGTGCCAAGCCGTTTTCTCCCCTAACAGGGCTGAGGACGTATAAAACGTCCTACCGGTTTTCCGACTGGCTCACTGTCACGCATCTGAATGTGCCCGCGGACGATCGTGTATATCGGCAGTCCTTTAATTCTCCATCCATTCCAGGGAGTAGGCTTACTCTTGCTATGAAGGTTGTTCGCGTCGATGGTCCCTTCTTTGTCCATATCGACAATGGTGACATCTCCGTCCGACCCCAGGCGGATGGCGCCTTTTTGAGGATAGACCTGCCAAACTCGTGCAGGGTTTTCTGAGGCAAGCTTTACGTATTGATTGAGTGTTAGCCGTCCTTTATTCACTTCAGTGAGCATTAACGGTACACCGGTTTCGACGCCGCAAAATCCCGAAATACAATCCCAGATTGCGGCTTTGGTCATTTTTCCCGATAAGTCTGTCCCTTTCTCGTCTAGGGTGTGGGGCGAGTGATCGGTCGCCAGCATATCGACATAGCCGTTTAGAAGCCCGTCCCAGAGAACATCGGAATGAGCTTTATTGCGGACCGGCGGATTCATCTTAAGAAGAGACCCGACCGCGGCCATATCTTTGTCCTCGCGCAATAAGTAGTGGGGCCCTGTTTCAGCCGTTACCGGCAGGCCGCGCGCTTTGGCGTCCTTCACGATAAATGCCGCCTCCTTGGAACTCATGTGGTAGATGTGAAGTTTGGTTCCAAATGTCTCAGCAAAATAAAGTGCATGAGCCACGGACTCGCCTTCGGCTATAGATGGGCGGGATTGCTCCCAGTAGACTGGATCGTTTTTGCCTTCTGATTTTAATTTGTAAGTGCAGGAACTTACGATCTGGCGGTTCTCAGCATGGATGCCTAGAGGGAGTCGGCTTTCGGCGATAAGACGAAAAGCCTCTAGGCATGCGCCGTCGTCGGGACACGGCAAGTTGCCGATCGTTTCTCCGAAGAAAATTTTGTAACCGAGGACCCCGGCTTCAGCCATTGGCAGGATATCATTGAGGTTGGTCTGTACAACAACACCGAAAAAACCAAAATCAGTCAGAAATTTGCCCAGTGCTAATTCAACCTTTTGTCTGACCGTAGCTGCGTCTGCGGTAGGTGGTATGACATTGGGCATGTCCATAACTGTGGTTATTCCCCCACAGACAGCAGCTGTAGAGCCAGTTGTAAAGTCTTCCTTGTGGGTTAAGCCTGGCTCTCTAAAATGAACGTGTCCGTCAATAAGACCCGGCAAAATGTGTTTTCCTTTGGCATCAATCTCTTGTTTACCTTCCGGGAGAACATCATCAGTTCCTATGACAACAAATTTTCCACCTTCGATGGCAACTCCGCCTTCAAACGTCTCCTCAGGTGTTACAACTCGACCATTCTTAATAACCAGATCAGCTTTCATGTTCCTCCCTCGCTTGTTCACTACGTACTTGGTCGGAAGCGTTACTTCTGATGCATACCTGCGATTGCCTCAGTTACACATTTGTGATCGTTCTCTGGCGTTGAACCGGATACGCCAAGTCCGCCAACGAGCTTTCCCTCCAAAATAATAGGAACTCCGCCAGGACCGGCCCAGAATTCATCGGGATATAAGCCGGACATTCCGGAGATAAAGTAATTACCTGGATAGTTGGCGTATCTTTCCATCGTCTCCTTCGTGTCTCTCTTATAAGCAACAGCTGTCTTCGCTTTGGCGATTGCGATTTTCTCACCGAATCCGCCAGTCGGTCCGCCCATGCGTACAAACGCAACGAGTTTGCCCATCTCGTCGACAACCGCGATAAACATGTTTACTTTCATCTCAGTTGCCTTTTCTTTGACCTTGCGCACGCATTCCTCAGCAAGAGTAAGTGTCATAGACATAGTCGTCACCCTCCTTGTTTTGCCGCATCACGATCTTCGGAGCACGCCGTCCAAACTGTCTGGCCGGTTAATGGAACTCGGCGGATACGAACTCCTGTGGCATCGAAGACCGCATTACAAATAGCTGCCGCAGCAGCCAGAGTTCCTCCCTCGCCGATCCCTTTGGCGCCGAAAGGCCCGGTGCCACTTGCCTCTTCCAGTATGATAGACTTTGACCTTCGGGGCACATCGCGAAACCTGGGAAGGTGATAATCCACTAAGTTCGGATTGATGAGCTGCCCATCCTTATGAACGAGCTCCTCATACAGGGCATGGCCGATGCCAAACAACACAGAGCCTTCTTCTTGCCCCTTACAGTGTAGCGGGTTAATCATTTTACCGGCGTCGGTGAGCGAGACATAATTTAAGATCTTTATTTGGCCGGTCATCTCGTCAACCTCGACCTCCGCAGCCGCCAAGCCGTTTTCCCAAAACGTAGCGGGATACCCGAGAGGAGCATCGTCCCTACGATCAACCTTGAAACGTCCCCGTCCAATGATTTCGCCTTCTAAATCGCCGAAATGCTGACGCATCACCTGCGAAACAGTGGCACGCTGTCCCCCGGCCAGAAGTTCCTCTCCATTAAATTCAACCGCGGACGTCGGCATTCCGAACAACTCTGCCGCCACTGAAATAAGCTGATCCCGAGCATCTTGCGCCGCGGCTTGAACCGCCTTACCCATCACAGTAATGGCACTGCTGGCATGCGTGCCTCTGTCGAATGGAGTTTGCTGGGAATCGAGTGGAGCGACCTGGATTCGCCCTGGAGGGGTTTGCAGTTCTTGAGCTACGACCTGCATAAGGGCCGTCCGGACGCCTTGTCCAAGTTCAACCGACCCTGTAAAGAGCAGAACGCTCGCGTCCATTAGGATCTGGACCATCGCATTCGCTTCCTTATTGACGCCACCGCCGTCTTTGACCGCACACGCAATGCCTTTTCCTCTTCTCACTCCTGGCGTGTCAGATGCAGGTGGTTTTTGGCTCCATCCTATGGAATCAGCAACAAGCTTTATTTCGCTCTTCAGATCACAATCAATGGGAATGTTGCCGGCGGTGTACGACTCGCCTTTATCTAGAAGGTTTTTTAGCCGAATCTCGAGAGGATCAATATTTAAGTGCCGCGCCATATTGTCGGCTTGGGATTCATAAGCGAACGAAACTTGAGGCCCGCCGAATCCGCGAAATGCTCCGGCTGGGACCGTGTTTGTGTATACGCAATAAGAATCGGTTTTGACGTGCGGAATTCTGTATGGCCCATGAGCCCTGTATCCGGCTCTCTCCGTTACCGTAGGTCCGGAATTAGCGTAGGCTCCGCCATTGAAGTACACCTCGCACTGGCGGGCGATGAATCTTCCATCCTTTGTGACTCCTGTTTTGATGATGACCTTGGCACTGGGATCGCATAGCGTCCTAAAGGTCTCATCAGCACTCAGACTCAGCTGTACCGGTCTCTTCGAGAGACGAGAAAGAGCAACGGCCAGAGCTTCGTTCTTGACGCCGCTCTTGGCCCCGTATCCACCGCCGACGTAGGGAATAATCACTCGGACACGGCTCATAGGAAGTCCGAACATTCGGGAGATTTCCTGGCGCAGCGGGAAAGGAGTCTGACTGCCGCTCCAGATTGTCACCTGGTGCTCTTGATAATCTGCGACGCAAACATGGGACTCAAGCGGATAGTGCTGCGCTCCGGATAAGAAATAAGTCTCTGAAAAGACGTTATCCGCTTCTCTGAAACCTCTATCCACATCTCCCCGCTCATAATGGAAATGATAAAAGATGTTGCTGCCATTATGTCTGATCAGACTTGCCCCATGGCCGTATTTCGGGTCTTTCCGTGCAGGATTCTCATCGTGAATCAACGGGGCATTCTTCAACAGCGCCTCGTCCACTCCGAAAACAGCCGGCAGTTCTTCGTACTCAACCTCGATCTCGCGCAATGCTCTCTCCGCGATTTTCTCCTCGGTGGCGGCGACTGCGGCAACGATATCTCCCGTGTACCGGACCTTTTCCAAAGCTACGATGGGTTGATCCTTGATGTAAGCACCATAATGCGGAGAACTGACCTGCAGGTTATCCTTCGTGATGACCGCAATGACACCGTCCATAGAAGCAGCTCTGCTCGAGTCGATGCGACGGATTCGGGCATGAGGAACAGGACTACGGAGGATCTTACCGTGGAGCATCCCTGTGACTTTGAGATCACTGGTATATATCGCTCGACCCGTTACCTTTTCCGCGCCGTCGATGCGGGGAATACTCTGTCCGACGATTTGTAGCACTTTCAGGTTCTCCTAGCATTCATTTGTTTGGCGGCGTGTTGAATGGATTCAATGATCATCTGATAACCGGTACAGCGGCAGATGTTGGCGTCCATGTAATCGCGGATTTCGTCGATCGTAGGATCAGGATTCTCATCCAGCAGTGATTTCGCCAGCAAGATCATACCGGGCGTACAAAACCCACACTGAAAACCACCGCAATCAATAAAGGCCTGTTGGAGAGGATGCAATCCTTTGGGCCCGGCCAAGCCGTCAATGGTTAAAAGATCCTTGCCGTCCACCTCAAAAGCAAAAATAGAACAAGAACTAATGGCTTTTCCGTCAAGCAGGACGGTGCAGGCTCCACAGATCTCGATGTCACATGATCGCTTTGTGCCGGTAAGGCCTAGCCGATCCCGTATGAAATCAATCAACAGTTCACTTGGACTGACATCGGCGTTACACTCCTGGCCGTTAAGACGAAATCGAAGCGGGATTGAGCTTTCATCCATTGTTGTCAGTCCTCTGAGCTAGGCTCGATATATTACGCGCCACCAAAGTCTTGACGATTTGCCGCTTGTATTCGACCGAGCCCCCCACATCTTCCAGAGGCTGACAGATCCTCGCTGCTTTTTCTGCTATGCCATTGGCGTCCGCGAGAATTTCCTCGCGCGACTTTCCTGCCATCCATTCCTCCACCTCTGATATCCTTATAGGGGTCGGGGCAACGCAACCGAGAGCCAATCGCGCGTTCTCGCACGCTCCATTTTTCCATTCTAAAAACATCGCAGCCCCTACCATGGGACGTTCCCCGGGACAAAAGCGGAGGTAAGCACCGGTAGATTTTTCTGCCGGCTTGGGGATTTCGATCTCCGTCAAAAGTTCGTTCCTTTTCAACGCGGTTTCGTAATAATCGACGAAAAAGTCTCTGATCGCTAGCGTGCGCTCACCCTCAAGGCTACGTAACCTGACGCTGGCCTCATAAGCGAGCAAAAGCGTACCGGGGTCGGCATGAGGCTCTGCAAACGACAGGTTCCCCGCGAGAGTACCAACATTACGAACTCTCACGTTGGCTAATTGTTTCTCCATCTCCACGATGAGCGGGAAATGGTTACAGACAACTTCTGATTTCTCCAAAGCCCGATGAGTAATTAACGGGCCAATTCGGAGAATTTTTGAATTGGGTTCATAATCCAGACGCGCTAAGCCGGATATCCTTTTGATATTCACTATATGCTCAGCAGCAGCCAACCCCATTTTTAAAAGCAGGATCAGCTCACTACCGCCTGCGAGTACTCTGGTCTCTTCCGGATGCTCTGCTAGCAAAGTCAGAGCAGCAGGCAAAGACTCTGGTTGATGTAAAAAAAACGAATCGATCAAGACGGCATTTTTCCTTTTATCGTTATGGTCATCATGTAATCGTCGAGTTAGCGTCTCCGACATCAATTATGTCTATATCGAGTTCAGGTGCAGTCGGCGATTATCTCGCTTTCAACTTGAGTTCCTTTTGCGCCTCCTTGACGAGTGAAAAATCCGCTACCGCGGAATACGGAATGTCCCTGTCGATTTTCAAAGCGCTCTTTGCATCTTCAATGACCAGACGAAGGCCCTTTTCGGGGATGCTCCCATCCACGCTGGAGCTTCTCCACGTCGCATCGTAGTTGTCCAGCGCGCTTTGCCGATCGGTCCTAGCCCAATCGACAAGCACCTGAACGGTTTCGTCACGGTTTTCCCGTATGTAGCGGCTCCCCTTGATCAGCGCTTTGAGAACCCGCCTTATCTCCGCCGGTCTCTCCGCTATCTTTTTTTGGGTTACCCCGAGTCCCGCGTAGGGAAAGGTCAAGAGCTCATAGGCTCTAGCAATAACGCGCAAGCCACGTCGTTCCGCTCTAGCTGCGGCGGCAGGGTTAAGAAGCGCCACGTCCACGAGTCCATTTTCCAGAGCCGCCAATCTCGCTGCGTCACCCCCTGAAGCGACGAACTTCACCTCGTGCGGGCTTATCCCCAAATGTTGAACGGTTAAAACCGCGGTGACATGGGCACCGGCACCGAAGGAGCTGACCGCTATACTCTTTCCCTTGAGGCTTTGAGGCGTGGTCAGACCGGCCTTTCCTACCAATGCGCCAGTAGGGCTATCCACGAAACTGGCTACCACCTTGAACGGAAATCCGCTCAAAGTAGCGCGAACCACTGATCCGAACATAAGAGTATAATCAATGTCTCCATTGGCCAGCGCGGGCACCATCACATTGCCGGCGATTCGAACGAGCTCCGCGTTCAGATTTTCCTGAGCAAAAAATCCCTTCTTGGCAGCTACGGCGCCAAACAGAAAAGAACCCTCCACGTTGGAGATTGAGATTTTGACGTTGTCCGCGGTTGCGGCTATGTCAACAAAAGGGCAGACAACCAGAAAAAGCGCCCCCAACACGATACTTCGAAACTTCATGTTGCTCCTTTACTTTTTGTATAGACCGTCGATGAAGCCGCCCTCGTCAACTCCTTAATGAACTTCACTTCTATGAAGTCCTCGGGGCTGGCGCTCGCCGCCCTTGGATGGACTTTGACCATACTGTCCAAGACTGTCTTGATGCCAGCAAGCGTCGGATACTGCTTATGCGGGAGGATGTTGTCGGCCACGGAGACGTCGTAGCTTTTTTCCAGGAAAGGCCGGTCCTGGTTCGCCGCAGGTATTTGGCCAGGGTCTTAATCCCGGTCTCACGGTTCGTCTTTAACAGGTGCACCGCCTCGAGATGCGCTTTGACGAATCTTCTCGCCGTTTCAGGATTTTGCCGTATGAACATGCGCGTGGAGCTGACGCTGTTGTAAGGCAGGGGCATGCAGATCACGTCCGGCAAAACTTGATAGCTTTCTCTCTCCGCGGCAAAACTCGTGGGCGCGCTGAGCACTGTCGCCTGAATGCGGCCCGTCCTGAGAGCCGCGCGGCGCTCCGGCGTCCCGCCGACACCCAGCAGCGTGACATCGTTGCGGCTGAGCCCATGCTTCTTAAGGGCATACAGGGTGGCGGTCATGGCGGAGCCACGGTGCTTGCCACGCCGATGACTCCACCTTTCAGCTGTTCGACGGTTTTGATCGAAGGGTGGGTCACCAGGGAGTATTCCGTGGAGACCTGCCCCGCGGCCACCGTGACTCTGTCGGAGCCGCCGAGGTTGCTCGTGATGACGGCGGATCCTCCAATGAATCCGATGTTCACCTCTCCCGAGACCATTGCCATCACCGCCACGTTCCCGGTGACACGAACGAGTTGGACGTTCAGTCCATTCTTAGCGTAGAGTCCGGTCTCCTTGGCAATCCAGACCGGTAGGAATCCGGGGCTTTCGGAGGAGTAGCTCACGTTCAAGTCGACAGGCTGGCTTCTGACCGAAGACGAAAAGGCCAGGGCCAGAAAAACGCTAAGGGTCAGTGCCCATAACTTCTTTTCGGTATGGCTCTTCGGATTGGCAACATTTTTGGGCATCAGGTTTTCTTCGGCCCTTTTCCTTTCCTGGGCGCCTGCTCTCGGAATTTTTTCAGCTCATCGGCGAGAAATTTCTCCTTGAGCTCGACAAACTTGGCGCCCTTAGGAACTTTGATTCCCTGGGAACGGCTGTACTCCGCATTACGGCCGTGATCGCCGGCCACGGCGTTGTCTGCCTGCGTCACGAGCTCATCGGACCATAAGCCTAATGAATAGCCGTGCCACGGCGACCTAGGATCCAGTTTTGGCAGGCCAAGCTCCTCCCATATTTTTCTGGCGCGCTCCATGTACTCGCGCTTCGGAAGAGCCACCGGAGGGAACTCCGCCTTCAACGTAGCGTCTACGAGTAAAGTGGAATCCGTCACATCGTAGTGCTCGCCGTCCGCTACGTATCTTATGGGATTCCAAGGGAGCGGCCGGTTCGGAACTATTTTCATGTCGCGATGGGGCTGGCAACGATTAGCGATAGCCCAGAGAAGAGATTGAGGGTCGTGCGGGTCAATATCCGGATCTACGCAAACGATTATTTTGTGTATGATCCTCGAAGGCAGCATGCCCTCGAGCGCGCGCCACGTATCACCCGGATTTGCGTTCTCCATTTGGATGACGGCGACCTGACGGTTCAAGAGATCCTCGTAAAGCGCCACGCGGAGGACGGATTGGCCAATAATCTTCCGGAGGTAGGTCAAAGCAAGCGTTTCATACGCGGACTGCTTGATCTTGCTCGACTCGCTCGGCGTAAGCTGGCTGATCATGGAGACATAGACGGGATTTTTCTTGTGCGTGATGCAGGTCACTTCGAAAACGCCGTTGAGATCTCCGGGATCGACGTAGCCATGGGCTTCGCCGAATGGTCCATCAGGTTCGAGATAATCGGAAGGAATTTTTCCCTCGATAACAATGTCGGCGTGGGCCGGTACTTCCAGATCCACTGTCTTGCATTTGACGACCTCGATCGGAGCCCTGGCGAGACCACCGGCAAGCGCGAGCTCATCGACGCCGTAAGCGACCGGTTGAACCGCCGCATAGGTGATGCACGGAGGGCCGCCCAGCACGATTGCGGCATCCAGAGAAACTCCCTTTTGGTTGCACTTTTCCCAATGGATCGCGCTGTGTTTGAGGCTGCCCCACATGATGCCGGTTTTTAGAGGACCTTTAATTTGTCCCCGGTAGACGCCCATATTCCTTACGCCCGTTTCGGGATCTTTAGTGATCCAGCAGCCCGCCGTGAAATAGGGCGCGTTGTCGAACCCTGGAGTCGAGATCGGGACCGGAAGCTTATAGAGACCGCCGCAGCGGACGAGATCTGCCCCTTGGTAAACGACCTCCTGGACCTCTCCTTCCTTCACAAGGATCGGCTCTATGGGTTTTTCCAACGCCTTTGACCAGATCTCTTCCACCTCCTCCTCTTTGCACATGAGGCCCAGAGCATAGATCCTCTGAGAAGCTGCGAGACCGCCTATGAGAACAGGTATGTCGTACTTTTTGCCTTTTGAGTCGTAAATCTCTTCGAAATAAAAGGCTCGTCTCTGCTCTTCTCCCAGACCACGGAACTGCCAGCGAACCAGCGGGTGCATCTCAGTATCCTTGTTGATGGGGCGTTTGACGCGGTACAGCAGGCCTTCCCGGTCAAGCGCTCGTATGTATTCCTCAAGATCTTTGTAGTAGGCCATAAGCAACTATTACTTACCTTCCGGAAAAAGCTTCCGGAAAAATCCTTGCTGCTCAGGCTCTTGCAAGATATCCACGAAGTCAGCAGGCTTGGCGTTGGCCGCCTCTTTACCCATCGTGCTAAGGATTTCTTCCAGCCCTTCGGCTTTTACACAGGGAATTCTTTCCAAATGCCGCGACCCATATATTCGATATAACTCCTGGAGGGTCTCCGGGTCTTCTACTCTGGCGTTTCTAGCGAGAATTTTAATGGCTGAATCCTTTATCGCTGCGCGCCTGTCGAATGCCCTCACAGTAGGCGCGCTGACGGCGCTGTAAGCGATCCTGACCTTCTCTGCGTGAACAGCGCATACGGCGCTAAACGATAGAATGGCCGTCAACAGAAAACCCAAACTGTGTCTAACAATGATCATATGTTTTTCTGGCGATTGGCTTGCTTGCGACATCTCATAAGACTAACGGGGCGGAAAAGGCAGGACGTCACGAAACTCGTTGACCACTTTTTCAAAAAGCTCACGGCTTGCTCTGGAAACTTTGGGAAACTTATCGCGCCAGGCGAACGGCCTCACCGCATAGAAAATAGCGCGGCTGTTGCTGTGATCGCGCGCCTCTCTTTTTTCCGGTGGCATGCGCGGATCAAGCGGAGTGCTCCAACAGCCGTCAATCATCTCGATGTCGGTGTTCGGATCGACGCGCGTCATCATGGCCCAGAGAACTTCTTTGAGGTTGGTCGGGTCGATATCTTCGTCGACGACGACGATGTATCTGCCATGACGCGCGGCGGCAGAGCACGCAATCACCGCGTGGGCTGCTTGCCGGGCATGGCCTGCGTAGCGCTGCCGGATGGCAACCGCATACAGATAATTTGACAGACCATACACGCCCACCACGTCTTGGATGCCGGCGCTTTCCATTTGATCCCACAAAAGACCAGCACGTAAGTTAAGATCGAAGCGCACCGCCCCCGGCCATAAAGGCGCTTCGTCGTCTAAAATCGGATTGTCGCGATGATAAATGGCCTTAACCTTGACCACCGGTTGAGGCTCTCCTGTGCCAATAGTCCCACCGGAGTAGTAACCGGTCCACTCACCGAAGGGTCCTTCATCATGGGCCTCTTCGTTGGGAGGAGGTATGTATCCTTCAATGGCTATTTCGGCGTGTGCGGGAATCGGAAGTCCGGTCACGGGACCTTTGAAAACCTCGAGCGGCTTTCCCCGAAGTCCTCCTACTACATCCAGCTCGGATTTTTGCCACGGGAATTTCGTCATGGAGGCGAGGAAGGTGAGCGGGTCCTGGCCGAAGGCGGCTACGACGGGGCAGCTTTGGCCTCTTTCCCAATACTTCATGCAAATCTGCCGTCCCTGCTGGCCGGGACTTATCCAGACACCAAGTAAGTCAGGTTTGTGCACCTGCATCCGGTAAGTCCCCATGTTGATAAAATTACTATCGGGATCTGCGTTGATGACGACATCGCCGGTGCCGATGTAGCGGCCGCCGTCGGATTCATGGCTGCGCAGAACCGGAAATTTGAGCAGGTTTACTTGCGCGCCGATCATGACATTCTCGGCGACCGGAGCGCGACTTACTTCTTTGGGAGGAATTGGCTGGGCGGAGCGAATCTTGCGCGAAGCCAGCCGCACTAGTTCCAGTTTGCTCTTATCGTGCGGAAGACCCAACGCCAGCGCGACCCTTCTATAGTTGGCGTAGGGCAGACTGAGAATGCGATAGCCGGAAGGATATCCTTTGATGTCGTCGAAGATGAGCATGGGGGGCTGCGGAATCAGTTCGGCCGCGGCTTCGATCAATGTTCCGATCTGAAGATCCCAGTCGGCTCCCTTGATCTCTTTCCAGTCGCTCATCTTCTTTGCCGCTTCGATGAATTGCCGAAGATCCTCAAAAACTTCTGTTTCCATTGAATGCAACCTTTTTATCGTGTTTAGCGCCCATTTATCCCTTGCTGCGGAATAGCGGAATAGTGGTTCAATTAGAATTGCAGCATAGTCTGGCTCAAAAAAATTTCTCGCACCGCGCCCCGAAATAACACGTAACCCTTCGGATCATTTCGCCGGGTTATAGTACTTGTCCATCTGGCTCTGAATCCCGGCCTTGGCGCAGGTTTCCGCAAACATCTGGCGGACAAGGGGGGCTTCGTCTTCATATTCGATCTGATGCCCGCCGAGCTTGACATCCACATCTGAGAGGCCCATTCCCTCACCCATCATGCCGTAATATTTCTTGCTGCCCCAGCGCAGGGCAAGATAGCGCGCCGGCTCGGCGCCAGCATTGAAATGCTGATGAAACCAATTGGCCGGGGGAACGATCATGCTGCCCGGACCCCAATCATACCTCTGAATTTCCCCTCCCTGCGGCCACATTAGGGAGTAACCTTTGCCGCTCAGGACGATCACATGCGCGCCGGGACCGTGATAATGGGCCTTTTTGTAGGTTCCCACAGGAAATTGGGCAACATGTCCACAGAGCGTGTTCTCCGCAATTTGAAAGCGCACCTGAGAGCCTCCCGCGCCCCTCTCCTTCCATTCGAGCAACTCTAAATTCTTGACGTCACCGACAAAGTTTGTTTCCCACACCCGGTTCGCATACCAGGTTCCGTCGCTGTTGAAATAATCCTCCTGCGAGTTGTAACGATCATTGAAAACATAATTGCAGTTAAAGATAAAATCCAAGTTGTGAATGAGGTTGATCATGATCGGCGCGCTGGTCACGGCGATATAGCGCGCGGGCTGGCTCCCGCTGCCGTTAAAATGCTGATGCCAGGTGTTCAGCGGGGGAGAAAAAAGCGATCCCTCCTGCCATTCGAACGTGCGCTTGGGGCCCCCTTCATTCCAGATCGTCGTGGCGCCCCGACCGCTGACGATATAAATCAGCTCTTCGAAGAGGTGCTTCTGGGGTTTAAGATTCGCGCCCGGCGGAATTTCACAGATATAAGAATCATCGGTTTCCCCAGTACCCTCCAGACAGATGCGCATCCCCAATCCACCCTTCCGCTCCCACGGATGCAGCGGAACGGTCTTGACATCCTCGATGAAAAATCCTTCGATCAGAGCTATTCTTTCCGACTCAATCCACTTCCGGTAAGAACTTTTTTTCTCAGCAATTGGTTGGGTTGAAATCTTCGGCTCGTTCATATTTGCCCACTCCAGTCAATTTTTAGCTTTCTCAAGTTGACCAATGACCGCCCTTCCTATGGCATCTAAATATACATGCAAGCTGTGCCGCAGTTAACAAACCTATCGCTGCGGCAGCGACCCTGCACCAGCAATTTGCCTGTATACGGCGACTGCTTCCTTATCTCTAGGCAATTCCTTAAGCGCTTTTTCTTGTTCTTCAGCCGTTAGGGGGTGTGCTTCCTCACCGGTCATTTTGGTAAAATACTTTGCCCATTCGGGATCAGCAAAGGTTTTCCGAAAAGCTTCTCGCAAGATGTCTGCTTGTCGACTTGGAGTCCCAGGAGGTAAGATGTTTGGGCTCCCAACGAGTCTCAGGTTAGTCACCAATGTGAAAACCCTTCTTTCAATATCGCTCTTGATAAAGGTGTGGAGCACAGGCAGATTTTTATACACCGGATGCTGAGAACGATAACCTTTGGGAATCTCGAGAACGGCGTGAAAGTTCACTAATCCTTTGTTTATCCAGTCCGGTGACCGCCTTGGAACATTGTCCGCCACCGACGCCCTCGCATCCACTTCTCCTCGTTCTACAGCCACGTCCAGCTCTGGGCCCGAGAACCCGGCTACAAACTTCGGATCCTTAAGATTTAGTAGCCAGGCAAACAGTCGGCCATACACATAGATCTCGTGTCCTACTGACTGCCCACCGACCCTTACGCCGCTGGCTGCCTGGAGCTTTTTCAAACTGTCAAAGCCACGATTCCCATTGGTGACGAAGACATAACTCGTTTTGCTGTTAGCAGACCCCAAATATGTGAATTTGTCGATATCGTAATTCACCCCTGGCAAACCTAAAAATGATGAAGTGATGAATCCCGCACCAATGTTTCCAATGGTCAGGCCATCGGGAGAAGCAACTTCATACATGTGGTTTGCGGCTTTTCTACCCCCTGCTCCCGGCATTGATTGGAGCACGATTGTGGGACTCCCAGGAATATACTTCACAAGAAAAGGGATCATACTCCTAACGCGCTGATCTCCGGTGCCCCCTGGACCACGCCCCGAAACGATGGTAATCGTCTCCCCCTCATAAAATGATGCCTGAGAAGATGCCTCAGAAGATATAGATCCTAGCAGAATCAAACTTAGGAACATGATTATTAGAAACATAACCACCTCCAATTTTGTATTGTTATGGGCTCTACCGCTTCATAGCTAAACTATCGTGTTCGTAAAGCAAGACGTGATTGAACTTTCACGTCAGACGCATCATCTAGAAAGTGCCACCGGGTCTGCTTGCAACAGTCTACCACCGATAAAGCTGGCGGCGTTGCCTGACAATATTTTCTGCTTCACCTCAGCGGAAAGAAAGTCAAGTGATTTGATTCGCGACGCTGTATCTAAATGTCCGTCATCGTGTGGATAGTCGGATCCAAAGAAGAGATGATTAGCCCCGAGTTCCTCAATCGCGCAAGTAAGTCTCTTGCCGCCTTCCTCTAGCAGCAGGTCGTCGACGACGAAATAAAAACGATCGAAGTATTTTTCAATAGGCGCGGTGAGCATATCCTGCAGATACCCGATCTGCTCCACATTTTCTTGAACCCGATGTTTGAAATTGACTGCGAACTCCGCGCCGGCTTCGAGAAAGGCGAAGTTCAATTCGGGAAAAGAGTCCATGAGCCCGCCAAACATGAGATTAATCATGTTGGTGCAGTATTCGAACGGCTGGGAGACGATGCGCCTCCCCGCCGTGCCGTCAGGCCCCAAGACCGAGAGGCGTTCCTGTCCAACCCAGGGCCCAGCGAAACTGCCGATATGAACGATGATGCCGCGAATGCCAAGCTCCCGCACCTTGTCGTAGAAGTTCCACCAGTGCGGATCTGCTATGTCAATGCCGTTCCAATTGGTGGGCATCAAGAAAGTCAGCATCCCGAGATCCTTGACGCATCTCTCCAGTTCTTTCATAGCTTCGGGAATGTCCTGGAGGGGAAGCTGGGGCGCCCCTGTAAACAACTTCGGGTACGGCTTCATGAAAGTGTTGTAGATGAAATTGTTAGATGCTCGGATGAACGCAGCACCTGGCTTTGGGTCAATGTAATTGAACATGCCCACCGTGCCTGCCGAGACAAACTGAAAATCGATGCCCGCCTCCTTGACCTGATCGCTTCTTTTCGCCCCATCGTACTCAGCCACGTGCCAGTGGGATTTCCCTTCCTTATCGGAAATCTGCCGCTCTGCTGCCGTAAGCACGCTAATGACCTTGTTGTTAAAGATACGACGGACGTTTCCCTTTGAATCCGTATAGGAACGGGGCCTCAAGTGTTCATATTCCGTATCTATCACGTAATCTTCCCGCCTGGGACGGGAGTGAGAATCTAAGTCAATAACCACCATCGATTTCTACCTCCATTTCACGCCGTTGTGTTTCAGAGGTTTTATGGTTTAGCGGCATTCTATTTCGTCGTCCAATAGTGTTTTTTAATTTGCTTATTAACACTGTTAATGGCACCGCGCTCAGCGCTTGAGCTTTTCGAGAAAGCCGCTCCTCTTGATTTCGTCGAGAATGCTTGGCTCCAGTAATCCCAAACTTTCCGGGGTCTGTCCTTTGGCCTTGGGATTTTCCCTGGCAACTTGCTCAATGACCAATTCCAATCCACGGCG
>JBBDNJ010000222.1:0-15588 GCA_040877705.1 Binatia bacterium | reverse complement strand
TCGCGGCCGGTCGATCCAGCGTATCTCCGTCGTGGCTTCTTCTCGTTCGCCGAATATCCGTTCGAGTTTGCTTTGCATCTTCGCATCCACCAGGGCCTCGGCCGCCTCGGGGACAAGCGCGTGAATCGTATAAGTTCCGTCGTCGAAATCCACCGTAATCGTGCCGGGAGTCAGTGTTATGGAGTTCGCTAGGATGACCTGCCCCGTTTGACTACGGAGCTTGGTGGTAAATCGGAGTAGCCCGGGTTGGATGGGCAGTTTAGGATTTAGAACTAAGTATGCTACCTGGAGATTGGACTGCACGACGGCCCACAGCAGCCAAAGCGAATAGCAGAAGAATCGCCATCCGGAAATCAGACAAGATAGCGGCGGATCGCCGCTAGTCGCCGTCTGGCGGTTCCGGGGTTGCACTAAATCTTGCGTCAAAAAAGTTACGACTAGTGCGCAGACCGCTCCGATCGATAGATACTTGGTTTCAAATCGTCCGGACAAAATGACCCAAAACCCGTACAGCGCGGCGAAACGCAGAATAAGCAAGCGGGTCGTTGCGCTGGTCATTGGCTCGTTACCTTATCGCGCGACAGGCTCGTGTCAACTTGAGTTTGCGAGGTCAAAGATTTCTTGTTCGCTCGCTCCGGCACCTCTTGCATGCCCATTTCGTAGCGAGGAAGGGCGTCTCCCGGCGCTCTCTGGCCGCGCCGGCGAATTTTCCGGCCAAGAATATCAATTTTCATAACGAACAACGATTCGGTTTGCAACAAAACTTGCCCGTTCTTTCGGCGAAAACGCCAAACAATTCGCGCATTGGATTTAATTCAACCGGCGAACCCAATGCAATGAGCGTTAACATTTTTGCCCGTGAGTTTTCAGCAGTTCGCCAAATTGTTTGTGCAGCTTACTGAGCTTTGGTGGAATCAGATGCTGGCAGTAGGGCTGATACGGGTTATTGGCATAATATTTTTGGTGATAGTCTTCCGCCGGATAAAATTCAGTTAAGGGTTCCAACGTCGTCACGATGAGACTCTTAAATGTCTTGGCGTCGTCGAGTTCTTTAATGAAGGCTGCGGCCTCCTGTTTCTGCTGATCATTGGCATAAAGAATCGCCGAGCGATACTGCGTGCCCACATCATTGCCCTGGCGATTGAGCGTTGTCGGATCGTGCGTCGCGAAAAAAACCGTCAGTAAATCGCGGAACGCGATCTGGTTGGGATCGAACTCGATTCGGATGACTTCGGCGTGTCCGGTGCGGCCGCTGCACACCTGCTCATATGTCGGGTTCTTTACTTCGCCGCCGGCATAGCCTGAAATCACTGAAGTCACGCCGCGAAGTTCGTCAAACACCGCTTCGGTGCACCAAAAACATCCGCCGCCAAAAACGGCAACTTCCTTTTGTTGTGTCATTTTATTACTCTCGCTTCCTGATTCACCGCTCGCTGCAGAGAAAAGTCAAAAACCTTCGCGGCGCGGCGCACCGCGCGGAATCGCTCTGATGGCGCTGTCACTCGCTGCAAAGGCGTCTGTCCATATGAAGGTGAGAAAACCGAAAGCCGGTGGTTTCCTTTTACGGCAGACCGGACAACTATTGGTAACGCCCGACTCTTATCAACCGTATCCCGGCAAATCAATCTCCGGGGCCGGCATGCAACTTTCAAAGATCCCAATTCATTTCGCAATTTCGTCCAACGCACGATTTTCAGCACGCTAAATTCCAGTCGATTAGAAGCAGCCAACCCTGCTTGAGACCTTTAGCGATTGCCGATAGCAATGAAGTTATCGAGAGCATCCCAAAAGCGGATTGAAACTTGACAACTACCTATGAACATGATTGTTTTCGAGGTTCGTAAACATGACGGAGGAGTTTTTATGGCAAAACTGTTTATCGCCAGTGAATATGTGGACTCGGAAAGTAAAGAGACCACCCCAGTTAAGAACCCGGCTACGGGAGAGATTGTCGATTCCGTCCCCAAAGGAACTGTAGCTGACATTCGGCGGGCTATTGATGTCGCTAAAGGAGCCTTGAAAAAATGGTCTGAGACGGCACCTTCCAGCCGGGGCGCCATTCTCCTTAAAGCCGGCCATTTAATTTTACAGCAAGAGAAAGAACTTGCG
The DNA here is from genome assembly GCA_040877705.1 of Binatia bacterium. Lineage (GTDB taxonomy): Bacteria > Desulfobacterota > Binatia > UBA9968 > UBA9968 > WHTF01. Next base: position 13,479 of record JBBDNJ010000222.1, on the reverse strand, counting down.
ACTTTATTAACGCGCGAACAGGGAAAACCTATGCGCGAATCCATTTTGGAGATCCGCCGGTTTGTTCACACGTTGGATCATTACGGCGGTATGGCAAAGAGCCTGCGTACTGCCGCGGTCATGCTCGACACCGGTCGCCATGGCCTTGTTCTGCGAAAACCGCTCGGCGTTTGCGGATCCATCGTGCCATGGAATTTCCCGGTGTCTCTAATGGGTAATAAGCTAGGTCCCGCTCTGTTGGCCGGTAACACCGTCGTCGTCAAGCCCGCCGGTACGACACCCCTCACTGACTTGCGCTGCTGCGAATTGATCGACAAGGCGATTCAAGATGCCGGGGGTCCCAAAGGCGTTCTCAATGTCGTCACCGGTTCCGGCAGCGTGGTAGGTGAAGAATTGCTCGTTAATCCCACCGTGCGCAAGATCGGCTTTACCGGGGCAACCGATACGGGACGACGGGTGATGCAGTCCGCTGCAAAAGATTTCAAGCACGTCACTTTGGAATTAGGCGGCAGCGATCCGATGATCGTCTGCGATGACGCCGACATGGACCGCGCCGTCAGCGCCGCCTCCGTAGGTCGTTTTTTCAACTGCGGCCAGGCTTGTCTCGCTGTAAAACGGCTCTATCTCTTCGACAGCATCGCCGATGCTTTCATCGAGAAGCTGGTTGAAAAGGCGAAGAAGATTAGCGTCGGCAACGGCTTGAAAGCGGGCGTTCTGATGGGCCCCCTGCATACCGCGGAGCAGCGCCGGGAAGTCGAAGAGCAGGTCGAAGACGCCGTGAAGCGCGGCGGTAAAGTGCTTTACGGCGCACAACGGCCGAAGGGCGATGATTACGACAAAGGATTTTACCTTCAGCCCACGTTGGTGGCGGACGTAGATCCGGCATCTCGGCTCTTGCAAGAAGAATGCTTTGGTCCGGCTTTGCCGATTGTTCGCGTTAAGAACTTCGACCAGGCAATTGAACAGGCAAATAGCTCTATCTTTGGTTTGGGCTCTTCGATTTGGACGCGTGACATCAACCGCGCCATGGCCGGCGCGGAGCGCATCGAAGCCGGTTACACCTGGGTCAACTCGGCACAGATTATTTATGACGAGCTGCCCTTCGGCGGCGTCAAGCAGAGCGGTCTTGGCAAGGAACATGGCGAAGAAGCCATCGAGCACTACACCGACTCAAAGTCGGTGGTTATTGCCACCGAAACCCATTCGGAGATCGTCGGCGGTGAATGAATCCCTACGGGAACCTCGGAGGTAAAATCTGCGATCCCGAGCGGAGTGAGGAATGCGAGTCGAACTGCCTGAAATCTATAATGCCGCCACGACCTTCGTGGATGAGAATATCGCCCAGGGTCGTGGCGGCAGAATTGCCATATACTATCAAGACGAAAAGATCAGCTATAAAGAAGTTTACGAGAAAGTTAATCGAACCGGCAACGCGCTGAAAGACCTCGGTGTCGAGATCGAACACCGGGTATTGCTTGCTCTTCCGGACTCTCCTGAATTCGCTTACAGCTTTTTCGGCGCCATAAAGATCGGCGCCGTGCCTATTCCGACCAACCCGTGGATGGCTGCCAGGGATTATGAGTATCTCATTAACGACAGCAGAGCACGCGCAGTCGTCATTCACGAGTCCGTGCTCCCGGAAATTGAAAAGATTTGGGATAACACACCCTATTTGAAACAGATTATCGTTGCCGGCAAGGCCCATGGGAAGGCGCTTTCCTACCACAGTCTCATCGGCCGCGCGTCGGACAAGCTCGAAGCTGAGGCAACCAAGCCTGACGATGTTTGCTTCTGGGGTTACACCTCCGGCAGCACAGGATCGCCGAAAGGCGCGGTTCATCTACAGCACGACATGATCACGATCAGCGACCTGTTCGTAAAGCCGGTGCTCGGGATGAATGAAAATGATCTGTGCTTTTCGGCCTCGAAGTTATTTTTTTCTTACGGGCTTGGCAACTCACTCTATTTTCCTTTTCGCTTCGGCGCGTCAACTGTTCTCTGGCCAGAAAAACCCGACCCAGAAAAAATTCTGCAAGTCATCGACAGATACAAACCAACTTTCTTTTTTTCCGTGCCGACACTTTACGCGCGCTTTCTCCGGATCGAAAAAAAGTACGACTTAAGTTCGCTACGGATCTGCCTATCGTCGGGCGAACCGCTGCCGCCGGCATTATTCCATCAATGGAAAGATCGTTTTGGCATGGAACTGCTGGACGTGGTCGGCTCCACCGAAGCAACCCATGACTTTCTCGCCAATCGCCCCGGCCGGGCCAAGGCCGGCAGTAGCGGCGAAGTGACCCCGGCGTTCGAAGCCAAGATCGTTGACGACAACGGGCGCGAAGTTCCGGTAGGCGAGGTGGGAAATCTAATGGTGAAGGGTGACGCCAACTCGCCGTACTATTGGAACAGGCATGAGCAGACCAAACGAATGATGCAAGGGGAGTGGCTAAAAACCGGCGATACCTACTATCGCGACGCTGAAGGTTATTATTGGTATTGCGGCCGCTCCGACGACATGATGAAAGTGGGTGGTTTATGGGTGTCACCAATCGAAATTGAGAACACCCTGATGGAGCATCCGGCGGTGCTCGAATCGGGCGTCATCGGCGATACTGACGCTGATGGCTTACTTAAACCGAAAGCTTATGTTCTGTTGAAGGCCGAGTTCAGACCGAGCGATGAACTGCGCTCGGAACTCCAGACGCATGTTAAAAATAAACTTGCGCCCTACAAATATCCGCGCTGGGTCGAGTTCGTTGACGATTTGCCCAAGACCGTTACAGGGAAGATCCAACGCTTCCGATTACGCGCCGGCCGCTAACTTGCTAAATTTTTGGCAAACTAAGGAGCACAACTATGAGCAATCTGAAAGAACTCAAGGAAACCTTGGCCTATTCATGCAACATTCTCGCGTATGAAGGTCACTGGGATAATATTCTCGGCCATGTATCGGTTAGAATTCCCGGCAAAGAACGGATTCTCATGAAACCACACAGCTTTGGTTTCGAGGAAATTCGACCGCAGCACATTATCGAAATCGATCTGAACGGCAAAAAGGTCGGCGGCAAGTATGAACGCCACTCCGAAGTGTTCATTCACACTGAAATTTTTAAGGCCAGGCCGGATGTCAACTGCGTTGTGCACTCTCATCCTCCTTATGCGGTTGCGCTGGGTTCGCTGCGCCAACCACTTCGCCCCGTTAGTCACGAAGGAAATATTTTTTACGACGGGCTGCCGCTCTTTGATTACACAACCGCGCTGATTAGAACCCCCGAATTAGGCGTCGAGGTCGCCAAGAGCCTCGGCAAATGTCGTGGCGTCTTGATGAAAAATCATGGCTCCACGGTCGTCGGGGAAAGCATTGAAGTGGCGACCCTCTACGCGATATTTCTCGAGAAAGCAGCGCGTATCCAATTAATGGCGACCGCTTCTGGCGATCCATCCTGGACCAGCGACGAGGAATCCATCGTCAAATACGAGCAGATCTACACCCCGCACCGTTTGGGCTCGATGTGGGATTACTTCGTCCGAAGGGCGAAGAAGTTTCGCAAGTCGAGCTAACCTCGTGCGGATTGCTCTGTGCAAGCTAATCCCGCTCGTCCCGCTATTTTGCCGATGATTTCTTGAAGAAACCTTCTTTTTCCAAATCCGCAACGAAGCGCATTTCTATAATGTCGTCGGGCCTAGCTGACTTAGCGGCGTCGCCTATATCTGCAAACACGGCCTCCATAGCTTTGCGGCTAACATATGGTGGGTCTTCTAGGTATTCACGAAACTGATTGTAGGCATCCTCGAGGACTCCCTGGTCGGTTAATTTGGTATATTTTCCCAGTACGCGAATGCCAACCTGCTTGTTGGCCTTGAACAGCTGTACCGCTTCGGCATAAGCCCGGACGACCCTGCGTACAGTGTCTTCATGATCCCTGATGTAGTTTCGTGTCGTACCCAACGCAACTGATACGGTTTCAGGACCTTCCTTGGCGAGGTTCATGAGTTCATTAAAGCCCGCTTTGCGCGCACGGCTGTTGGTAGGAGGCGATACGATCCCGGCGTCGATCTGACCTGCCAAAAGGGCTGTCAGGATATTCGGTACTTGCATCAACGGAAGGATCTGATAATCGGTGGGCTTCAGATTGGCTTGGCTAAGCGCGTACAGGGCCGCGGTATGAGTCGAAGAGCCAACACGGGTAATGCCGATCTTCTTCCCCTTCAGGTCCGCAACCCTTTTGATCTCCGGCTTGCTCATCAGCGAGAAAACAAACCGGTTGGTGGCCCCGGCAATCATCGCCAAGTTGGCCCCTTTAAGGTTTGCCTGAGCGGCATTCGAGCCGTCCATATATGAGAACGCCAGCTCTCCGGCTAAAATGGCCTGGATTCCTCGTGAGCTGGAGGGGATGTGAATGAGTTCCACGTCTAGACCGTTCTTTTTAAACAAACCCTCTTCCTGAGCGACATAAACTCCGCTCTGCGCGCCTGTAACCGCGGTCCAGTTGATACGCACATTCTTCTGTGCCAAGACCGGAGCGACCAGCAATAAGGGCATTAAAAAAAACCCGGCTGTTAGAGACAGTCTTTTCATCACGAAACCCCCGTTTCTCATTTTTGGCCTATGCGTCATACCAAAGACCCATTCGCGAGTCAATTCGTTGGCAATCACTCTAAACCATGCTAGATAGGCCGCATGAGTAACAATGTGCATCTCACCCTTGCTTGTGGCGATTACGAAAGTATCCGCGCTCTCAAGGAAGGAACTGTAAAACCTGATGGAATCGATCTCACCGTCTTGACGGACATGACCTCGGACGTCCGCCACTGGCGTATGATTCGTAACCGAGAATTCGATGTCGCCGAACTTTCGATGTCCAATTATCTGATGGCCAAGTACATTGGCTTGCCCTTTGTCGCGATACCGGTCTTTCTCCATCGACGCTTCCGCCATGGTTTTGTTTTTCTAAACGCCGGCAAAGGTATTATGAAGCCGACGGACTTGATCGGAAAGAAAGTCGGCTTACGCAACTTTCAAGCAACAGCCAATCTGTGGATTCGCGGCATTCTGGAACACGAGCACAAAGTTCCCCATAAACAGATTCAATGGTTCAAGCAGGATGATGAAGAGGTTGAGTGGACGCCGCCGGCAGATTTGAACATTCAACGGGTCGCTTCGGGAAAACATGTCGAACAAATGCTGGTCGACGGCGAATTGGATGCTTTAATTCACCCCGAGCTTATCCAGCCGATATTGGACAAAGACAAAAGAGTCACACGCCTGTTTCCAAATTACCGCAACCTGGAAATAGATTATTTCAAGCGCACGGGGATTTTTCCGATTATGCATACGACCGCCATAAAGCAAGAAGTCGTCGACAAGGATCCGTGGGTGCCGATCAATCTTCTGCAAGCTTTGGAAAAATCGAAAAAGATTGCGTATCAACGTATGGAAAATCCGAGAATCGTTCCCTTGGCCTGGTTTCGCCATTTTTTGGAAGAACAAGAAGAGATTCTTGGCAACGATCCTTGGCGTTATGGACTGAGCGATGCCAATCGCAAGACTTTGGAAACCTTGATGCAGTACTCTCAGGAGCAAGGCTTGATCGGACGCAAAATGACCCTTGAGGAACTGTTTATAAATACCGCCGCGCATTCTTGAAGTAAGCCGCTATCAAGCGCTTCCCATCCAAACCGATGTCACCCTTGATATCGCACGTTTGATCTTCCCTTCGCATTAGCGTAGATTTCCCAGACTTAGAGAAACTTGTCATTTCCTTTGCCCGGCGCTCATGCGCCTTGCTGAATTCTCAGGTCATTAACCTATTTGTCCGGGGAGGTAACCATTCATGTTTGGAAAAGGGGTACATCAAGAAGAAGAAGCGTTGTTGCGACAAATTATCCGCAGCATCGATAAGAAAATGGATTACAGCGCCCGTGAGGGTGAAGGGTCGCGCTTCAGCGTCCACTTTGCATCGCGCGGTCACGAAGCCGTTGTTTCTCTCGATCTAGAGGATCTCAAAGCGGCTCTACGGGATATGACCAAGCGCAATCAAATCCGCCAAAAGATTAAGGCCCGCTATGATCATTTGGATCGGTCGCGTTACGGCGCCGATATTCTAGGTCTTAAACCGGCAAAACTGCTGCGTGCTGCGCCGAAACCTGAGCCAGGACGACAGCAGCGTGGTTTTGGACGCGGGGGGCCGAGGCGATAAATCACCTTTTGTACTATCCCTCCAGTTCATTGCAGCAGCCGATGAGTTAACCAGACTTGGCATCATACTACACTCGCATTGGAGAGCCTATGGAAAAAGCGGAGATGATTCATCACTCCTTGAAGGAAAAAGGCCAGCTCATCATGCCGGGAGTGTACGATGCTTTAAGCGCAAAGATCGCTACTCAGACAGGTTTTGAGGTCATTTTTATAACCGGTTATAGTCTCGCCGCGACGATGCTCGGCGAACCTGACTTTGGAATTCTCACCCAGACGGAAATGCTGTCTGCTGCCCAGCGAATCTGTTCGGTGACCGATGTGCCGGTGATCGTCGATGCCGACACGGGATATGGTAACGCGATCAACGTCATCAGAACCGTTGATGAATTGATTAGAATCGGCGCTGCAGGCATGTTCTTGGAGGATCAGGTCTGGCCTAAGCGATGTGGCCATATGAAAGGAAAACAGGTCATTTCGCTCGACGAACAGCTGAAAAAATTACGGGCCGCCGTGGAGGCGAAGAAGAACCGGAGTTTTTATACGGTTGCCCGCACGGATGCGCGCCAGGCCCACGGCCTGAGTGACGCCATCACTCGTGGAATTGCCTTCAAGGAAGCTGGCGCAGATGCGGTGTTTATCGAGGCTCCGGAGAATAAGGAGGAGATGCGAGAGATTTCGCGTAATGTCCCGGGACCTTTGGTTGCAAACATGATCGAGCGTGGCGTAACTCCGCTCATGGGGCCACAAGAACTTCGCGACCTCGGCTTCGATCTGATCGTTTGGCCGTTAGCACCGCTGTACTCGGTTGCGAAGTCACTTAACGAGGTTTATAGGACACTTCGTCGAGAAGGAACAACGACAGCTATCTTAGACCGTCTGATGCCATTCGATGAATTTAACAACATCGTCGGTCTAGAAGAAAAATATGAGCTGGACAAAAAGTATCGAAGCTAAGGGTCTCTAGATAATAGGTAGGTGAAATCAGTAAATTAATCGATACCGGATTAGCTTTGAAAAGTCACAGGCGCATCGGCATGAGCACGTAGAGATAGCCCTCATTGCCGGCCTTCTTCACCAGGCTTGGGCTAAGTTCGTCTTTCAGTTCGATTTGCACTTCGCCCTCGTTACCGAGCACATGTAAGACGTCGATTAGGTAACGCGCATTGAAACCGATACTGATCGGTTTACCTTTATAATCCATTTCCACCTCTTCCACCGCTTCGCCAAGATCTGGATTATTTGCTGAAACACACAGCTTATCCTCCTTAAATTCCATTTTGATCCCCTTGTAGCGCTCGCTTGAAAGAATCGAAACTCGGCGCAAAGCTTGTAAAAGTTCTTCGTGTTCGATATGCGCGATATTCTGATTGCCGATCGGTATGACCTTGGTGTAATCGGGAAAGTCGCCATCGATGAGTCGCATGAATAACTCGACCCTATCTCTCGCCACCAGTCCCATATTCTCTCGAAAACCAATAGAAACCACGCCATCGTCGCTGCTTTCGAGAAGCTTTTTTAGCTCGGCCAGCCCTTTACGAGGGAGAATAACGCCTTTTGAGAGGCCAAAGGAACCGAGATTTCTTTCGTCAAACGCCAAGCGATGTCCGTCTGTCGCTACCATTCTCACTTTGCCGGCCTCGCCTTCCTCAATATAAACCCCGTTCAAACTATAGCGCGTTTCGTCCGTTGACACAGAAAAAATCGTACCTTCGATCATTTGCCGAAGCGTGGAGGCCGGCGTGGTCGTCAATCCATCGCGGCTAAATTGCGGAAACTGCGGAAATTCACGCGCGTCCATCCCGACAATCTTAAATACCGACTTGCCGCTACGAATTTCCACCCACTCGTTTTCTAAACGTTTGAGTTGAACTTGTTCATTGGGAACTTCCCGAATAATCTCGTAAAGCTTTTTCGCATTAACGGTAACCGATCCCTCTTTAACCGTCTGTCCTTCAACGCTCCCTCTCACGCCGACTTCCAGATCGGTGGCCGTAACCCTGATATCGTTTTTCTGAGACTCGAGGAGGACGTTTGCCAAGATTGGCATCGTATTGCGACGCTCGACGATGCTTTGCGTCCAATAAAGCGTTGCGAGTAGATCTCCTCGCTTGACTTTAATTTCCATAATTTCTCCCCCGCTCTTCTTCTCTTATATATATAAATTAATATAGGAGTAGTAATAGAACCTGTGCATAAGGCGCATAACACCAATAATTTAATAACTACAGTACGTTGGCCTGTGTTTGATTGGATAGCGTTTGCCCCGTTATTCGTCTAAAAGGTGATAAACAAAAATTGTTCAGCGGTTATCCACATTAGTTCTCTTAATTAACCACAACTTATCCACAACTATTTTTTGATGTTTAGATTTCTTTCCAATCGCTCGATGGTGTTTTGCATATAAAGATCTTCCTTGATCCGTTTTTCAATTGTTTTGGATGCATGGATGACTGTCGAATGGTCGCGTCCGCCGAATTTGTCACCAATTGCTGGAAAAGATGTGGCGGTATATTTACGACAGAGGTACATCGCGACCTGACGTGGTAGCGCAATATTCTTCGTCCTCCTCTTTGCCTTCAATTCGGCTATCTTGATGTTGTAAAAATCGCAGATTGTTTTTTGAATGCTTTCAACGGTTATCTCTTTCTGCCCGCCCTTGAGGGTATTATGAAGGACCTCCTTGGCGAGGTCGACGGTTAGCACCGACTTGGTCAACGATGCGAATGCGCCAAGCCGCGTTAGCGACCCCTCCAATTCTCTTACATTGGAATCGATATTTGAAGCGACAAAGATCGCCACGTCGTGCGGCAGTTGAATGCCCTCGTCTTCGGCCTTCTTCTGAATGATTGCCACTCGAGTTTCAATGTCCGGTGGCTGAATGTCTGCGATCAGACCCCATTCGAAGCGGTTTCGCAGCCGGTCCTCCAATCCGGGAATTTCCTTGGGAAATTTATCGGAGGTGATGACGATTTGCTTGTGGGATTCGTAAAGCGAATTGAAAGTATGGAAGAACTCCTCTTGCGTCCTCTCCTTACCGGCAATGAACTGCACATCGTCGATGATCAGGATGTCGATATTTCTGAATTTTGTTTTGAATTCATCCATTTTATCGCGTCTAAGGGAGCCAATCAGCTCGTTCATGAACGACTCGGAACTTAAATAAAAGATCTTGAGGCCGGCGCGAGCCGCGGCAGCGCGATGACCGATAGCGTTGGCGAGATGGGTTTTTCCAAGGCCGACACCGCCATAGATAAACAAAGGATTGTAGTGATCGCCGGGCTGATTTGCCACAGCCATGGAAGCGGCATGAGCAAACTGATTGCTCGCGCCGACGACAAAATTTTCGAAAGTATATTTTGGGATTAAGTTATTCGAACGCTGTACCTTGGTCTGTTGCTCTCGTATGTCTTTTTTTTCGCTTTTCTGAACTTTTTCCAGCCGTGTTTTGGGTTGGGGTTGGTTATTTATTGTAAGAGAAATTTTGACTGCATTCCGCGTCAAAGACTCTAGAACTTCACTAATCTGAGCAAAATAGTGCTCAGTCAACCAATCGCGAAAGAACTTATTTGGAACTCCAAGAACAACTCCGTCATCGGTTATCGCGTCGATATGTATTGGTTGAATCCAAGTTTCAAAGTTTTGCTTTCCCAGCCGTTCTCTCAATTGTCTGAGAGCTTCTTCCCATAATTCAATCATGAACATGCACCGACTAAGTAGCTAATTTGTAACGAGAAAAGATTGTAAGTTACGAACAGCGTTATCCACAGCTGTGGATAACTTAAAAACATCTATAAAATCAATTACTTGCCAATTTTATGGATTACCCATATCTAACAGAAGGCTGTTCAACAGAGATACCTGGAAAATGAACTGTTTGTCTACTAGTTTTTTCAAATAAAATAATGAAAACCCGTGACCCTTCGCCCCCTGATTAGACGAGAAAAATCATTATGTAAAAACAGCGAAGGGGAAGTCATAATCCTTTTCAAATTCCTTTTCAAGAACAAATTATTCTTTTAAATTTTTTCTTGCTGTTTCAATAATCTTGACACGCCTACCCGCTGATGTTACCAGAACCTCACTGATGAAAATCATCAAATCAAAACAACTCTACAAGGACGCGCTGGAAAAAATTCCCGGTGCTGTGAACAGTCCTGTGCGAGCTTGGAAAGCAGTCGGAGGCGTGCCGCTTTTCATCGCGCGTGGCAAAGGTGCGCATATCTTCGATGTTGACGGTAACGATTTTATCGATTTTGTCGGCTCCTGGGGACCGCTGATTCTTGGTCACGCGCATCCGTGCGTGCTTCGAGAATTGCAGGATGCCTTATTGAAAGGTACCACGTTTGGAGCACCGACGGAGCAGGAATTAACGTTGGCGACAACAGTCTGCCGATTAGTTCCGAGCATCGAAAAACTTCGCCTAGTAAATTCCGGCACCGAAGCGACAATGACTGCAATCCGCTTAGCCCGTGCTTTCACGCAGCGCAGTAAGATCGTCAAATTTGACGGTTGCTACCATGGCCATTCCGACGGACTTCTCGTCAAAGCTGGATCGGCAATCGCCACGATGGGGTTGCCCGACAGCCCCGGGGTAGTGGCTGCACTGGCCGCTGAAACTCTAGTAGTGCGCTATAACGACCATGATGCCGTGCAGGAGGTTTTTCATAAGTACGGCGCCGATATCGCGGCAGTTATCATCGAACCGGTGTGTGGAAACATGGGCGTGATACCGCCCGCGCCAGGGTTTCTTTCCCACTTGCGTAAGATTACGCGCCGCTCGCGCAGTGTGCTCATTTTCGATGAAGTCATCACCGGATTTCGTCTCGCACTTGGTGGGGCTCAAGAAGTTTACCGAATAACTCCCGATCTGACCTGCTTGGGGAAAATTTTGGGCGGGGGATTGCCGCTCGCTGCCTTCGGCGGCCGCGGCGAGATTATGAATCTACTCGCACCCGAGGGTCCGGTTTATCAAGCGGGGACACTGTCGGGCAATCCGCTCGCGGTGCGCGCAGGCTTGGCGACTTTAAAATGGATTTCCCGACGGGGCACTTATCGCGTACTCGAAAAAAAGGCTAAATACCTGGCGGACGGCTTTGCCCAAGTTCTCGCCAAATACAGGATGACGGGGACCATAAACCGAGTCGGTTCAATGATGACTTTATTCTTCGGCGTTGATCGAGTGCGGAATTCTGATGAGGCTAGGCAATGCGACCGAGAACGGTTCGCCAGATTTTTTCACGGCATGCTGCAGCGCGCCATCTATTTACCCCCGGCGCCCTTTGAGGCTCTCATGGTTTCTCTGGCTCATACAGAAGCCGATTTAGGTAAAACAATAGACGCGTTCGACTCCTGGTCCGCCGGCGAAACCCGTTAGTTGACCCTCCCATCCCTTCGTGCTAGAAAATGAGCGCAGTGGCGAACGCTGGCGGCCGCCCCGATAGCCGGAAAGACAACCAAACTTTTTTCCTGCGCAAGGCAGGAGTAGTTGTAGCTATTGCCTTTGAGCTTCCTGGAGCTATTCTCGGAGGATTGTTCATGGGTTATCTGCTGGATAACTATTTTAACACTTCGCCGTGGCTAATGATGGTGCTGACGATCATCGCTATCGCTGGCGCCTCCATGAGATTAGTCCAGTGGATGAGATTTCTTTCCGATAAATCTAATGAGCCCGATGTCCCGCGCCGCGACCATTCTGCGCATTGAGCTTTGGCATGGACTGTTGCTCCTTATCCTCGTCTTAGCCTTCAGACGGACGAAATTCATCGACCCCCAAGCGCTTTTACTAGGTGGCGTTTTCATGGGGTTGAATTTTTTTTTACTCGGCTTCGGCATTCTTTGGGTGCTGGCGCCACTGGCGGGCAAGGGCAAGGTCAGAGCAGGCGTGTCCCTGCTGATTTTAAAAATGATTATTTTTTTGGCTTCGCTGATCATTTTATTTCTTCATTATGAAATCGATGGATTGTCGTTCGCGCTAGGATTTTCGACGCTTATCATGGCGATTTTTGTTGAAGCCGTGATGCATTCGCTTAAGTTGGAGCAGTAGATGGAACATCCTTTTACCTGGCATGCACTACTGCCTCATGAATGGCAGTCAGTTCTACAGATGCACACTTTTTTTGCGTTGATAGGCGCCTTGTTCGTGCTCCTGTTCGCTTGGCGCGCACGAGGCGCTCTGGCGCGAGCTCAGGACCCCGTGGTACCTGCTGCGGAATTGGGAGCGAGGAACATTGCGGAACTTCTGGTCGGAATGGTTGTTAGTCAAAGCGATGCCATCATCGGCAGGCAAGGGCGCAAGTTCGTCCCCTATTTTGGTACGTTTTTCTTGTTCATATTGTTCAGCAATTTGGTCGGGTTGTTGCCTGGCTTCTCGCCGCCGACCAGCAATTTAAACACCACCGTCGCTCTCGCGTTAGTTTCCTTCGTTGGCTACAACGTGATCGGCATCAAAGAAATGGGCGTCGGCTACTTGAAACATTTTGTTGGTCCCATGACCGGGCTTCCGGCGCAGAGTTTCCTCGGCAAACTGGCCCTCGTGCCCTTGTTGCTACTCTCGGTGGTGTTTTTCTTTGTTTTGGAATTCGCTTCCCACTTGTTTCGTCCGGTTTCTCTAGCTCTACGACTTTTCGGCAACATGATGGGCGACCATATCGTCATTGAAGTCTTCATGGACCTGACGAAACTAGTCGTGCCGGTGATATTTTACACTCTGGGGACACTCGTTTCGGTCATTCAAGCTGCGGTCTTTATGCTCTTGAGCATGATTTACGTGAGCGTGGCCATTAGCCACGGGCATGAGGAGGAGCGTGGGCACGAACAACAGCACCATCATTAACCTGATGATTAAAAAGGATTAAGCGGATTAGGCGACGGAGGAGAGGAAGAGGAAGAAGAGGCTTTAGCCGAACTCGCTGGAAAGGAGGCAAAGATGAAAAACCTATTGACGCTTTTAAATGCGCTCTTAGTGACGTTGATGACGTCGGAGTTAGCTTTGGCAGCGGCCGAGGGTGCAGCAGCTATCGGGAGTGACTCGCAATTTAAAGCTGCGGTCGCCATTGCCGCCGGGTTGGCCGTTGCTATTGCAGCCTTTGGCGCTGCTTTGGGTCAGGGCCGCGTAGGCGCCTCAGCGATGGAAAGCATCGGTCGGAATCCGAACGCCGCCGATAGACTGTTTCTACCATTGCTGCTGAGCTTGGCGCTTCTCGAAGCGTTGGCGCTATACGGCTTTGTTATCGCGTTCTTACTGCAGGGTAAGATCTAAGTGCGGGAATGACGCATCCTAG
>JBBDNJ010000221.1:0-15599 GCA_040877705.1 Binatia bacterium | reverse complement strand
GTCTTCATCCGGTGAGAGCATACACGTTGAAAAGGCGGGCGCGATCATGGAGAACCTGAGAGTTTCGCCCGTTCGAGCGCTGATGCTCGAGAGCCACCTTGTCGCTGGGCGTCAGGATGCACCCGTGACGTACGGTCAGAGCATCACCGATGCATGTCTTGGGTTCGAGGAAACGGAAGCCTTGCTATACCGGCTCGCGGACGCCGTTTAGGGTCCGCGATGCTCGACCAGTACCCGGAACGGATAATCCCATCGTAAACTCGTGGGTGGCTGACAAGGCCATTCCACACTGTTTTGACAATTCCTTGAAGATCAATTCACTGCTGATACTCGCTTGCATCGCGGCAAGCCTGTGGGCGTGGCAACAGGCCCCGGTGTTCGCCGAAAGAAATCTTATCTTCAGTTTGGACAACCTCGAAAACGGCAGAGCCTGGACGCTGGTCGCAGCGCTGTTTGTTCATGCCAATGTCTTACACCTGTTCGGGAACATGCTCTTTTTATTCGTTTTCGGAAACACATTGGAAAAAATCGCCGGCCCGCAAAAGCTCCTGATGATCTTCTTCACCGGCGGCTTCGCGGGCTTCATTCTCGGTCTTGCCTTCCTGCCCCGCGGAACTGGAATGCTAGGGGCCTCGGCCGCTATCTTCACGCTGACGGCGTGCGTCATGCTTGTGCGACCGCTCAAGTTCTCCTGGCTTTTCCTCGCGCCGCAGGGATTGATCGCCATAATCTACTTCATCTACAACGTGGTCGTGGTCTACGAAAAGAGCCGCATACCCGGCTACGACCCCCAAGTCGCTTACGTCGCCCATATCATCGGTTTCCTCACCGGACTCCCGTTCGGTATCGCCCTGAGCGATCATTGGAAACGGAATCTGCTGATAACACTCCTGCTCTTAGGAGTTTATCTGGCAATCGTAAGCGGCGCGGCGAAATCCCTTTTTCGCTCGCCAGAGTCGAGGGATTCAACTGCCATCACAATTGCGGCCAGATGGGAGCGTATAGCGATTAGGAGCTGCTCTTATTTGAAGAGGGGAAATAATGTTGATGACGTTGGACAATCCTGAATAGGCTTCTTAAAATGCGTGATTGCAATATCTGACTCTCGCGCATGTGTGACCCTCGCGCCTGTGTGCGATGACCTTCGACGTGCGACGGCCGGGTCGTGGAATCCTAGGAGTTTGACCCCGCCGCTTGATCTCGACCTTCTAAGTTCCTGAAATTTGTAAATTGCCTGGCATTACCGTTCGGTTTGCTAACCCTCCAAATTCCATGACTGGCTTCATCATTTCGGGTAAGTCTGGCGACGCCCCCCCCATGGCTACGGCAAGCTGAGGGTATTCGTCAGTGAACTCCTGGTGGTCTTCTTCGATCCATTGGGGCAGTGCTGGCCCTCGACTACGCACTATATTCGCCCGTTGACTTTCGATAAAACCTTCGGCAAGAGGTTCAACCATTGGGAGATTTGAGCCTCCCCCTGTGAGGATAACTGTCAAACCTGCGGGAGCAATAACACTCTTGATCCAACTAGAATCGATGGCATCCAGGATGCTGCGGAACTCTTGTTCTAGCAATTCGGAAAATCGTTTCGTCCCGGGCAAGTCGAGAAATTCGGCCACCGTTAGGCTACCTTTCGAATCGTCATTAAGTACGTACTCGACCATTCCACGACGAAACAACGTTTCCTTGTATGTGCGAATCCGGAGGTCTAGATTTGCAATAATTCTCTTTCTTATGGGATCATCCAGGCCAGTTGGGATACCGTGGCGTCTTATGATTTCCTCACGAAGAATAGAGTCGATTGTATCTCCGGCGCGTCGGACGCCCCTAATTCCGTTTCCGATTTGAAACGCTCGGATCCATTCCTCTTTAGGATTCTCGCGGACAACAAACAGTCCAAAATCTGTCGTACCCGCTCCGATATCAATAATCATGTATGGGCGTCTTTGAGCTTTGCCTTGAATTACACGGCTTGCCGCTGCGGCAATTGGTTCTGCGACACCGTTTGAGATTAGGCAACTCGGAAGAGCCTGGCCCTTCACCTGGTCCAACACATTCCGTACTTGAGTGACGTTAATACCCTCGGCCCATTCGCCATGAAAGGTGTCTGCTATGATTTGCGCTGCGGCTAGCATGTCCTTCAGCTCTCGCTCCGCCCAAGTGGTTCGTTTCTCATCCCAACAAGGCCGCGCAAATCGTCGTACAACATACCTTGACGCACCGTGTCGCTCATTTAATTCCGTTGAAGCCAAATCGGTCAGAAAAGCGAGATACATTGTAATTAAATCTTTTTTAGTAAGCGGTACGGGCGTCGGGTTAATTTCTTGCATAATTGGACTCTCGCCAAGATCGCTAATCGTTCCTTGGCTCAATTCCTGCTTTGGTGAGTCAAAACGTTTTCGCCCTGGTGTGTCATCTTGAAGGCTCTGATTGATTGCACTCTGTCCAAAATGCAAACGACCATTGGATGTAATGAATAATGATGATGGCACGGCAAATACGCTGCCGTCTACGCCAGCACGACTCCCAAGAGCAAGTTCTAGTGGCTTTCCTGTGGAAGAACGAATAGCAAAAGCCTTCGACATTGCTGTCCCAAAATCCATGCAGAGAGTGACCTCCGGATCTTCCGGTTTTTCCAATTTTAAAGATTCTAATTTGATGACCACCCTGGGTCGTGTCGTCATTGGCTCTCGCCGGGTCGGTATGTCTTGAAAAGCTTGATGGTCACGTAGCTCGGCTACAGCAAAGTTAAGCGATTCCAGTTCCTGACTGGAAATTGGACCGGAAAGCCGCCATTTGCCGCTATCCGAATCTCGCTCAATTCGATCAATGAAGCTTTCTAGAAGTATAATCGAGGTAGTCCGATCCATATTTCCCTCGTTGATTAATTCTTGCGTCTATTCAGCAAGACCTTTCAAGACTACCCCTCCCGCAGACCCGTCGGCAGCTCGCTTGACTACTGCCGGGCGGATGACTTTCACTGTACGAGAGGGGCTGGTATTGGTGATCTGGAAGTATTTGGGAACGTATTCTACAGATGCCCCAACTTCTCCCAGGAGCATAAGACTACGTTTATGAGCTAGGTTGTCAACCTGGCGAAGCACGTCATTTACACGGTCTCGAAACTTTGCGAGCACTTGATGAAGCTTCGGATCGAAAAGTTCAAGCGCCGATTCCACATCGGTGTGGACAACGCCGAGTAGTTCTCTAAGCTGTTCAACATCTAGCATTAGGGTTGCAAGTATGGGATCAGCTTCCAACAGCCTGCTTTCCTGAAGTACCTCACTCACTTTGGTCTGTTGATCGAATCGTCCTGTACGCAGCCAATTTCGAACATGCTCGGGCAGTTCGGGATGATTATCGGCCAGATGTCGTGTAACCGATCGTGTCTGTTCGCGGGAGCCGCATACGAGCTCGAGCACATCTATCAAGTTCTCATCGCAAATACCTTGCTTGCCTAGGAGCAATATCGATTCGGTGATATCGTTTTCAAGCAACTTGAGCGCACTACGTAAGTCTTTACTCCACGCATAGCCAGGAAAGAACTCGCGGGAATAACGAAGCGCTCCGTAGGTCTCAGGTTCTGAAGAAACAGAAAATCGCGTTCTTACAAAATCATGAATAGTGAGAACAGTTTCCTTTGCCAGTGCGATCCGAACCGTTGGGGACTCGGGCATTCCATGAGTTGCTAAAGGAACTCTTATCAGCTTACTGAAAGCCATCCCGAGATCATCACCGGGTAATAGGTGTGATTTGACTATAAGAGCTCGTGTCGCCGCCAAGATCCGAGTCACACGGCGTCCCATGGAGTCTCCGGGTTTTTCAGTACCGTAAACAACTTTCCCTAGCGCCTCGGCGAGTAATCTAAATACCTCGGCAAGACTGCCCACACGGAGAAAAAGCGTTTCAAGAAAGGCTAAGCGAACTTTTTCTGCGGTTTCCTCCTCCGCTACCCCTGAAGCGACGTATTCAACGATCCAAGGAGTCGTCGCGGTCGCAAACGCTTTGGCTAAGTAAAAGCGCGCTTCTGCGCTACTCAAAGTCTTTGATGGGGGCAATGGCTTTTCGAATGCTGGCTGTAACCGCTTGCCAAGATCTGTTTTGAGTCGCTTCGCAACTTGACTAATCCGCACGATCTCCGATATCGCGACCAACCGATCCAACGCGACTTCCGAATTCGCCGCAACCTGTTGTAGGTATGTCACACCCACCTCGAACCGAGGATCTTCGCTATGGCGCGCAAGGACTTTTGCTTCCATTAAGCGTGTTATTGCAGATGACCGATCAGACAAACTGCCCGATCGAGAAAACGTATCTAACAATCTAAAAATTTCGCTTTGATCCATTGGTTGTTCAAATCATTTGTAGAAAAGGCTTTATTGAGTTTTTGTCTAGCACACGTAAGATATAAGATATGATGATAACGGAGATTAAACATGGACGTCAGACTTCGCTTCAGATGAACATCGTAACATTTGTGCCAGCTCGAAGGCACCGTCAAATGTAGAATCGGAAGGGTAGGGGTGGCAGGTTGTCCTTCATTGGAGCTGCCGTCAAAATCTCTCCTACAGAATTTGCAAATCTCAAAGTCACCGGTAATCCATCGCCATATATGCACGCGTTATAGTTAAGCTTGGTCAGTGTCAGAATATCTTGCAGAACCACTTTCAAATCTGCGTCTCCGCGCGTGAGTTGCACAAAAGTGGATTTGGAATTTCCCTTCCAGCATACGTTTGCAATCGCGGAACAAAACCTTTGCTCCACAAAAAGCCGGTATGGTCGGTCATCTTCCAGGCGAGGCCGCGAGGGATGTTAGTATCTCCCATTCTGAACAGTTTGAGCCTCGAATCTTGACGGATTCGGACACAGACGACACGAGATTTGTTCGGCAGTGCGTCATTAAAGCCATTCCATTCGTCCTCGGAAAACCGCGTTTTCCCGTGTACAAAAACTTCAGTCGGGGCCTCTCCCTGATGGTCGGCTTGGTAAGCGGAAATCACCATCGATAAAAGTTTCCTTGCTTGATCTCTTGGGAGGTTGAACGTTCTCTTGTCTTCGGAATACCAAGGCCCAGCGGCGCCACGAAAGACAACTCCATCTCCTGAATCGAGGAACATTTGTGCACCAACGCAGGCATGCGACGCTGTTGGTCCAGTTTCATCACGTTTGAAAACCACGCCTACGTAGCACACCCCTTTCCGTGGCGCGCCTAGTCGCCACGGCTGCCCGCCAGCCTTGTAAAACGTGGATGTTGTCAAATTCCAGGCGATCCGTGCAGGGTCCTCCAGGCGTCGCAACGGCCTGCCATCTGATCGGCGAAAGTCGTCCGGTGCGATTGTAGTTTCTCGAAGGATTTGAATAACGGCGCGATGCTCCAACAACCGTGCTTTAAGCTGATTATGAAAGTTTCTTTCAAATCTGTAGATCTCGGCCGCTCGGTTGTCTTCTTCAAATAAAAGTGATGGCTGCTGCAAAAGTTGGCGAGCTTTCTTGTAGTCAATCGGGTAGTAAGACTCAATTCTTTCGTCCTGAGTTGGCCTCGATTTGGGCCGTCCCAGTCGATATATGTACTCCGGAATCACAACCATCCACAAATCGACGGTTACCTCGCTTTGCTCTCGGATATGACGTGCAATTGGCTCGGCGTATAGAGATACCGCATGGTAAATGGCTTGATGTCGGTCGCTTTGCAGTATGGCACTCCGCAGGCCCTCGTCGTCAACTCGCAGACTCGCGATCGGCTGAATAAGCCAACGTGTTTGGAAAACTGTCTCGAATCCAGGAAAGATGGTGTGGTTCGGGTGGTTCTCCTTCGCCGGGGCTATCCTACCTGAGATTTGCTTTACCCATTTCTGGTAGCGCTCAGCGCCTGATTCCGTTGCAATTACCCCAAGTCGTAACGTACTGCCTTCCAACGGATTGTTGTACGGCCCAAAAAGAAGTAATCCGTCCTTTGGATGGGCTGCCTGCTGATTATAGCCAAAACACATTTCCGGTTCGTCGAAAAAAAGAAGCTGCAGAACGTGGTTCAAGACTCCTCCTCTTCGTCTTGATTGACGTCATCCGACTCCTCTTCTTCGTGTTCACCATCACCCAAACTTCCAACTTCCTGGTCGATCGAGAATACTTCTTCACTTGCCTGGTCTGCATGGTCACTAAGGGTGACTGGTGAGTTATATAAGAACGGCGCTGTAGACACTTCAACGAACCGATCACTTCCAGCAGGCAGCCGAATACAATCAGTACCTTGGCATAGATATGCTATTAGCGCTCTCTGAAAATCCCGCCACCGCGCATTAAACCAGCTTTTGCAAAACCCTCGCCTTAGACGATGCGCCCGAGACGGAGGTTCAACCAGTTCACCTGTATCATCTGTAAACAATATATGGGCTTCGAGTTCCAATCGTAAAGGCTTACCGAGAGTCGGTTTTGCACTCACGCCATAGTGCCAGTTCACCTTGTATTTTTCGCTGCGACCAACGAGTTGCCTTCGGCGCTTCTTTTTGTCCTGATCCAGAAACTCAAATACTTCCTTCGGTTTCAAGCCTTTTGGCACAAACCAAACAGTTTGACCATTAGACATATACGATTGTCGAAGCGCCGCTTGCTTCATCGCTATATCCCAGGCTTGGCGCACCAGGAATGACAGGAGATTTCGCGCGTCATTGTTGCTTGCCTTTTTGGCTAGAAGAACGCTGCCACTGAGCAAGCCCTCTGTAGATAGTTGGCGATCAAGATCCAATTGAACTTCGTTTTTGAAAAGATCAATCAAATGTTCTCGCCAGGCAAAACCTAGTACGCTCGTTTCGTATTCGCACCATGGGGTGGCCTGATTTTCAGCCGTTCGTTCTATGGGATCTAAGGACGTCCGTTTCGTTACAGTCTCTACCGCTGGCGGCAGTCTCAATTGGAACCAAGTAGATTCGATACGTTCATCGCGGGCCGTAAATTCGATGGGTGTCACAAGTCCCGATTTCCACCATAAGGAAGCTTGAGCAGCATCTGGAACCGTGGCACACGGTATTTTTGCGTCTCCCAGAGCATCTAAAAGTTGCGTTAGCCCTTCGAACCAAACGCGATGAAAGTCAATGACATGCTTTCCTGAGAAAAGTATTGTCACGTCATCGAATTTAAAGTCGTCAATTCGAATTGGAATACTAAATCCGGCAGTCTTTTTTTCGATTATGGATGCTAAATTCCATTCTTTCCGAACGCCATCTTTCGTGTGAGAGGCACGAGAAATTACGGCGATGAAGCGAACCGCTTCTTCACGAATGGCATGCTCAACCTTGTCCCAGAAAACATCACCACCCCTCAGCCGATCAAGGTCATACCATACTTTGTAGCCGGTCAGAGTAAGCTTAGCACCAAGCCAACGAGTGAATTCGTTGTCTTCTGGATTAGCGTGACTAATGAAGATGGTCTGCTTTATACTCACAACGTTAAGAGAGACTTGAAGACTCCTCACGGTCTCAACAGATGCCGATTCTGTTGAGCATCCTAGCTAAAAAGTCCTGCGCTGCCAAGGATGATTGCGATCGGATTCGGTTGGCGCGCTCGGCCGGCGGTCGTGTAATGAAATAATTTGACGATGGGTCAGGGGGGAGAATTTGGTGCCAGGCATTCATATTGACTTATTGCTAGCCGACCCGCGGAGGCCGGCTTGGACGCTGGGGACCGGTGCAGATATTCGTCAGCGTACCTGGATATCTAAATAATCTTTCAATCGCATAATCGGGTTTGTCACAGCTTACGCGCGAACTTGCCGGTTCATTCCAACCCGTCCCATCCCTCGATCGCTGCCGCACCATCATGATAGAACTTGATTGCGCCCAGGATTTGCGGGATAAAAAAGCCGTGCATTAGGCCATACACGTCATGATCAATTCTGAGCTATCGTTGCGATTGGCGCGGCCGGCAGACGCGGGCACCATTGCCAATTTGTCGCGGGATTTAATTGAATACGGTCTCCGATGGCGTTGGACACCGATGCGGGTAGCCGCGAGTATTCGCGCCGACGATGTTAACGTCCTCGTCGCATGCACTCACGAGAACATTGCCGGGTTTGCGATCATGCGCTACGGCGACGACGACGCGCACTTGGACCTGCTCGCGGTGGCTCCGCTGTATAGACGAGAAGGCGTCGGGCACCGGCTTCTTCAGTGGCTCGAGAAATGCGCCGTTACAGCGGGTATATTCAGTGTTGCCCTGGAAGTGCGCGCCGGGAACGAAGGAGCACAGCTCTTCTATGAGCGTATCGGCTATCGCACGCTCGTTCACCTACCCGGGTATTACCAAGGCATTGAGGCAGCGCTGCGCATGGGTCGGGATTTGTCATGCCGGCCTTTGGACCACAGAATTGACGGGATCCACTACTAATTTCTCGGGCTTGCATCTTTCGAATCCGAAGGCGAAAGCATTGTGAAGAATAGAATCCACTACATCCGCGACGGATGAGGCGGCGCCGTGGAGCGGATAAGGGACGTGAGAAAAGGAGCAGTATGACTCGCAGTGGCGAGGAGTATGTGCGTGGCCTGCGTGATGGCCGCACGGTGCTGCTTAACGGTGAGCGAGTAGCCGATGTGACGACGCATCCGGCCTTCGCCGCCGGGATACGCACCGTCGCGCAGCTCTACGATCTCGCTCACGATCCGGCCAATCGCGAGCTGATGACCTACCCCTCTCCGCGCGATGGCCGGCCCATCAGTAAATCCTGGCTGGTGCCGCGCACCCGAGAGGACTTGACGGCGCGGCGGCGCGCGATCAAATTCTGGGCGGATGCGAGCTATGGCTTGCTGGGGCGCTCGCCGGATCATGTCGCGTCGTTTTTCGCGGGCTTCGCGGGCTCGCCCGCGTTCTATGCACAGGGTGGGCAACAGTTCGCCGACAACCTTTTGCGCTTCGCCGCCAAAGCCGCCGACGAGGACCTCTACGTCAGCTACGTCATCGTCCATCCCACAATCGACCGCGCCAAACCGGCGCATCAGCAGGCCGAGCCTTACCTTTACGCTGGCGCCGCCGCCGAGCGCGACAACGGCATCGTCATTCGTGGAGCGCAGATGCTCGGCACGGGCTCGGTGATGTCCGACTACGTGCTGGTCACGGTGATTTTGCCGCTTAAGCCTGGCGACGAAGACTACGCGATCTCCTGTGTGGTGCCCAATGGCGCGCCTGGCCTGAAGCTCTACCCGCGGCGGCCGTACGCGCTCGGACCCACCAGCGTGTTCGACTACCCACTGTCGAGCCGTTTCGACGAGACCGATTCCCTAGTCGTGTTCGACGACGTCTTCGTGCCGTGGGAAGACGTGTTCATCTACAAGAATATTGATCTGACGGCCGGTCAATTCAGCGTGACCGCGGCGCACGTGCTGGGCAACACCCAGTCGCACATCCGATCGTGGGCCAAGCTGCAGTTCCTGGTAGGGCTGGTCAAGCGCTGCATGGATCTCAGCGGGCGCTCGGCCACCGGCGACACGGTCGCGCAACTGGGCGACCTCGCCACCCGTGTTTCCGTCGTGGAGGGCATGATCCTCGGCGCCGAGGCCGCGGCGGAGGCCGACCAATTTAGTGTGATGCGCCCCAAGGATGCCCTGCTCTATGCCAGCCAGGTGTACCAGCAGGCGATGTATCCGGCGCTGCTCAACCAGATTCGCGGACTCATGGGTGGCAGCCTGATCCAGTTGCCGGCGACGGTGAATGATTTAAACGCGCCCGGTTCGGCGGCGGATATCGAGCGCTACGTGCGCTGGCCTAAAGCGGGGGGCCCCGAGCGGGTGAAGCTGCTAAAGCTCTTGTGGGACGCTCTCGGCTCGGAGTTCGGCTCGCGTCATCTCCAGTACGAGATGTTCTACGCGGGCGAGCCCACAGCGATCCAGGGGCGCGAGTTCCGCAACTTCGATTGGGCGTCAGCGGAGGCCCTGGTTGATCGTTGCCTCTCGAATTACGACACCACCACTCTATAGGTCCGTGGCCATGAGACGCTGCGAAAGATGGATTGATGCTTTCCACAAACTTCCAAGTAAGGGTCGAAGCACGAGACACGCATACAAACTTCGGCAAGGAACTTTATACCGGCTGGTCGTTAGGACGGAACAAATGACAGTGTATCCGTCACGCCGAGTGGAATTACTCGGGGTAGCGGATCTTCCGGATAGGTCGCAAAGACGTATTCCAGCTAGTCAACGTGTCCACCACGCTTCCAGTTGATGTTTTGGCTGGGGCCGGCTGTTTGCGAACCGATTTATCTTCGCCGCGGGTATGAGATCCTGTTCCATGAGATCGTAGATGGCTTGCTGGTGCTCCCGTCGTCCATCTCCGGGTGACGGTGATGATGTCGTGGCTACCACCAACTTCAAAGCCGGCAGCACAAAAATGAATTGCCCTCCATGTCCCCAGGCGTAATAGGTTGCGTGGTGACTCAGTGAATCGATCCACCAGCCGTAGCCGTATTCACGGCCACTCCAGCGCGACCGAGTGCGTGGCTTGAGAGACTCTTTGATCCACGTTTCCGACACTACCTGTTTGTCTCCGGCTCGACCGCCGTTAAGATAAAGCCCGCCGAATGCGAGCATCGCGCGAGGCGTCCAATGCATCTCGTTGCCACCAAGGTAGATGCCCTGTGGGTCGCGCACCCATGGTGGCATCGAGATGCCGAGCGGATTGGCCAAATATCGACGCGCGAATTCGAAGGTGCTCATCTTGGTAGCTTTTGTCAGGACCGCGGAGAGCAGGTGCGAACTTCCGGTGCTGTAGATCATCCGCCTGCCGGGTTCGTCGACCAGCGGGCGCGCCAGTACGTGACGCACCCAGTTGCTGCTCTGCACCCAACGTCCGTAGTTTACGTTGCTGGTGCTTTCGAGGCCTGAGCGCATGGTTAATAAATCTTCGATGGTAATCGTTTTCTTTCTAGCATCGTCCGGGCCTGCCAGGTGCTCGGGAAAGAATTTATCGATGCTGACTTGAACGCCCTTGAGATAGCCGCGATCCAAAGCAATCCCGACGAGCGCCGACAGAAAACTCTTTGGAGGCGGACTTGAGATTCGCCGTGTACGAGGCGCGTGCGCCGTTGAAGTAGCGTTCTTCAACCAGCTCGCTGTCGATTGAGATCAGCAAGCTCCGAAGTCGAGGCAGGTCGTTGGCTCGTTCCAAAGCGCGGGCGTGCAGGGTGGGCTCGAGCCTTTTTGATTCAGCCTCTGCTTCAATAGGGGTCATTGATATCACGGCAATCGAGAGGACCCCGAGCATAAGACCAGAAATCGCTAATTTCATCAGCTTTCGCATCCTATCGGTTGGAACTCCGTTTCATTACGCGGGCCGAACTGCAGCGCGGTTCTGCAAGCAAGCGCGAGACTCGGTGTTTAAACGAATAATCATAGTCCCAGTTTATATTGATGTATGAAGACATCAAAGCCGGGGAGGAGAGAAAAAGGAGCAGGGTGCCGGTAAGCTGCAATGCGGGCGGCGGCCCCATGCTTGATGTAAACAACGCGAGCGAGATCTCCTTGGCCGCAACCATCCGTTGATTATGTTAAGTTATCTGCAGCGATGCGACAGCCGGATTTACCTATTTTCGAAATCAAGCAGCCTTTGCTCGAAACCCTCACCGTGCAGAAGCGCTTGGTTCTCACATCGCCCACAGGCTCGGGCAAATCAACCCAAGTGCCGCAGATGCTGCTCGACGGCGGTTTGTTGCGGAGTGGCCAAGTGACGGTCTTGCAGCCGCGCCGGTTGCCTACGCGCATGCTTGCGGCGTGGGTCGCGCAAGCTCGAGATGTAAGCCTCGGCGGCGAGGTGGGCTATCAGATGCGGTTGGACAACGTCACCTCTGCCGCCACGCGGATCTGTTACGTGACCGAAGGCGTGCTGCTGCGCCGGATGCTGGCTGATCCCGACTTGAAGGGCGTAGGCGCGATCGTGTTCGACGAATTTCACGAACGGGATCTTTATGGCGACATCACCTTGGCCCGCGCTCTGCAAATCCAGGAATCGACGCGGCCCGATCTTATCATCATCGTCATGTCGGCTACGTTAGATGTCGCCACAGTTCAGAAGTATCTCGACCCTTGCGCGCTGTTGTCGTCACAAGGCCGCACTCACCCTGTTGCCGTCGAATATCTCTCCAAACCTGCCGGTGACACGCCCGTTTGGGAGCTTGCAATCAAAGAACTCCAACGCCTGGTACGTGAGCATCCCCAAGGCGACGCGCTCATTTTTATGCCGGGGGCGTATGAGATTACGCGCACCGTGCAAGCAGCGCGCGATGCGCTCGGCCCGCAGTTCGTGGTCTTTCCACTGCACGGCGAATTGCCTGCAAGCGATCAGGACGCGGCGGTCGCCCGCTATGACCGGCGCAAAATCGTCGTCGCCACCAACGTCGCGGAGACCTCGCTCACCATCGACGGCGTGCGCCTGGTGATCGACAGCGGTTTAGCGCGTATTCCCCGCTATGATCCGCACCGCGGCATCAACACGTTGCTGGTCGAAAAAATCAGCCGCGCCGCAGCCGAGCAACGGGCAGGCCGCGCGGGACGGACCGCGCCCGGACACTGCTTGCGTCTATGGACGGCGCATGAGCAGGGGACGCGTCCCGTTCAGCAACTTGCCGAAGTGAAACGCCTGGATCTTTCGGAGGTGATCCTGACGCTCAAGGCCAGTGGCGTGAACGACGTGAGGACATTTCGCTGGCTGGAGGCTCCCGACCCTCGCGCGCTGGAACGCGCCGAGACGCTGCTCACCGACTTGGGAGCCACCGACGACACGACGGGCGCAATCACCGTACTCGGGCGGCGCATGCTGGCATTTCCGGCGCATCCGCGCTATGCGCGCATGCTGCTCGCAGCCCATGACTACAGTTGTGTGCGACCCGTCGCATTGATCGCTGCCCTGACCCAAGGGCGAGACTTGGTCGTGCGCCCACGAGGAAAACAGATTGACAACCCGAGCGACGATCTGTTCGCTGCGGAGACGGAGTCGGATTTTTTTGTGCGGATGCGCGCCTGGCGCTATGCCGAGCGCCATGGGTACGACATCGAGCGCTGCCGCCGCATGGGCGTGCACGCGCCCGCAGCGCGTCAGGTCGAGCCGTTGTTCGAACAGTTCTTGCGGATCGCCGCCGCCGAAGGCTTGGACATCAGCGAGAAGCCGGTCGCGCACGATGCCGTGCAGCGTTGCGTGCTGGCGGGCTTTTCCGACCAGCTCGCCAAGCGTCCCGCCGCCTCGCTGCGTTGCGAGCTAGTGCATGGGCGGCGTGGTGTGCTGGCCCGCGAGAGCGTTGTGAAAGCGCCGCTCTTTGTCGCTTCAGAGGTGCGCGAGGTGGAAAGCGGCAACGGCCGGGACCGAGCATTGAATGTCGTGCTGAATCTGGCCACGGCGATCAAGGAGGAGTGGTTGCGCGAACTTTTTCCGGAGGACTTTAGAGAAGTCCACGCGGTTGTCTATGACCCGACGTTGCGGCGAGTTGTTGCCCGCGACGAGACGCGGTTTCGAGATCTGGTTCTGGAACAGAAGCTCTCTGACGATCCACCGGCTGACGAAGCGGCCGGTATCTTAGCGCGAGAAGTTGCGGCTGGGCGCTGCGCATTGGAGAACTGGAACGAATCGGTTGCGCGGGTGGATGCCGGAGCTGGAATTGCCCGCCCTCGGCGAAGCGGACCGGGCCGCCGTGATCGAGCTGATTTGTCACGGCGCGTTCAGTCACAATGAAATAAAAGATAAACCTGTTTTGCCCGTGGTCAAATCATGGCTCTCCCGCCAGCAGCAGGCGTGGGTAGAAGAGTATGCGCCCGAGCGGATCAAGTTGCCGCGCGGCCGCTCCGTGAAGGTCGTCTACGCTGTCGACGGTCCGCCGGCGATTGCGGCGCGGATCCAGGATCTATACGGCATCAAAGAAGCGGTCTGGATTGCGAGCCGCCGCGTTGCCGTGCGCATTCAGGTACTCGCGCCAAGTAACCGCCCGGTGCAGGTCACCGAGAACCTGTCGGTGTTCTGGCGTGAAACCTATCCGAAACTCAAACAGCAATTGCAACGCAGGTATCCAAAGCACGAATGGCGCTGAGCGGCTCCGGTCCGTGAGAGCAAGTAATTTCTGTATTCGTCAGGCGCGACAAAGCGTGTTGATCTTCTCAACTACGATACAGCAGGCCATGATCCCGTAAGGTATACACATCCAATAGCTAGGGATTCCTAGCATTTTTTAGTCTGGCATGGCCTTTGCGTTTTTGTTCTTGAAGAAAGCGCAGACGGATTTGAATAGCCTAAAGGAGGGTGCCATGAAACGAAAAAAACAAATTCTTATGGCGGTTTTTCTATCCGGTAGTGTCGGCGTAAGCGCTAACGCACTGTTTGCTCAAGGTGTTCCTGGACCCACTGTCCCGAGACCGGGACCGGAAATACCGCGGCAAACACAACCGACAATTCCGGGACAACGAGGAACTATTCCCGAGAGAATGCAACCACCGGATGCCGACAGCCAGCAAGAGATGGTGATCTCCTCGGATGACATCAAGAGGGCACAGGAAGCTTTGAAGGCGCAAGGACGGGACCCGGGGGCGGTCAGCGGCCGAATGCACGCCAAGACTCAGGAAGCGCTGCGTGACTTTCAAAAGGCGAATAATTTGCCGGCCACCGGAGTGCTCGATAAGAAAACCGCCGACAAGCTCGGTGTGACCTTGAAGGGCGACGAAGGATCGACGCCGCAGAAGCGATAGCAGAGCAAGAACCGGAATCCGGTTGCGCTTCCGTTCAAAACGTTCCAATCGTTCAAGTCGTTCAACCCCCCTCCTTCATACCCCGCGTTTGCGGGGGAGGAGAGGTGGGGCGCGAATCGCGCAGAGCAAAGTGAACCACAACCGCTCACTTATAACTAACTTGACCTCGCCGGCAATGGCCAGTTCAACCATTCGGCGAGGCCGCGGCCCATGATCCATTCTCTGTCTGTTTCGGAGAGAAAATCGAGCTCTTCGGTGAAAAGGGTCACGACTTGTTTGTAAGGGCAGGGGAGATGAGAGAGATCCGTGCCCCAAAAACAACGTTGCGGGCCAAAGGCGTCAACGACGCGCCGGACCAGCGGATGCAGCGTTGGAAATGGATAGGGCTCGGCCACATAGCTGGGTAAGGCCGAGACTTTTACGGCGACATTGGCGAGGCGCGCCATTTTGACAACGTCATCCATGGCTGGATCCAGGGACTTGCCGCGCAAGGTGGAACTCAGTCCCATATGATCGATGATCATGCGCAGGCCTGGATGGCGCTCGGCGATGGCGCCGAGCTTCGGCACGTCATTGGGCGCGAAGGCCATCACCGGCACGTCGTAAAGCTCAGCCGCTTGCCAAAACCAGTCCGCGGTTCCGTCCACCAGCCATTTTCTCGAGCGTCCATAATTGAAAACCATTCTGATTCCCAGCATGTGGGGCTGGTTTTTCCATGTCGGCATCAAGGCGCGGCTCTCGGGCGCGTCGATTTTGAGCCGTCCCATGACGGCGAAACGGTCAGGGTGTAATCGTGCCGCTTCGAGCGAGGTGTCGTTGCGGTCCGCTTCCCATGTCGGCGGCACGAGCACGCAGCGCTCGTCGCCACCTTCTCGACGTATCGCTCGCGCGGTG
>JBBDNJ010000220.1:0-15830 GCA_040877705.1 Binatia bacterium | reverse complement strand
ACTGGTGCGGCAAGCGGAGTTGCCACCAAATACCTTGCTAGGCGGAACAGTAGCAGGGTCGGTCTCTTAGGTTCCGGCATCCAAGCACAAACGCAACTTCAAGCAATGTGCGCGGTTCGACCCATCAAATTAGCGAAAGTGTTCAGTCCTACATCGGACCACCGTGCCTCGTTCGCAAAACGAATGGCAGCTAAACTGGGCATCGAGGTAATTCCTGTAACCAAACCCGAAGAGGCAGTAAGAGAATCTGACATCGTCATCGCGGCTTCTGCGGCAAAGACACCGATCATGAGTGGAAATTGGTTGATGCCCGGAACGCATGTTAATGGCATCGGCTCTCATACGCCCGATGCCAGAGAACTCGACGAAAACACCATTAAGAGATCCAAGATAGTCGTGGATTCGATGGAGGCGGCTCTACGAGAGGCTGGCGATCTCTTGATACCGATCGCCAACGGCATCGTGAATCAGGAGCACATCTTCGGCGAATTAGGAGAGTTAGTACTCGGAAAAAAGGCTGGCCGCATCAACGAGGACGAGATCACTCTGTTCAAATCCCAAGGCCTTGCAATTGAGGATATTTCCACCGCAAAATTAGTTTATCAAAAGGCTAAAGCCGCAGGTAAAGGAATGGAGTTGCACATATGAAGACCGGTCGAACAACATCTCGTATCCGCCGAATGGCGGTCAATACCAACGCAGCCCCGGCCCCAGGTGGCCATTATTCTCAGGCGATCAGCTCTGATGGGCACATATATGTCTCCGGCTCAGGACCGTTCGATCCCACCACACACGAAATTACTGGAGATACGATTGAGTCTCAGACCCAACAAACGTTGAAGAACATTGAATCGATTTTAAAAGCTGCCGGAGCCTCCTTGAAAGATGTCGTCAAGGTGACGGTCTATTTGCGTGACATGCGGCAGTTCGATACCATGGACAAAGCTTATAAAACGTTTTTTCCAGAAGATCCGCCTGCCAGAACCACGGTGGAAGTTGGTCTCCATAATCCTCAACGCCTCATTGCGGTCGATGCAGAGGCAGTAAAGCAAGATTCGTGACTCACACAATCGGCAAGAAATTTTGTCAAAGGAGTAAAACCATGCAAAGCGAAAAGTTGGGCTTACAAGTGAGCGTGTTCCTCTTTTCGATCATCTGGCTGTCGTCTCTGGCGGATGCTCAACAGCTCAGAAAGGTAGCTGTGGGGATTCCCACAATAAGTATTTCGTCGGGAAGCTTCATTGTGGCAAGGGAGGCGGGATTCTATCGAGAAGAAGGTTTAGATGTGGAGCTGATAGTAATGAGAGGAGCGCCAGCAATACAAGGCCTTATCGGCGGTACTGTTCCCTTCGCCAGCTCCGGTGGAGCAGGCATGCTTCCCATCGTCAGAGGCGCACCGCTGCGGATCGTGTTCACGACATTTTACCGGCCGATGTTCTGGCTTTACGCTCAGCCCGAGATCCAGACAATCAAGGATCTCCGTGGGAAAAAGATTGGTGTTTCTAGCATAGGTAGCGGTCCAGATTCCCTGTTACGAGTTATGCTAAAGCAACAAGGCTTGGATGGGGGTCGAGATGTAGCGATTCTCGCCACCGGTCCGGGAACGGCCCGGTTTTTTGCTCTTAAGACAGGAGCGACTGATGCTGCGATGCTTAACGAGCAGGCGGCCCTGATGGCGCAAGAATCTGGCTTACGTCAGCTGTATGCTTTTACAAAGGGAGACGAGTTCGTGGAGGTCCAGGGCAGTATCGTGTTGAACGATTCTCTACTACAGTCCGATCCGCAGCTCGTTGATAAATTCGTTCGTGGCACCCTGAAAGGCGGGCTCTACCTAAGGGATAACCGTCCAGGTTCGATTGCAATTCACGCTCGTGTACTGAAAATTGATGAAAAGATGGCCACGAGAATCTATGATCTCGCAAGACCTGGGATGACGTCTGACGGCACAATAAGCGAGGAACTCCAGAAAAAAGCCATCGGACATATCCTAGAACGCACAGATATTAAGGAAATTCCGCCGCCCAACAAAGTATTCGATTATTCAATTACCAAGAAGATATATGCTGAACTTCAGGCCAAAGGGTGGAAAACAACACGGTAACGGAGGTTTGACAATGGAACCAGCGTTAGCAAAGAAAATTGTCAGCAGCCTTAAGGAGGCGGGAATTAATTTTATTACCTTTGTGCCTGAGACGCGCCTAAGTCAGATGCTCCCGTTAATCCAGGAAGATATTTTTTTTCGGCTCGTCTCGGTTGCCAGTGAGGCAGAGGGTGTTTCCATAGCTGCGGGAGCATCGATGGGAGGAAAACAGGCAGCAGCTTATATGGAAGGACCCGGGATTTGGGTCTCGTCCTATAATCTACTCACAGTAGGTATCCGCTACGGAGTCCCGCTCCTCTTGCTCGTCGGCTATGTCGGCAGTCTTGAGGACAAGAGGAACACGTTTCTTTATGTTGAGTATGGTATCAAAATGACGGCGCAGCTCGAGTCCATGGGCATCCAGTACGGGGTATTGCGAGATGGGGACAATCTGGAAACTAAGATCAAGGACGCTGTCCGCATGATGAACGCTCTCAAGCAGCCGGTCGCATTACTATTCACCGGGGAGTTTACCATATGAATAGATACGAATGTTTTGAATGGCTGGCACCGCAGATGACCGACCAACTGGTGGTTACCTCTCTGAGCGGTCAGAGAGTGGAATGGGGACACCTCTCAAAGCGAGACGCGGACCTAACCCTAGGTTCAATGGGCAATGCTCTCGCTGTAGGGATGGGCCTGGCTCTAGCGCTTCCGCACAGAAAGGTCTTCGTCTTTGAGTCCGACGGCAGCCTGCTTCTCTCGCTGTTCAATGTTGCCACCTTAGGCAATCTGAATCCACCGAACTTAGCGGTCTTTGTGTTCGATAATCAAGTGTATAGCGGGACCAGAATCAGTTATCCTACAGCTACTGCAGGTAGGACTGACTTGGCAATGGTCGCTAAGGGAGCAGGGGTAGAGCACTCCGTGACAGTCCGCGAACTTGAGGATTTCAAGAGGGAGGCGGCAGCGGCTCTGAAAGAAAACCACTCGAGGTTTGTCGTGTGCAAGGTGGAAGAAACTCTCAGTCACCGCGAAATCATCAGGAGCAATGTGGATTTGCTGGAGACGAAATATCGCTTTGTGCGTTATCTGGAGCAGACCGAAGACAGCCCCATCTTTCTCGGGCGAGGGTAAATGAACTGTCTCGGTGAGAGAATGCGATCGTGAGAAGCGTCGCACCCTGGCCCATTGATAGCTCTTCACGCCTAAGTTTCTGCTTGTACCGCAATCAAGGAATGCAGCACAATGCAGATGGACCCAAGGCTAGGTTCGTTGCTTAACAATTTGAGATAATCCAGGGATTGTTGAGGAGCACCCAGGGGTCAGCTAATATTTACCCCAGTAAGGCCTTTATATCCGCTATCGGTATGACTGTTGAATAAACGTTTTCTCGAACTGGCCGGAGTTGTCTGCGAAGCGGAAGAGCCCTCCAGCATGAGTCGGCGAGGTGATCAGGGATAAATATATGGACCATAGGCATCTCGAACTACTCGTGCGGCAGGGAAAGTTCATAGGTCTCACAGCCGCGCAAATGCTAAAGGCTAAGCCGACGCGTACGACGCGAAGAGCACGGCGATTTAAACGACCTTGAAAAATTCGATACAGCAGAAAAGAGGAACTCGCCAAGCAAGCCGTGTAGTAATCGCTGGACCTGTTCTCTATCTATCGTAGGGGGTGTGGCGGGAGGCAATGGAGAAGACCCTTCGGACTAGGGGAGAACGTTACAAACGGACCGTTTGACAGGTGGCATCTCACAGGGGATACCCCTCTTTTGAAGTTCCGTTTCGTAGGTGCGCCGGATCTCTGGATCCTCGTCTTCATATTCGATGAGCGTTCCGCCGTCCTTCACGCTAATGAAGACTCCGCCGTCGCGCTTCTGAGCGGCGACGTAAAAGCCCATCTTGTGCTTTTTGCTCCCGTAACGGACCGCCAGTTGCCGGGCTTTCTCCTCGCCGACGTTGAAATGCTGGTGGAACCAGCCGTTGGGGGGGCCAAAGGCGGTGCCGGGTTTCCAGTCGACTCTTACGACTTGGTCGCCGTGACCATCTAGGAAAGGGTGAATGCCGAACTCGTTAGGCCACATAAGCGTGTAGCCTTCCGACGCGAGAATCAACAAGACGGCTCCCGCCCCGTGGTAATGAGCCTTGTGGTAGCGGCCCACAGGCCACTCCACCAAATGACCGACGAGAGTATTGCCGGCGATCTCGAAGGCGGTCAGGCCTCCTCCAGAAGCCTTCCACTCGTGACGATCGATCCCGACCTTGTTGACGTCGGCGATAAAATTCGTTTCCCAGATGTTTGTGCGTCCCAGCGGATAACGGTTCTGGCTCATCTCAAAGTAATCCTGCTCGCCATTGTACCGGTCTTTGAACTGGTAGGAGCAATTGAAAATGAAATCGAAGTTGTGGAAGATATCTATGATCATTGGGGCGTTGGTGACCGTCGCCACCAAGGCCCGCTGGCTCCCGCCATTGATCAAGCGGTACCAACAGTTGAGCGGAAGTGCGAAGAGACTTCCGGGGGCCCATTCGAAATAATACTTCTTTCTTTCTTCGGCCCAAAGTTCGGTGGAGCCGAGCCCTTCAACGACGTAGATCACTTTTTCATAAAGATGCCTTTCGGGCTCCAGCGCTTTCGCCGGAGGGATTTCTACGACTTCCATTCCGGTAGCGCCTTCCATGCCCTTGAGCTGCACAAAAGCTCCTCGCCCCCCTTTGCGCGGCCAATCTCCCAGAGGGACATCCGCGATGTTCACGCCATAACCTTCGATGACGGGAACACCTTCGTGCTTCAGCCATGATTCGTATGGAGTCATGATATCTTCTTTGAGCTGCGTCATCTCTCTCACCTCTGAAGGCCGTTTATTCTTGGCTACTCATGTATTATAGCCTCCAGGCAGTGTCAAGGAGAGCGGAGATCTTAAAATGTCCTCGGGCTGTGTATCTCAAGGTAAATGCGTTCCTAAAGCTGGAGAGACTCGGTCATATATCGAGGAGGGAGCGATGCGGTAACAATTTGTGATCCATCAGTTCGACTTCCTGCCCACGCCAAATAACCCAGCGAGAAATGCAGCCGTTTGTTGTTGTACACCTCGTCGGAAATGGGGAAAGTCCATCAGTCGGACCACAGCCAGCCAAAGAGCTGCGAAACGGGCTCGATGTCTGTTGAGCGATGACAGACAATGTTATACGGGAGTACGGATAAGATTACGAGCAATGTTTCATCATCGCAAAATCCAATTGTTTAAGAATAGTCGTTACGTTGCCGACGACCAAGGTGCCTTGGAGTGGCATACGATTTTGCGCCCGCGGAGATCCTCGATGCTGTTAATCTCCGGTGCGGCGACAAGACGGTCATTCCACCGGTTTGAGTTTACGCCAGGTACACGAGCCGCTTGGCGGTCAAGTCCCAATTTTCCTGTAAAAGCGAGAGGGTTTGAGATCCTCTTGTCGCACATATCAAGCAGCGACCTCTTGAGCAGAAGAACTCGTTCGGGTCTCGGCTCGCAACTGCTGGAGTTGCTTGAGCGCAGCAGGCGACATCTTCACACCGCGCCAGTGCTTGGACGCGGTTATCAGGCTGGCAAACAGCAACGCCAGACACGAGCGTTCCGTAGGAAAGCGTGGGATCACTTTGGTCCGCCGCCGTCCTTCTCCGTTGAGCCGCTCGAGCTGATTGGTGGTTCGAATCCGATGATGATGCGCAGCCGGGAACCGCAGGTAAGTTACACATTCCTCCAGATCCCGCTCCAAACACGCCATTGCCACAGGATAACGGTCGCCAAACCGGGCGATCAAAGCCCGACCGCGCTTGAGTGCCAGAGCATAGCTCGGAGCGAGAAAGACCTGCTGGACGAGCCGCTTGATCTGCGCCTGCATCCCACGGGGCAGCTTGGCCAGGATGTTGCGCATCTTGTGGACCTGACAGCGCTTACGAAACGCCCGCGGCCACATCCGCTTGACGGCTTTGTTTAAACCCGGGGCGCCATCAAAAATCACCAGCAAAGGGTCCTTCAGCTCCCGCGCCACCATGTCCTGGAAAAACTCAGCCACGCCTCGTAGGATTCTCGCGGGCCCAAATCCAGATGCAACAACACCGGCCGCCCCTCCTCCAAAAGCGCATACGCCGAGAGCACTCCTTCTTTCTCATCGGCCCTTGCCGGGCAGCGTGATACTGGCCGTCCAAAACAAGTACACCACGTTGAGATCGCTCAGATCCCGGCTGCGCCAGGTCTCAAAGTCTCCGTTGAGCTTTTGGTTTGGATAATGCGGCTGACCGTGCTCTTGCTCAAGTGGCTTTCGCCGAAGCTCTCCCCATACAGATCCTCAACATCCTGGGTCGAAAGTCCCCGCACGTACATTCCCCGTACCAACCCGTCCAGATCCACACTGCGCGTGCCCAGCCGCTCGACCAGCTGGGGCCGAAACCGATCTTCGGTGGCACGCAGATGAGGAACCGCCAACTCCAAAAGCCCCGACTTGGTTTGCACTCCCTTGGGCTCATAGCCGTTTCTCCAGCCTACCCGCAGCCGTTGCCCCCGACGGTTCGATGGGCCATCGTTGGGGCTTTCGCTCCACCGACATATCGATCTCAACTTCAAAGCCGTATTTTTGAGTGAGACCCGACTCCTTGAAAACAGTAAGAAGCGGAGGATGAGATGAATCGCTGGCGAGCAATGCTACTTGACGCATGATGATAGTTCTCCATTCACAGAAGTCTCAGGTTAGCGATTTGATTCCATCCCCTGTCTTTTGGCGCTGGACGAAAAAAGACCCTTAATAGCCTCACTGGATCACGTGACAAAATCTTACAGATTTCTGGTCTGACTAACGGCTTACGATAGAATTTGCTTTCCCCACTTCTTTCTGACTTGCTGCGCCAGCTCCGGCGGCACTATAACCGACGCGGGGAAGTCTTTGATCCATTCATACGGGCGGCAGGCATCGATAACGGCGCGAGAATTGAAACTCGCATTCCGGTCTTTTCGCTCCTTCGGAAGAATCGGATCGAGCGGGCTGCTCCAGCAGCGTCTGAGAATTTCGATGTCCTCCATCGGGTCGCAACGAGTCGTCATCGCCCAGATCACGTCCTTCATATCGGTCGGATCGATATCGTCGTCCACGACGACTGTGAAACGGCCCAGATAAGCTGCGGCATGACACTGGGATGCGATCATACCGGCCTGACGGGCATGTCCCGGGTAACGCTGCTTGATGGCAACGGTGGTGAATAAACGGGTATTGCCTTCCGGAGGGCACCAGACGCCGGCAATATCGGGAACGCCGGCTCGCTCCAACTCCTCCCATATCATGGCGGATCGCCAGAAGCTCTTGTAAAAGGTCGCTTCGGTCGGCGGCCGGCTCGGTGGCGCTCCCGTCATAATCGGGTCATTGCGAAAATAAACGCGCCGCACGCGGATAACCGGCTCCTCCCGTACCGCGCTGGCATAATAGCCGGTCCACTCACCCAGCGGGCCCTCAGCCTTGCGCTCTGAAGGGAGGCATTCGCCTTCGATAATAAGCTCTGCGTTAGCGGGCACGGGGAGACCGCACCGCTCGAGACGAACGACTTCAAGCGGCTCTCGTCTCAAGCCGCCGGCAAAATCATATTCCGAGAGACCGTAGGGGACTTCGAAAGCCGATGCCATAAAAAGCAGAGGGTCATAACCGATGGCGACCGCTACAGGAAATGACCGTCCTTGGGCAAAATACTTTTCCATTTGGATGCGTCCATGACGGCCCGGCGACATGTAAAGTCCGAGATTTTTGTTGTCATGGATCATGATGCGGTAGGTTCCGATATTCACCCATCCTTCGTCGGGATCGCGGGTGATCGTGATATGGCCTGTGCCGATGTAACGGCCACCGTCACCGATGTTGTAATGAGGCGTCGGGAACCGTAGCAGGTCGACATCTTTTTCTTCCCAGACATTTTCCATGAATACCCCGTCCTTGACTTGGACCGGCGGTAAGGGCTTCATCTCTTTAATTCGTTGGCGCCAAGTCCTGACAAATTCCATGGTGGGAAGGTCCAAGGGCATGTCGGTCGTCAATGCAACCCGCTTAATAGAGTTGAGCAAACCCACGGCGAGGCGCCAGCCCTTGGGGTATCCCTTGATAGCGTCAAAGACAATGCAGGGCGCGATCTGCGCTTTTTTGCGGGCCATCTCCGTAATGGCGCCGATTTCGAGATTCCAATCCGCGCCCTCCACGGTGCGAAGCTCGCCCAGGTTTTCCACCTGACTGAGCCAGTCTCTAAGATCGCGATAACTCATTTTGCCTCCTTGGCATAAAGTTGACGGAAGAGTCCTTCCCGCTCGATTTCCGAGATGAAACTATTATCGATGAAGTCAGCCGCTTTTGCGCTTTCGGTTTTCGCCTCTGCTTCTAGGACTGTGTTTACCGCATCCGAATTGACGAAAGGAATCCGTTCGAGATGTTTGACTCCATAAATTCTATAGAGTTCAGCTAAGATCTCGGGATCTTCACGGCGGTAACCGCGACTTCAAATTTCTTCTGGCCGCGCTTCGGTAGGCGGCCAACCCGCTTCTGCTACCTTCGCTTGCAAGTTAGCTCGTTCTTCATCGTTCAGTTGTTGCGCCGGCCAGCGCGGATAGAGGGTCATTTTAATTCCCCTGATGCGGTAAAATTCCTTGAACGCGGTTCGGCCGACTTTTTTTACGCATTCAGATAGTACGCCGTTTAATCTCTTGGCTCTTTCCTGAAGCACGAGGGCTTTTTCCTCTTGTTTGTTAATGGCGGCGATCCATAAATCTACGCAAAGCTCCGGAAATAGGCTCGCCAACGGTGCGAAGGTGCCCCGCGCGCCGAGATTCGCGGCGGCAATCGATTCCGTTGCGGTGCCCGGAAAAACCCCGAAGTCGAAACCCTTAAGTGCGTTAACGTAACCGGCTGTTTCTTGGGCGGTCCCCCATGCCAGCTTCACGCCGCAAATACTCGGAACCACTTCGACTAAACGTCGAGCGTACTCCGGCGTGATATCGATGCCGGCGTAGCGCTTGTTGTTGTATATGTAGATCGGCAGGGAAACTGCGCGGGTGACGGCTTTGTAATGCTCCGTAATCTCATACTCGCTGTGGTCGGTATAATAATAAGGAGGAACAATCAGCAGAGCGCTTGCTCCGGTCTTCTCGCTGTGTTGTCCCAAGCTCACAACCGTTTGAACATCGGGCGCGCCGACATGGACCACCACGGGAACACGACCGTTGACCTGGTTCACGGCGATCTGCGCAACGCGCATTCTCTGATCCGTTCGCATCACCGGCCCTTGTCCATAGGAGCCCGCCACCATGATGCCGTCCACTTTCGCGTTCACCTCGAACTCAATGATCTGTCTAAAGACCTCTTCATCTACTTCGTCCTTTTCATCGAAAGGCGTCGGCAGAGGGATGACGGTTCCACTGAG
The DNA here is from genome assembly GCA_040877705.1 of Binatia bacterium. GTDB lineage: Bacteria > Desulfobacterota > Binatia > UBA9968 > UBA9968 > WHTF01. Next base: position 6,322 of record JBBDNJ010000220.1, on the reverse strand, counting down.
ATTCGGCATACGATCCTCCTCGAATGTTGCGTGCTTGTGCCGGAAGCTCTGACTAAATATTATTTGCGGTTTCTTCTTGCCCCTCCTCTTTGTACAGCCCGAACGCTTTCAACATCGGCGAGTCGTGCATCGAGAAGAGAATTGCTTCCTTTGTGTTCGAGCGATTGGCGTGGTCGTGCCATGACCACAGAGGTACGATGAACGTGTCGCCTTTTTCCCAATGAAAGGGCTCTCCATTGATCATTGTGGTGCCGCTGCCGCCGAACGCGTGATAAATGCTCGTGCTGGTGTGGCGGTGAGCTTTACTCTGTTCACCTGGTCGCAGCATTTGAATCCAACATGATATGGTCGGCAGCGCCGAACCGCCGGTGGCCGGATTCACATATTCCAATGCAACGCAGTCATAGGGGTTCGCCGTCGCGCCAGCCAAACGGTGCAACGATGTGTAGGTCTCGCGCCAATGGTAGTGGAGCAGCGGCGGGTTTTCGCCAACCGCGTTCCCAACGGGACGCGTGAGGCCGTAGTAAAGACTGGCGTCCGGCCGTTCATCAACCGGTAACCGCCCCTGGCGATAAGGTTCGAAAGAGATCGCCTGTAGCGCTTGGATGAAGGGTACATCGAGACCATCGACCCAGATCATGTTCTCATCGCCATCATGCGCATGCTCGTGCCAGCAGCCTTGCGGCGTCAGAATCAGATCTCCATCTTCCATGACCATCTTCTGGCCATCCACGTTGGTGTAAGCGCCATGGCCTTGTAGGATGAACCGGAACGCGGCCATCGTATGTCGGTGTGACGGCGCGACTTCGCCAGGCTGAATCAGTTGAAATGAAAGCAGCATGGTATGGCTGGTCATCTCGGTTTCAGGCATCCCCGGATTGACCAGCCGAATGACTCGTCGTTCGACGCTGCCGCCGGCCACGGAAATTACTTCTCGGGCTTTTAGCAGGCTGTCGTACACTTCCTGCCATTTCCAAAGATGCGTTTTGACGCGCGTCTTAGGATCGGACTGGCGCTCACTCGCGTCGAGATTCCAAATGCCGGAAAGCCAGCGCCCGCGCAGCAGATGATTCAGCTCTTCGATTTTTTTGGAAAGTTGCATGAGTGCACGTTGTGAGCGTCTACGAGCGTGAAGTTGTGATTCGAGTTCGGCGGTTCATCGGTTGTATTTGTTGAACTGCTTGAACGGTTTGAGCGACTTGTATTGTTTATCCCTTCACGCATAGCGCCGGTAGACGCCGTCATAAAAGTTACCGACCATTTGCACCGCGATTTTACCGCAATACTCCAGGGGCCAGCCAGCGCGCTCATTGCCGTAACCTTCTTGCAATGCGACCTCCAAAATTGCCTGATTGGTGCCGCCGTGATCTTCATCGAGATCGGCTTCTTCGTGCACGCGGAAATACTTCATATCCTCGTTGCTAACGCCGTACTTGGGCAGGCTTTGACGGAAGTCGCGCGAAATGAAGCCGAAAATTTCTTCTTCCATGTGCACGGCAAAACACTCCGCAAGAGGAATATCGATCCATGAGCGAACAAAAAAATCGACCAACCCACGTGCTTCCGGTATCAGTTCGCACTCAATCATTTCGTTCTCAGTCACACCTAAGGCTTTGCTGAGAATCGGCAGCATGCGCGCGTGGCCGCCAATCGCGGGCGTGGTAAATTCCTCCCCGATTTTTTGCGCAATACGGTTTTCCAGCTCCGGGTGCCTTTTGAAGAAGCCGACGAATTGATGATAAACCGTTGCCATCCCGGTGTTTACTTCGAGAGCGAACGAATACCAATTCGTAATCCAACCCCGGAGTCGCGCGGGCGACAGAGTGCCTGCCCTGAGATCGGAGAAAAAGGGCGATGGTTTGATCTCGCCATGGTAGGTGTCGAGGATGATTTTCCTGATCAACTCGGATTTTTGTTTTGCTTCTCGCGCAGTCATTTTGATATGTTCAGCCATAGTGAAAATCCTCACCCGTTTGAAATATTATTGTAGTGAAGAATACTAGTCCATGTTCATCGAAGTTGTCAATCTTTGGTCGGAGATAGGCAAAAAGCGAATTCGCCGATCAAGCATTTCAACGGGGGCGTCCCTGTCCAGTGGTTGCTTGCGTCGGCGTCGATGCGCTCTTCCATGTGATCACCTCCAGGCTTGAGCGATCGGTCGGTGTGAATTGAACTATATCGGAGCATCAAGGGGAGCCGGTTCCAGCTAGGTGCCGGTCTACGCCGAGATTACGATCGAGGGTAAATCCGTGCCGGATGAGAACAGAATCAAGCGACTCCTTCGGCGAATGGCCCGGCTATTATGCTAGCAGAGAGAATGGTTTAGACACTTTCTGGAGCCATCGAATCAGCCCAGAGTTCTATTCAGTCGGAAAGTAAAGGGGAAATGGCACTAGCCTGCCTTGGGTAAACAGGCTGCCACAACAGAGGCTTTTCACCGTTTATACACAACTCACTGAGGGATTTGTTTTTGGGCCAGTCGCCGTGCCGTACACTCTGCGGTGCGTTAGCTGTCGGGTTAGAGGGCCAGCCGTTTATTACAACCGCGTCTTTCGTCTCTGCTGACTGAAACAGATTATCTAAAGCAGGTTAGGAAAAGATCCCTTGACTCGAAGCTGTTTTCGGGAGTATTCGGTCAGTTAACCGTTTGAATAGTTCGTTCAAAGCGGGACGGCCGCGTGCATTCCGAACGGGAAGGAGCGCTTATCGTAATGCAATATATAAATGACGAGAGGATCGACACCTATCACAACTGGCAGCAAGTGCAGAAGATTCCGATTAACACGGGTTTCTTCATTGAAGACTTAAGGAAGGTTGAGTTGGCTCCGTGGGATTTGAAAGGCGGCCTCGGCGCGTTCATCAACCTCGATGGGACCGGGGGCACCAATGATGCTTACGTGTGCGAGATCCCACCCGGAAAACAACTGAAGGTGCAGCGTCACCTCTACGAAGAGATGGTCTTCATTCTCGAAGGACATGGAGCGACATCCATGTGGCAGAAAGACGGCAAAAAGCAGACATTCGAGTGGCATCCGGGGAGTCTGTTCGCGGTCCCGCTGAACGCCTCGTATCAGCTTTTCAACGGACAAGGAAACGCGCCGGTGCGTTATTTTTCAGTTACCAACGCCCCTTTCATGATGAATCTTTTCCATAATTTGGATTTTATCTTTGGGAACGACTTCACATTCGCCGATCGCTTTGTCCCCGAGGACGAGGAGTATTTCAGCGGCAAAGGTCAAGTGTGGGGGCGTAAGATGTCGGTTAATTTCGTGCCGAACACCCGTGAGTTCCAACTTTATGAATGGAAGGAACGTGGCGCTGGCGGGCGCCACGTGAATTTTGATTTGGCCGGCAATGTGATGGGGGCGCATATTTCTGAATTCCCGGTAGGCCGGTACAAGAAGGCGCACAGACATGGGCCGGGAGCGCACGTTACGATACTGACCGGACAGGGTTACTCCCTTCTCTGGCCTGAAGGGGAAAAGCCGGTTCGAGTCGACTGGAAGCCGGGGAGCGTGGTGGTTCCGCCCAACCAATGGTTCCATCAGCATTTCAATTCCGGTGGGGAACCAGCGCGCTATTTGGCTCTGCGCTGGAACAGCTGGCGTTACCGGTTTGTCGTCCTCAGTAGTGACGCTCCGGTGGACGTAAGCGTGAAACAAGGCGGCGCGCAAATCGAGTATGAGGATGAAGAGCAAGAAATCCACGAAATCTTTGAATCGGCCCTCGCGAAGGTTGGCGCCCCATGCCATATGGGAAGCATGGTGCCTTGGTGCCATTACAAGGATTGAATCGGGACCCATGCCGCTGATCGGGAGAAGTCTGGGCGGGGAAGAGATCACCGTGAATAATTTCGGGCGTATTCACATAGGTAGGTTGACGTGAAGCTGGCTGAAATAGGCGGACGGAGTTTGTACGAGAGGCTCGCAAAGGAAGGCGTTCCGGTCATTGGAGTGGTGGAAGCGTAAACGGGATACGGCTGCATCTTAAATTTGATCGGGACCGGGGACACCAATGACACACAGATTTGCGAAATCTCGAAGGACAAAGCTGAAACCTCAGAGGCATATGTACGAGGAGTTGGTGTTTATCGTCACCGGGCATGGGATCACCACGGTCTGGAATGAAGGGGAAATAAGCAAAACTTTGAGTGCCAGGAAGACTCGCTCTTTTCGCTGCCCGTGAACAACAGGACTTCAACGGCACCGGAGACCAGCCGGGCGATATATCTCGATGACCACCACCCGATGGTCATAAACCTCTATCACAACTATGACTCTGTGTTTAAGAATCCTTTCATTTTCCGTGATCGCTATGACTCTCAAGAGGAATTTTTTCGGGAAAGGCAAGCGTTACGAGGGAAGGAGTCACAATTACATCGGTAACCTTTGGGAGTTTAATTTTATCCCGGATATAAGAGACTTCCGTTTGATGGACTATTCCGAGAGAGGGTCGGGAAGGAAAAATATCAAGTTCGAGCTGTCGGACAATACTATCGCCATGCACATTTCGTAGTTCCGGTGGGGACATACAAGAAAGATTATGGCCACGGTTTCGCAGCGCACGTCATTATCCTGAGCGGTAAGGGATACTCCTTAACGTGGCTGGAAGGCTCGCCGATGAAGCGGTTCGACGGGTATGAGTACGCCATCGTCGTCCCTCTGGACATGTTCCATCCGCACTTCAACGCCGGCAAAGCATACGCGCTACGTGACTCTACGCTTGGGGAGCAAAAAGCAAAAGATGGGGAAGGGCCAATAGGGAGTGGAAAATGTGAAAAAAGGCGGGCCAGATCGAGTACGAAGACGAGGATCCAGTGATCGGGAGAATATTTAGGATGTCTGGCGCGCCGGGAGAAGTCTTCAGTAAGATGCCGAGCCGTTCGCAAACCGCGGCGGCCGCGGGATAAGACCAACCAAGGGGAGAATTTTGTGGAAGGAGTAGCTTTCGACGACCTTCGTCAGTTTATCGAGGCATCCAAAAAGGTTACCGAATGGCGAGAGATCAAGGGCGCGGATTGGAATCTTGAAATCGGGGCTCTGATAGAAGCCAGCGCCGAAATGATTCCCCAGCCGCCGTTATTGATTTTCGACGAGATCAAGGATTATCCCGCCGGCTTCCGCGTTTTGGGCCTCTCGTTTACGGCATACAGGCGTGTTGCCTTGGCGCTGGGGTTGCCGCCAGACCGGAATAAGCTGGAGCTGGTGCGGCTGGCTTCGCGCAAGATTCACTCCGCTCAACCGATTTCGCCGCAGGAAGTGTTCCGAGCCCCGGTGATGGAAAATGTTATGACCGGAGCCAATATCGATCTGTTTAAATTTCCCGCGCTGCGAAGCCATGAGGCGGACGGGGGGCGCTATCTCGGCACCGGAGATGTGATGATCAACCGCGACCCGGAGAGCGGCTTCATCAACATGGGAACCTACCGGATGCAGCTTCACGATCTCAACCTGCTGGGTTTGTGGATGAGTCCCGCGCAGCACGGCCGGATGATCTGCATGAAATACTGGGAACAGGGGAAGAGCTGCCCCATCATTGCCACCTTCGGTCAGGATCCGCTGACCTCGATGGCGGCCAACACGAAAATTCCTTGGGGACGATCCGAGCTCGACTACGTCGGCGGTCTCAGGGGGCGCCCGCTGGAAATCATCAAAGGGCCGGTGACCGGGCTGCCCATCCCGGCGCATGCGGAGATCGCCATCGAAGGGGAAGTGCCGCCTCCCAGGGAGCAGGCGCACGACGAAGGTCCTTTTGGCGAATGGACGGGTTATTATTCCGGGGGCACCATTGGCACCGGGGAACCACAACCTGTCATCAGGATTAAAGCCGTCTACCATCGCAACGATCCGATCCTCCAAGATGAGGCCCCTCTTTGGCCTGGGGCGTACCGAGTGGATCTCAGCCTAAGAGCGGGAGTTCTCTGGGATCAACTGGAGAACGCGGGAATTCAGGATATTGTCGGCGTGTATGACCATACAAAATATCTTTGGGTCGTCTCCGTTAAGCAGCGCTACGCCGGACACGCGAAACAGGTGGGACATGGGGTGATCGCCTCTTCAGCATCTGCCAGACACGGCAGATATGTCGTGGTGGTCGATGAAGACATCGATCCCACTAACATGAAAGAAGTGCTTTGGGCGATGATGACGCGGATCGATCCAAAAACCGATATCGAGATTGTCGAGGATTGCTTGAGCACGCCTCTTGATCCGCGCATGGCTCCCGATAAAAAAAAGAATCGCGATTACACGAGCAACCGCGCGATTTATTATGCGGTGCGGCCGTTTGGATGGCGTGAGAAATTTCCCAAGGTTTCCAGAAC
>JBBDNJ010000219.1:0-15832 GCA_040877705.1 Binatia bacterium | reverse complement strand
AGGGTGCAAATTCCCTCCGGACGGATAGTAAAAGACCCGAGTTGGCTTATGATCGGGTTCGTGCAAAATGCGAGCGCTACTGCGCGTAAAATCCGGATTGATCGGAAATAAATAATCCCGATGTGCCCAAGCAAGGTCAACGAAGGTCGTGGACACCAGTAGAAAAGCAAAAAGAGATTGCCGGATCTTCTCGAATTTGACCAAGGCAAACAATACTAGAAGCGCTAAGGAAAGGATGATTTGCCTCTCCAAACTGGCGAGCACACTCGCGACCATCTTTGAATTTTCAGCAGAAGCCGGATGGATGCCGGTCTTTTCCGCAATGAAATGTGCAACTAAATTAAAATCCCACCGAATGTATAGATATGTTCCGACCAATGCCACGCACACAATGCTTAGAACCAACATTGCTTTCTTTGAGTTTTGCTTGTCCCGGTCGATGAATTCAGCGATTCCGTTGAGCGCGATATAAATCAGCAATACATAGGTGACGTAGAAGAATTTTTCTGGAAAACGCATAGCTCCGAGCATTGGACTGTGATGCAACAGGAACGGATAGACGGGAGTGTAATGTCCGAGTGCGAAAATTAGAGATACCGCGATGAGCAAGAGTGCGCTGATCTTTTTACGTAAAGGCCCTGAGCACAGCCACAAGCAAATTCCAAAAATAGAGATCGCCCCGAGGTAATAACTTACAAAAAACGCCGCCTCTTTAGCGAAAAAAAAACGAATGCCGACGGAAGCGCTTGAGTCTACTTCCTTGTCAAGAAAGAAGAGGTTTAAGAGGCCTTGGGGTTGTAAGGACCATTGGAGGGTCTCTTGAAGAGGTATCGGCTGAACTCGGCGCGATTCTAAGAAAAGCTCTGCCGTGGGCAGCAGCTGCACCATCGTGAGCCCGACGACTAAGAAATTCGCACATACGAAAATGAGGATTATTCTACCATAAGGAATATCAGGCTCCGACGTTTTGATTCTAAACCCGTCAATGACAACGATTACCAAGCTCAAAGCGAAAAGTTCAGGTGAGCCCGCTAGGAATTGAACGGCTAGAATTAGCACTAAAGCTACAAACCTTTTCCATGAACCAGCTCGGATGGCCTCTTCCCAGAATAGAAGGACCCAGGGCAGCCACACGGCGGTTTGAAAATGATTGAGCAAATTACTGAGGGAAACAAGCGTGCCGCCCAGTGTGAATAATAAAGCGCCCAGAATCGACAGGTAGCACGGGTAGCTCCAATAGCGGAGCAGCTTGTAAGATCCCACCATCGCAATTAGAAAATGGAGAACAAAGATAATCCGGATCGCGGCAAAAAAAGGCAGAATAAAAAAGAGCAGATGAGGTGGATAGAACGCGCCTGACTGGAAGTCGGCCAAAACTGGAAAGCCCATCGCCATATGGCGATTCCAGAGCGGAAGGTTTCCTGATCTGTAACTTTCAAATAAAGTGAACCGTAATGGGTAGAAGTAAGTGCTAAGGTCGCGAAAAAATGGTACAGAGTCGGTGAGGACCAGTTCCTGGCAGAACCACACCACAAGTAAAGCGATACCGACGATGCAAAACTTATCGCCTGTGGCATTAGGCGGAATTTGCCTGCTAGTCATTATTGGTGGTCGATTAAAATGGGGGCTTTGGCGTGGCTATTATTTTCAGCTAATGGCTATAAAGCTCGGCGAGAGCGTAGATATGGAAAAGGGGTGAGTCGTAACGACCCACCCCTTTTTGCACAACTTGATGCCGTTTATCTCGACATGCCTTACGGGCAGGAGCTGCCGGTGATCTGGCCGGTCGCGCTTGCATAAACCCAGGCGTTAGTGCCGCAGTTAGTATGCGAAGCCGATAACTGGAATGTGTTGGTTCCGACGGTTGAACCAAGGGTTACATCAGTGCTCCTATTAAACCCTTCCGGCGTACCGCTATCGAGCGCACCACTCTTGTACGTGAAAGCTTGGGTGAAATAAGCCTCCTGCGCGGTGGCGGCGTTTCTCAAATCTGATTTGACCTGCGCTTCATAGCCGCGCTTTCTATAAGCTGAAAACTGCGGAATCGCGATTGCCGCCAAGATACCGATGATGGCGACGACTACCAATAACTCGATAAGTGTGAACCCCGATTGGCTCTGTAAACGTAGTTTATTCATTATCTGCTTGCTCCCTTTCTTTTTGCGTCTTGTCTGAGATCTAACTGTCTGTCTTTGCTTTAACCAATTCTTCCAAATTGCTTTAACCGCCCTTGTTTGCTGTTGCGTCACCTCCTTATTTACTCTCGCTGTTTCCCGTTTAAACGTTGGATTGCGCTAGAGCAAAACCAGGGCCAGCTAATTTCTGGAGATTTTCGATTGACCGAGATCCGTTATTTGTGAAATCGGGAATCGATACTAAAATAAATGTAATAACTATTAACAACTTGGAAGCAGCTTCAGGAATGGGCGGCAAGCCTTTTATCGGCCGATAATCCGGCGGGAATTCTGGATTACGTAAATTAGAACCGCCGCCTGTGACAATATTTGTTACTAAAGATCCTGGGTTTCTTCTGAAAAAGAATGACTCTTGGTTCCTAACATGCCGTACTTCTCGAGTCTGTGACGAAGGGATCTGTAGTTGATACCAAGAATTTCCGCTGCTCGTTTCTGGACGCCGTTGGCCCTTTTAAGTGCGCCCAAGAGAATGCACTTCTCGTGAGTTTCCAGCTCCGCATCTAGCGATAGACCTTTACTGAAAAATAGGTCAGCTCCACCGGGCGCGGTTCTTTCAAATAATTCGGATTCTTCCGTGATCGGAACGCCTTTGATATGGGACGGCAGATCGTCCTCGCTTAAAATGTTCCTGTTGGTAACTGTCACAGCATGTTCGATGATATTTTCTAACTCTCTGACATTTCCCGGGTAAACATAATTCATCAGGTGCATCAGCGCACTGCCGGAAATTTCTTCTACCTTCTTGTCATGCAAGGTAGCAAATTTGCGCATAAAATAGTGGGCTAGCGCGGGGATATCTTCTCTTCTGTTCCTCAAAGGAGGCATGACCATTTGCACGACGTTCAACCGATAATAAAGATCGTCGCGGAAACGTCCGTTTTCCAGCTCTCGCCGTAAATCACGATTGGTAGCCGAGATGACTCGAACATCCACTTTAATTGGTTTACTGCCGCCGACTGGTGTAAAAGTCTTTTCCTGCAACACCCTAAGAAGTTTCACTTGTAGCTGGAGCGGTAACTCGCCCACCTCATCAAGAAAAATAGTACCTTGATCCGCCTGTTTGAAGAGTCCCAAATGATCTGCGATAGCCCCGGTAAAAGCGCCTCGAACATGACCAAAGAGTTCGCTTTCAATCAGGGTTTCGGGTATTGCCCCGCAATTGACGGCGACAAACGGTCTTCCACTTCTTGGTCCATTGAGATGGATTGCCCGGGCGACCAATTCTTTGCCGGTTCCGCTTTCACCGGTAATCAAAACATTGGTGCCGGTCAGCGCGACTTTATGGATAAGCTGGTAAATTTTTTCGATGCCGCCGTTTTTGCCGATCACACCTTCGAAATGAAACGCTTCTTCCGAACTTCCTCTGGGACGCTCTTGAAGATCAAACTCGCGTGCCCTCCGCAGTTCCTCTTCAAGCCGGACTTTCTCTTCAAACTGTTTCTGTTTAGTGATGTCTTCGAAAATGGAAACATAACCCATAAACTCTTCATTCGCATTGCTTAGGGACGCTAGCGTAAGTCGAAGTTGTTTCTGCGCTCCCTGCGGATTGGCAAAGAGAATTTCTTCGGCGATAATCGTTGCGCCATTCTGCGGTTTACCAAAATTCCAGGTTAGACCCGGAAATACTTTGTCGAGACCCTTGCCTTTAACCGTTGTCTCGTCCAGTGAAGTAAGATGCTGCGCCTGAGTATTAAAATAGTTGATCCGCCCTTGGCAATCGGTGATCGCCACACCGCTACCGATGCCCTGCAAAAGGGCTTCTTTCAGCGCATCCAGTTCCTGATAGTCAATCTGCTTTTCTTTAAGTAATTTTTCCGTCTCGCCCAGTTTGTTCGCCAGAAAGCCGCTTAAGCAGGCAATCACAAAAAAACTGCCGATATTCAGAGCGACGGGCATAAGAACCGACCACGATAGGGGGAGTCCACTACCATGGGGAGAATACGTGGCCCAAATGAGGAGCGCTGCATAGCATAAACTCGAAAATCCCGCCGTAAAGAACGCGCCGCGATAAAAAAGCAAAATCGCTGCATTCATCACGGCTAGGTTGTAAAGAAAAGAGAAGGGGCTAACGATGTCGCCCGTGATCCAAATAATGCCTGTGATTAAAACTACATCGAAATCAACCTGAGCAAGAGCGAACGGCCGAAGATTCCGAATACGCCGAAGAACCAGATAAGAGCCGATTGAAACTGCGTAGGCGACACCCAGAGGCGTCAATAGAACATAGAAAAACCCAGAACTTCCGTCCTCTTGGAAGAAGTGAAAGAGGGCGGTCGCTGCCAGAAAAAACGACAAAATAACTACTCGCAGGAGGAGCAACCATTTTATCTTTTCAGTCAGATTTTTATAATCGTCAGTCAAAATAAAAAATTCAGAATTTTCAGGTTTGGTGATTACCGAGACTTGGTTTATCGCACCGACTAGGCCAAGGAGCCCATTTGGAATATCGGCAGATACATGGAGATGACCAATCCGCCTAGAATGACGCCCAAGACAACCATGATCAATGGTTCCATGAGTGCGGTCAAGTTGGCTACGGCATCGTCGACCTCTTCCTCATAGAATTCGCCGATTTTCTTAAGCATAGTATCCAGTCCGCCGGTGCTTTCGCCAACTGCCACCATCTGGCAAACCATGGGCGGGAAAATCTTGCTGTCGCGCAACGGTTCGGCGACGGTTTTGCCTTGGCTGATACTCACACGGCTATCCATGATGGCTTTCTCAACGACTTTATTGCCGGCTGTTCTGGCTGTGATCGCCAGCCCATCGAGAATGGGAACTCCGGACGTGAGGAGAATGGACATGTTTTGCGAGAAGCGCGCCACCGCAACTTTCCGTAGAAGGTCGCCGAAAATCGGCAGGCGAAGCAGCAATCCGTCTATTGTCATTTTTCCTTGCGGGGTCCGATAATAGAATCGGATACCCGCGACGACACCGGCTATTCCGAACACCATGTAGAGCCAATAGGCTATGAACCAGTTACTGATGTTTATCGTGATCTGGGTCGGCGCCGGCAGCGCCTTTCCCATACTGCCAAACAACTCGGCGAAAACCGGAATGACGAATACGAGCAAGATGGCAACGACGATGACCGCAACGGCCAAAATCGAGCACGGATAAATCATGGCGCCTTTGACTTTTTTCTTCAGCCTGCTGGCCTTCTCGATAAAAAGCGCGATTCTGTTAAGGATCGTGTTAAGAACGCCGCCCGCTTCTCCGGCTTCAACCATATTGACATACAGGTCATCGAATACTTTCGGATGTTTTCTAAGAGAATCCGCCAGCGTTAAACCTCCCTCGACATCTTGTCTAATGGCGCGAATCGTATTGCGCAGCAATTTGCCCGAAGACTGTTCACTTAAAATGTCGAGGCACTGAATGATCGGTAGGCCAGCGTCAATCATAATCGCAAATTGACGGGTGAACAGAGAGACATCCTTGGGTTTTACCTTCTCGCCGAAGCCGGGAATGGTAATTTCCTTGTCAAAACCCTGGCCTTTTTGGCGTATGCGGTTGGGGATCGGACGAATACGCCTCTCGCGTAGAGCCGTGAAGACGGCTTCAAGATTAGGGGCTTCAATATCCCCTTTCATGACTCTTCCTTGAGCGGTTTTCCCTTCCCACAGAAACGTTGGCATAATCTTCTATTCCTTAGCTAGTCACCCAAGAACCGCCAAAGCGAGACTTATGATATGCGGTGTGCGAAAGTCGATGTGTCAACGAAGTTAACCCGGCTAAACTAGAATCCCAATGAAAATACGGACCCATAACCTTTGTCGTTATCCGTAACACGGATAGTCTCCTCGATGGTTGTGAGGCCGTCGCGTACTTTCTGCAAAGCGCTCATGCGGAGCGTACTCATACCCAACTTCACAGCCTCTCTTTTCAGCTCCGCGGCCGAGGCAGCCTTCAAAACCAGTTCTTTCAGTCCTTCGTGCATGACCAAAATCTCGTATATCGCCAGTCGGCCCCGGTAACCGCTACCGATGCAGTTATTACAGCCACGCCCACGAAAAGTTGGAAATCCCCCACCAGCTTCCGCGGCATCCACACCAAGATTGATCAAAGCCTCGGGAGCAACCTCTACCGGCTCTTTGCATTTGTCGCAGATTCGCCGCACCAATCGCTGAGCGGCGATTAAATTTATTGACGAGGTTAGTAAGAAGGTCTCCACCCCCATGTTAATCAAACGATCTATGGTCGAGGGGGCATCGTTAGTGTGCAAAGTGCTGAGAACTAAATGACCTGTTAAAGCAGCCTTGACCGCGATTTGTGCAGTTTCTAGGTCACGAATTTCACCGACCATGATAATGTCGGGGTCTTGCCGTAGAAAGGACCGAAGACAAGAAGCGAAATTCAGGCCAATCTGTTCCCTCACTTGGACTTGGTTGATACCTACCAAATTGTACTCGACCGGATCCTCAGCCGTGGAAATATTCACATCGGGTTTGTTCAGCTCCGAAAGTGCCGAATAGAGAGTCGTCGACTTACCGCTTCCAGTAGGGCCGGTGATAAGAATCATCCCGTACGGTTTATGGATAGCTTCCTGAAAATCTTTTAGCGTCTGAAGGTCAAAGCCTAACTTTGCCATATCGAGCTGGAGATTAGATTTGTCGAGAAGACGCATGACAACTTTTTCGCCGAAAAGGGTCGGCAGAATCGAAACACGAACGTCCAACTCACTGCCCATACCCATCTTCAGCTTGATGCGACCGTCCTGAGTAAGTCGCCGCTCTGCGATATCCAGACCCGCCATCACCTTGAGGCGGGAGACCAAGGGATTTTTAAGCCGGAGCGGTGGGCTCATTATCTCTTGGAGCACACCGTCGATGCGAAATCTTACACGAAATAGCTTTTCGTAGGGTTCGATGTGAATATCGCTCGCCCTGCGTTTTGCCGCATCAGCTAATATGGCATTGACCAGCGTAACTACCGGCGCTTCCATAGTAGCTTGCTGGAGTTCTTGGAGATTTACGTCATCCTGTTCGAGGATAACCTCCATGTCGCCATCGCCGAACTTTTTTAGAACGTCGTCATAACTAATACCGCCAAAGCGATGGTCTAGCGTTTTCTTGATCGACGACGGCGAGGCTAGTGTGACTCTGACCCCGTATCCGGTAATAAACTTAACCTCATTGATAGCAATAAGATCAGTGGGATCCGCCATCGCCACGGTTAGTATCGAGCCAATGAGCTTCGTCGGCACCACCTGATGTTTTTGGATAAGCTGAGGTGGCACAAGGGCGAAAACCGAATCCTCGATTTCTCCCGGCATAAGCTCGATTTTTTCAATGCCGAACTGCTTGGCAAGAAACTCTGTGAGTGTCTCTTCGGTGGTGAAACCGAGTTGGACAAGCTCTTTCATGACAGGAGAACCATTGTCTCGCCCTTTCTCCTGGGCTTGGTTCAACTGGTCACGTGAGACCACCCCTCCTCGAACTAACAGCTCTGCTACTCTTGGTTCCATGGTACGCTAATTAAGCTCCCGAAATTATGGGGAAAAAAAACACCCCTGTCAATGAAAGTTATTGGAAGTACAGGGCACTATTAGAACGAAAGAGTGGCGTTAAGTATATGATTAAACGATTGTTTTCAACAACGTAGCTTGAGCTGCAGCTAATCTCGCAATGGCTATGCGATAGGGTGAACAACTGACATAATTCAAGCCGATCTGATGGCAAAACCGAATCGATTTGGGATCGCCCCCATGTTCTCCGCAGATACCTATCTCAAGATTTTTCCGTTTTTTTCGGCCTTTCTTTACTGCGATTCTCATGAGCGCCCCGACGCCATCTTGATCCACGCTAACGAATGGATCTTCCGGCAAGAGTCCATCGACCACATACGTCGGCAAGAATTTCCCTGCGTCATCACGTGAAAGACCTAGGCAAGTTTGGGTAAGATCGTTAGTGCCGAAGGAAAAAAATTCCGCTTCTTCAGCGATCTCGTCCGCTACCAGACAAGCACGCGGCAACTCAATCATTGTCCCGATAAGGAAGCGGACTTTTACGCCATAAGCTTTCATCGTTTCCGCTGCAACAGTTCGGACGATTTTCCGTTGTGCCGCGAATTCTTGTCGCGAACCGACAAGAGGAATCATCACTTCAGGAAATGGTCTCTTGCCTTCACGGCGCAGTTCGCAGGCCGCCTCAAATATCGCGCGCGCCTGCATCTCGGTGATCTCGGGATAGGAAATTCCCAATCGACAGCCGCGATGACCTAGCATGGGATTAAATTCTTGGAGGATTTTTACTTTGTTTCGCAGAAAATCCACCGGCACACCCATGACCTGAGCTAATTCGACGATTTCTTTCTCTCTACTGGGCAAAAATTCGTGCAGCGGCGGATCGAGCGTGCGAATCGTCACCGGCAGATCTCCCATGATTTCCAACAATGCCTTGAAATCCCCTTTTTGCATCGGGAGAAGCTTTGCCAAAGCTCTTCGCCGGCCAGCTTCGTCTTCGGCCAAGATCATCTCACGCACCGCTTGAATCCGATCGCCTTGAAAGAACATATGCTCCGTTCGGCACAAACCTATTCCTTCGGCGCCGAAAGCCCGTGCAGCTTCGGCTTGGTCAGGTTGATCGGTATTGGTTCGCACGCCCAGCTTGCGGACCTGGTCTGCCCACTTCATTAGCTTGGCATACTGCTGATATAGTAACGATTTGCTCGGTTCCAAAGTTTTCTCTAGAAGGACTTGTAGAATTTCCGATGGACGGGTTTGAACCTCACCTTTGATGATTTCACCTGTGCTGCCATCCACTGAAAGCCAATCTCCTTCCTTGAGATCAGTCCCATTCACCCGCATCGTTCGTCCTGCATAGTCAATGTCCAATGCTTCGCAGCCGGCCACGCACACCTTTCCCATTTGACGTGCGACCAAAGCCGCGTGTGACGTCATCCCGCCGCGCGCGGTTAAGATTCCCTGCGCCGCCTCCATTCCACGGATATCATCAGGGCTGGTCTCGATCCGGCAGAGTACGACCCGTTCACCATTTCTTTGCCATTCCACGGCGTCCTCAGCGTGAAAAACTATTCGTCCCGTCGCTGCGCCTGGTCCCGCCGGCAAACCTTTAGCCAAAATTCGCTGTTCCTTGGATGCCTGCTGCTTCCCTTGGCTATCAAAAATAGGACGCAGAAGCTGATTTAAGTGATCAGCTTCGATTCGAAGTAAGGCTTCGTTCTTGCTGATGATTCTCTCTTCCACCATGTCGACTGCGATGCGCACAGCGGCAAATCCGGTCCGTTTCCCGGATCGAGTTTGCAGCATCCACAGAGTGTTATTCTCAATGGTAAACTCGATATCCTGCATATCCTTGTAATGCTTTTCGAGCCTTCTGCTGACCTTTTGAAGTTGAGCGTATGGCCTAGGCATGACAGTTTCCAGTTCGGCGATTTTCCTAGGTGTGCGAATGCCGGCAACCACGTCTTCGCCCTGAGCGTTTATCAAGAATTCGCCATAAAACTTCTTCTCTCCGTTGGAAGGATTTCTGGTGAACGCTACTCCAGTGGCGCAGGCCTCGCCGAGATTGCCAAAAACCATAGCTTGGACATTCACAGCCGTCCCCCACTCATTGGGGATACGATAGACTTGCCGATAAGCTACCGCGCGGTCGTTATTCCACGAGCGAAAGACCGCGCCGATAGCGCCCCAGAGCTGCGCGTAGGGATCCTCCGGAAAACTTTTACCGGTTTTTGATTTCACTTCAGCCTTATACGCGGTCACAAGTTCCTTCAGATCGTCAGCGGTAAGCTCCGTGTCCATGCGCAAACCGCGACTCTGTTTTTTTTCTTCCAGGATCTGTTCAAAAGGATCATGTTGCTTTTCATCCTTCGCCTTTGGCCCGAGAACAACATCCGAATACATATGCACGAAGCGACGATAGGAATCGTACGCGAAGCGTGGATTTCGCGAGCGACGAATAAGACCTTGGAGAGTCCGGTCATTTAAACCCAAGTTCAAAACTGTATCCATCATACCGGGCATCGACTCCCTCGCGCCGGAGCGAATGGAAACTAATAGGGGATTCTCCGCGTCTCCAAAGCCTCTTCCGACTATTTTCTCTATACGGGAAAGCGCAAGCCTCACATCACCCTCGAATCCTCTTGGGTATCGATCACGGTGTGCGTAGTAATAGGTACAAACCTCGGTAGTAATCGTGAACCCCGGCGGCACCGGCACGCCGATGCGGGTCATCTCATGTAATCCGGCACCCTTGCCGCCGAGCAACTCGCGCATCGATGCCTTCCCGTCGGCTTTGCCATCACCAAAAAAATAGATGGATTTCTTTGTTTTTGGCATCATTTTACCCCCGTTGCCATCTAAAAAATCTGATCACCCAAGTTGAGGCAGCAGCCTAGCTAGGAAGAGAACTGATACAGAAAGGAGGCTGATTTAATCTCTTTATCCATTTGAAATTGTATGAATCGCAGGACAACCGCGCGCATCTGTTTCAAAACCGGCAGCGTTAAATTTCTCGATTGCAAATTTTGCTCCTGCTGAAGATCCATCATCAAGTCGAGAGCTTCACCGGACATAGGTAAAGTTTCCTTTCTCAGCCCAGAACAACTTTCACAAAGAATCCCGCCATCCCGGAGACTGAAATACCATCGCATTCGACTCGTCGGAATCGGATCAGGGAGACGCGGTCGCTTCACACCACAGCGACGGCAAGTTTCCAAAAAAGGCTGATATCCTGCTAGACGTAAAAGCTTTAACTCAAAGCCAATGAGAAAAATCAAAGACGTTTCTTGGTTTTCTAAGTAGCTAAGACTTTGCTTCAAGTGCTTAAAAATCAACCGGTTCTCTTCGCGCTCTGCGATAAGGCCCTCGGTGATCTCGACACAGTAGAAAGCGACGGCGATCTTGTCGAGGCTTGCAATAAGGTTTTTATAACTTTTCTGCAACTCGCAGCCGAGGATAAATGCTAAACTGCTATGGACACCATCCTGAAACCTAAGATTTACAAAGGAGAAAGGTTCAAGGGAGTTCACGAAACGCTTCTTCGAACGCTTAGCTCCCTTTGCAATACCGGTGAGTTTCCCGTGGCTTTCCGTTAAGAAAGAGACAATTCTGTCAGATTCTCCGAAGGGCCAGCTTCTTAATACGATGGCCGGAGTGGCATGGCTAACGCGCATGGATTTTTCAATTGTAAATCAGAAATGGTTTAACACTTTTTTAAACATCTCACAACTACTTAATAATTCAACGGTTTTTTTAAATGCCGCGCTTGACAATGTAAGGTGCCGTGATTAAATTTCTGCCAACGGCGTTTTGGGAGAAAACGTAGAATGGCTGACGAGAGAAAAAAACAAGACAGCAATATGACCAACGAAGCGGATGACTCTACGGAAGAACTAACGGATAACGCTTCTGTATCTATTCACGAAGAGTTAGCGCAATCGCGTGAAAAACTCGTGGCCAAAGAAAAGGAGGCCAAAGAGCATTATGATCGCTATCTTCGGCAAGTCGCAGAAGTCGACAATTTTAAGAAGAGAATCCATCGAGAAAAAGAGGACGCCATCCGCTACGGCAACGAACATTTAATAAGGGACATGCTTCCCGTCATTGATAATCTCGAGAGAGCTATTGCTCACGCTAAAGGTGGCGGCAACGGCAAGCCACTAGTCGAAGGCGTTGAAATGGTGCTCAAAGGATTGCTTGATATCTTCAACAAGCATGGCGTGGTGAAGATTCCTTCCGTCGGAGAGATTTTTGACCCGGGCAAACACGAAGCCATGGCCCAAGTTGAGAGCGATCAGCATGAGCCCAATACAGTTATTGATGAACACCATAAAGGTTATCTCTTCCGTGATCGGTTGCTGCGTCCGGCACTTGTAACCGTTGCCAAGGCCCTAACAAAGGGGGGGGGAAATGGGGAAAGTAAGGTTGAAAAGGGCTCGACCGATGATTAAATTAGATAGAAGCGTGTCAATCCAGAGTTCATTTTAGGAGCATTAAATGGCAAAAGTTATAGGAATCGACTTAGGCACAACCAACTCCTGCGTTGCAATCATGGAGGGTGGGGATCCTAATGTCCTCGCCAATTCCGAGGGAAGCCGGACAACTCCATCGGTGGTTGCATTTGCGGATAGTGGTGAGCGGTTGGTGGGACAAATCGCAAGAAGACAAGCGATTACGAACCCAGAGAATACGATCTCTGCCGTCAAGCGCTTGATCGGGAGACGTTATGACGACGCCATGGTGCAAAAGGCAGCGAAGGTGTTGCCCTATAAGATTGTCCGCAATGACAATGGAGACGCGTGGGTAGAGATTAGAGGTAAACAGTACAGTCCCGCTGAAATTTCCGCCTTTATTTTGCAGAAGATGAAACAAACGGCTGAGGACTATCTCGGCGAAAAGGTGACCGAGGCGGTCATCACGGTTCCGGCCTATTTCAACGATAGCCAAAGGCAAGCCACTAAGGATGCGGGGCGCATCGCGGGTTTGAACGTGCTTCGCATCATAAACGAGCCCACCGCTGCATCGCTCGCCTATGGTTTAGACAAAAAGAAGGACGAGAAGATTGCCGTTTTCGACCTTGGCGGTGGAACATTTGATATCTCCGTCCTGGAGTTGGGTGACGGAGTTTTCGAAGTTAAAGCCACCAACGGCGATACTTTTCTCGGTGGCGAGGATTTCGACCAAAGAATCATCGACTATTTAGCTGATGAATTCAAGAAAGATCAGGGGATCGATTTACGTAAGGATCGGATGGCTCTGCAACGCCTTAAAGAGGCGGGCGAAAAAGCCAAGTGCGAGCTATCTTCTTCCATGGAGACCGACATCAATTTGCCATTCATCACTGCAGATCAGCAGGGCCCAAAGCATCTCAATATGAAATTAACACGGTCAAAGCTTGAGGCACTTTGCGCAGATTTGCTCGATCGCATGGAAGCGCCCTGTCGCCAGGCACTCAAAGATGCTGGACTAAGCGCCAGCGATGTTCACGAAGTTGTTTTAGTAGGCGGTATGACACGCATGCCGGCGGTGCAGGATCGGGTCAAAAGGATCTTCGGAAAAGACCCGAGTAAGGGCGTTAATCCAGATGAGGTTGTCGCCGTAGGCGCGGCAATTCAGGGAGCGGTTTTGACGGGAGAGGTCAAGGACGTTTTACTTTTAGACGTCACGCCGCTTTCATTGGGAATTGAAACCCTTGGTGGTGTATTTACGAAACTGATTGAGCGTAATACCACCATCCCGACCAAAAAGAGCCAAGTTTTCTCCACCGCGCAGGATAATCAAACCGCCGTGTCCATTCGGGTTTTTCAAGGCGAGCGGGAAATGGCAGCGGACAACAAACTGCTTGGGCAATTTGATCTCGTCGGTATTCCCATGGCTCCTCGAGGTGTTCCTCAAGTCGAAGTAACCTTTGACATCGATGCCAACGGTATCGTTCATGTCGCGGCCAAGGATTTGGGTACCGGAAAAGAACAGTCGATCAAAATTACGGCGTCAAGCGGCCTCAACGAAGAGGAAATCAAGCGCATGGTTTCCGACGCGGAGTCCCACGCGTCCGAGGATAAGAAGCGAAAAGACACTGTCGAGGCACGCAATCAACTCGACACCTTAGTTTACTCAACCGAAAAGTCGCTTAAAGAATATGGCGGCGATCTCGAAGCTGGCGTCAAGGAGAATATCGAGACCGCTTTGAAACAAGCCAAGCAAGCGTTGGAAGGCCAGGATGCTCAGGCAATGAAGACCGCGGCCGATCAGCTGAGCCAATCTTCACACAAGTTGGCGGAGGCGATGTACGCCAAAGCATCGCAGCAGCAGCAAACGGATCAGACCTCAGGAAACGCACAAGAACAGACCACGGACGACGGCAAGAAGAAAAAAGACGATGTGGTTGACGCCGACTTCACCGAGGTTAAAGAGTAACTCAATTTCGTACAGGCCTAGTGAATAATTACTTGCGACAGCCCCTGCTCCTATCACTCGCAACGGAGAGGGGCTTTCCTGCTTATACGATAAGGTTAGCAACACGAGAGGGCATCGCTTGAACGGCAAAAGAGATTATTACGAACTGCTCGGGATCAGTCGCAGCGCGGGCGAAGATGAGATTAAGAAAGCTTACCGGAAACTTGCGCTTAAACATCATCCGGATCGTAACCCGGGAGACAAGCACGCGGGAGAAAAATTCAAGGAAGTTTCGGAGGCTTATCAGGTCTTATCGGACGCACAAAAGCGTACGCAGTACGATCAGTTCGGTCATGCTGCTTTCGGCGACAATGGTCCTTTCGCCGGCGGATTCGATTTCAATTCTGGCTTTGAAGATATCTTTGGCGATATCTTCGGCGAATTCTTTGGCGGCGCTAGCGGACGAAGGCGCGGTCAAGCCAGAGGAGAAGACCTACGTTATAACTTGACGTTAAGCTTTGAAGAAGCGGTTTCCGGTGTCGAGAAGAAAGTTAAAATTCCCCGGCATGGCGCCTGCGATATCTGTCATGGAACTGGCGCTAAACCCGGGACCGCGCCGCAGGCATGTCCCACCTGTCGCGGTCGAGGACAGGTAAGTTTTCAACAAGGATTTTTCAGCGTCTCGCGCACCTGCAGCCAATGTCACGGTCAAGGGACCTTCATCAGTGATCCATGCGCATCCTGTGATGGCAGCGGACGGGTGCGAAAGATGCACACGCTGAGCGTGAAAATCCCCGCCGGTGTCGATAACGGCTCACGGCTCAAGCTGCGAGCTGAAGGTGAAAGCGCACCCATGGGCGGCGCACCCGGTGATTTGTATGTTGTCATACAAGTCGAGACTCACCCTATCTTCACACGAGAAAACCTTGATGTTCTTTGCGAGGTTCCGATAAGTTTCGTGCAGGCAGCTTTGGGGGCAGAGATTGACGTCCCCACCTTGGATGGCAATATCAAAATGAAAATCCCCGCCGGAACGCAATCGGGAAAGATCTTTCGCATTAAGGGCAAGGGGGTTAAAGACGTCCATGGTTATCAACAAGGCGACCAGCATGTGTGCGTACTGGTGGAGACTCCGACGCACCTGACTGCGCGGCAGAAAGAGCTTTTGAAAGAGTTTGCCTCGTTGGGTGGAAAAGACATCAATCCGCTCTCGAAGGGTTTTTTAGACAAAGTTAAACAACTGTTCGACTAGTTTCAATTCTTCTCAGACAGAGCACTCCTATCAGACCGCCAATTTTGCCCTTACGACTATTCCTGGCCAAAATAGAAATTGTTGTTGACCTCTGTTACCAGTGTGATTAAGTTGAGCCGAGGATCAATACTCAATGAGTGACGCTGAATGGAAAGCTGAAGACTCGGAAACAAAGGGATCACAAGTCGAAATTCCTGAAATTCTCCCGTTGCTGCCGATTCGTGATATCGTCATCTACCCCTACATGATGTTGCCGCTGTTCGTGGGTCGAGATGTATCCATCCGGGCAGTGGAAGAGGCTCTCTCACGTGACCGGTTAATATTCCTAGTCGCGCAGAAAAATTCCGCAGAAGAAAATCCAACTCCCGCGGAGATTCACAAAGTCGGTACCATCGCTTCTATTATGAGGATGCTGAAGCTGGCCGACGGACGAGTCAAAATCTTAGTTCAAGGTCTGTCCAAGGGAGAAGTGGACATCTATGCTCGCGAGCGTCCATTTTTTGAAGTTAAAATCCGCAAGGTCAT
>JBBDNJ010000218.1:0-15978 GCA_040877705.1 Binatia bacterium | reverse complement strand
TAAAACTGCGCTGGCAATCTCTGCCGGTTCTTGCGCCAGCAACTGCTCGTCGCGGGTGTCGATATCTCCGGCAAAGAGAAACCGGATCTTGCCGTATTCCAGGCGTAGCACCACCGAAACATCATCCGTCCTATCCGCCGGCGGATAGAGAAAACAAAGATTCACTCCCTCGATCAAACGACACGGTTCTTGATTGCTAAGAGTGACCCGCTTGATTTCTCTTTCATCCAGGATTTCGTCCAATTCTTCGAAGCGGCGCGTCCGCCCCTTGGCCGCCGCGGACCAAAACTCCTCCGGGGTGAATTCCTTCACGATCGAACCCATGCCGCCGTAATGGTCGATGCGCGGATGACTCACCAAAAGATATTCGACTTTGAGAATCTTGCGCGAGCGGAGAAATGGACCGACGATGGCCTCGCCGGTATCGAACTCGCCGGTTGCCGTGCCTCCGGCGTCGATCAGCAAAGTTTTAGCGCCGGGAAACTCGACCACCGCGGCATCACCCTGGCCGACATTCAGGTGTGTCACTCTCAGTTCTTTTCGCGCCCAACGTTCGCGCCACCAGTACGCGCCATCGGCAATCAGCATTAACGAAGTCACGACAACGGCAGCCACCGCATAGCGGCTTCTCTTGATCAAGAAGAGAGAAAGGATGAACAAATAGAGACCGCCGACTTCCCAGAGATTCGGCGCCGGCACGCCCATATTGGCAAAAGGCAGACTGGCGAACCAATCCACAAGCCGGCCGGTAAACCACAACAACCATTCCGTCACCAATACCAAAGGCATCAGCGCCTGCGGCCAAACCAGCGAAAGAAAGCTGATGGCCAGTCCGAGCGGGACGACGACAAAGCCGACCACCGGAACAATGATCGGGTTCGACACGAAACCTGCCAAAGAGAGATGGCCGAAATAATGCGCGATCAGCGGTCCGGTGCCGATGGTCGCTAAGAACGGCACGGCCAAATGCATCCCCACCGCGCGCAACTTTGGCCATAGCCGGCTTCGCTCCTGCGGCAACTGGTCTCTTGGCGGGGCGGCGGAATCTCCGAGAACCCTGCGCATTCCCCAGGCGATGAAAAATACCGCGACAAACGACAGTTGGAATGAAATGTCCGCGATCACGCCGGGCCAAACCAGCGCGATCAGCAAGGCCGCAAACGTCAGGCTGGTTAAAACCTCCTCTTCACGGTCGAGCAACACGGCCAGTTCATAAACCCCGATCATGATCGCCGATCGCACCGTCGGCACCATCGCGCCGGCTAATGCCGTGTAAAAGATGACGGCGACGAAAGAACAAAGAGTCGCTATCTTGATCAGATTGCAGCGCAGCAACAGATAACTATTCAACGATCCAAGCGCACGCACGAGCCAAAAAACGACCAGACCCAGCATCGCCACGTGCAATCCGGATATCGACAAAACGTGATTCACTCCCGCGGCCGTGAAGTCGGCGCGCATTTTTTTCGAGATCTCACCCATGTCTCCGATCACCAGCGCTTTCATGAGTGCGCCGGATTCAGGGTCGAAATGGCTCTCAATGTAGCGGCGAATTTCGCGCCGGAGGTGTTCTACCGCGCCGCGAAGACGATTCGGCGCCCTTTTCACGAGTTCGATTTTTTCGTCGCTATCGAGAAACCCAACGGCGTAGATTTCACGCCGCGCCAGGTAAGTCGCATAATTGAATCCGCCTGGGTTGCCGCTGTCCTTAGGAACTCTCGGCCGGATCGCCGCTCGTAGGCGATCGCCGTAATGCCACTCGCGATTCAGATGTCGAACATTCAAGAGCAGATTGCCGCTAATCTCCTCGGCTCCGGTGGGATGCCAGATGCGTTCACTACGCAGGTACCAGCGACTGCGGTTGGGCAATTTTTCCGGTTCGTGCAGCAATACTCCTTCCAAATACAGTTCCGTCTTATCGCTCATGACGGAGCGAAGATGATTCGGCGGAAAGGTCGGCAACAACAACTCGTGGTGGCGGTAATAACCAAGCGCAAACGTCAATCCCACCAGGATCACCAGCACGGCCCACCTCCGGTATACTGCCCGAGTAAGCAGGATTAGAGGAATGATCAACAACAAGAACAAGTAGGGAGCGAGAACCATCGGCGAGCCCGCAACCAACTGGCCTAGCAAAAGCGAACCGGTTATCGCAAACAACCAAACAGAAGGGAAAATAGTTCCGGGAACGAGTGCGGCGGATTGATCGCTAGCCGGCGCCATGAGTCCGCTTTCAACGCGGCGCCGGGTGAAACATCTGCCACAGTTGCTGGGCGACTTTTTCGTTCATGGTTGGAACCTGCAATAACTCATCGAGGCTCGCCTGTTCAACTCCCTTTATGCTGCCGAAGGCGCGCAACAATGCGCGTTTGCGCGCGGCACCGATACCGGGAATGCGATCCAAAGCCGAATAGAGGGTCTGCCTCGAACGTAACTTTTTGTGGTGCGTGATGGCGAATCGGTGCGCCTCGTCACGCACTTGTTGCAATAAAAACAAAGCGTTGGAGTTGCGTTTCAAAATGACGGGATTGCTCTGTCCCGGCAGAAACACGCGTTCTTCGGACCGTTCGATTTCAGCGCTGCGGGGGGCCGATTGCACGCGCATTTTGGCCAGACCCACCACATGGATACCGTCGATGCCGACTTCCCGCATGGCTGCCAGCGCCATGGCCAACTGACCTTTGCCGCCGTCTACCACGACGAGATCGGGCAAGTCTTCTTCTTGCTTGCCCCGAGTAAAGCGGCGCTTCAGAACCTCCAACATCATGCCGAAGTCGTCTCCGCCGCTGGAGGCATCGATGCTGCGAATGCGATAGTGGCGATAAAGTGCCTTGTCGGGCTCGCCGCCGATAAACGTCACCCGGGAACCCACTGCGTGCGCCCCGTGGATCATCGAAATATCGTAGCACTCGATACGCTGCGGGTAATGCTTCAGGCGCAGCTGAGTCTGCAGTTCCTGGAGCATTTTCTCACGCGCCTTTTCCTGGTCGTGCCGCTCAGCAAAGCTTTGATGAGCATTTTGCTCCGCCATCTCGACGAGCCTGCGCTTATCGCCCCTCTGCGGCACGACCAGGCTCACTCTCTTTCCCTTACGTTCACTCAAATACTCTTCGCGCGTGTCACGATCTTCCAGTTCCAGTGGCAATAAAATTTCGTCGGGAATGAAGCGTTGCCCTTGGTAGAATTGTGTCAGTAGCGAGCTCATGATTTCCTCATCGGGAAATTCCAGATCCTGCAGTGAATAAGCCTGGTTCCCAGTCAGTTTTCCCTGCCGCACGAAAAGCACCTGAGCCTCAATGAAACCGCCTTCACGATAGAGGCCGAAGATGTCCTGATCCGCGCCCCAATGCGAAACCATGTGCTGTTTTTCCAGCGTTTTCTCGACCGCCTGGATCTGATCGCGGATTTTCGCCGCCGATTCGAATTCCAACGCTTCGGCTTTGCCCTCCATACGCTGTTTTAGTTCCGCTAACAACTCGTGTTGTCGTCCTTCGATAAACAAGACCGCCTGGCGGACCTGCTCCCGATATTCCTCCGGACTCACCGGTAAGACGCAAGGCCCCATGCAACGTTTGATCTCGTATTGCAAACAGGGGCGGCTGCGATTTCTAAAATTATGATCGGTGCAGTTGCGCAAGAGGAAATGCTTCTCAATGATGTCCACGGTTTCGCGCGCAGCGACTGCCGACGAGAATGGACCGAAGTAGCGACTACCGTCTTTGACCATCTTGCGAGTGGTGAAGATGCGCGGCCAAGGATGTTGTACCGTAACTTTGATGCTTAAATAACTCTTATCATCCTTGAGGCGGATGTTGTAGCGTGGTTTGTATTGCTTGATGAGATTGTTTTCGAGAATAAGCGCTTCTTTGTCATTGCTCGTAACAAGAGTTTCAAGATCTTCAACGCGACGGATCAAGAACTCAATCTGCGAGCGCCCATCCGAGCGATTGAAATAAGCTCTCACACGAGCCCGCAAGTCCTTTGCCTTGCCGACATAAATCACCTTGCCGGACTTATCGCGCATCAGATAGACGCCCGGCCGGGACGGAAGATTGGTCAGTTTTTCATCAATAGAAATCATCAACATCCGTATACCAGAGCATGAGAATAGCAGACAATCCGCTCCTTTTTTATGAACCCACGGCTGTCATGGTGGCGGTTCAGCGGCTGCGCTTCAGACCGCCCGACCACGGCTGAACTCAACGAATGATTGATCGCTACCTCAAGATCCGCTTGCTTGCCGATCTTATCCGTTGTTTTGCACGCTCAACGGCTCGACGTTGCTCGATTTGTCACAGAGGGACGTAAACATCTAGGAAGGCCGGCGTTCATGTCTCAGCCTTTAGGTACGTTGTTCGCCGATTGGCATGTCTTGTCCATACTATGTCACTGGAAAATTGAATACACTAACAGACCCGGCCTGGCACAGCTTTTGGGTTTACTACCATTACCTTACTCAACGACAGCGAGTCGACGAGGATCTTATTTAAATGATGGAGAGCACGGATGTCTGAAATCGAGAATCTTTTAAAGCTCGGCGTCTTTAACCAGTTGATCCCTATTTGGCAGGTGTTCTTTTTTATCGCCAGCCTGTTGCCGTTTTTACTCTGGAACCGCGTCAAAATCTGTCTTTTGATTACTTATATGTTTACTTATTACCTCGGCTTCATGGTCCAATGGGGCGACTATATCTCCAATATGGGATCGATGCAGCCGTTCGTGCTTTACTCGCTGAGCGGTTTGGCCATCGCGGTATTTTTCGTCGCGACGATTTTCGCGGAGGGCTCCGACAAGACCAAAGTCCATATCGTCGGTGTTGCTCGCCCTGGCGCCGCCGAAGAAGACGACGGTCGAAGCAGAATGCGTCGTCATGACCCCGTGGAAGCCGCCGTCAACATCACCGACATTACGGACAATCAAGCACGTTAACCCATCTAGTCTCCTGTGAGTTTGTCCTAAACACCAGATTGTGTAAAAACCCCCTCCATGTCTCCACTCTCTCACCCCGGACGGGGAACAACACATTGGAATTTAAGTTACTCACCGTGAGTCCCTTCGATGAACCAGGGCAAGCTCTCAGCTAGAGTCGCACGGCCAGGCGCTAAAAATTTTGGCTTGCTGAAAGTCCGGCATCCCGCAGTTCCAGTTCGCGATTCTCGAGCTCGCGAATTTCATCGCGCAACTCCGCCGCCCTTTCAAACTCGAGCTTGCCGGACGCTTGTTTCATTTCCTTTTTAAGTTGTTTGATCTTACGCGTAAGGTCGGCCGGAGCATAACGAGCCACGCCCTCCGCCGCGAGCGGGATATCGACGTAATCCGCGTCGTAGATCCTCACCAGCGGCGCACCCAACGACTTGACAACGGTCTGCGCGGTGATGCCGTGTTGGGTGTTGTACGCTGTCTGTAAAAGGCGCCGGCGGTTGGTCTCATCGATCGCCCTTCGCATCGAATCGGTCACGGAATCAGCGTAAAGAATCACATTGCCATGAACATTACGCGCGGCCCTGCCGATGGTCTGGATCAGCGACCGCTCCGAGCGAAGAAACCCTTCCTTGTCCGCGTCCAATATTGCGACTAGAGAAACCTCAGGCAGGTCGAGGCCTTCGCGCAACAGATTGATCCCCACCAGAACATCGAAAACACCCATGCGGAGTTGCCTGATGATCTCAACGCGCTCAAGAGTTTCAATGTCGGAGTGGAGATAACGCACCTTGACGTTTAAATCCTGATAATAGTCGGTCAAATCTTCAGCCATGCGTTTGGTCAGGGTCGTCACCAGAACCCGTTCCTTGCGCTCCACCCGCTTGCGGATTTCAGCAAGCAGATCGTCAACCTGGTTGCGGGCCGGTTTGACGGTAAGTTCCGGATCGATCAATCCTGTGGGGCGGATGACTTGTTCGACTAGGACTCCATTCGACTTCTCCATTTCATAATGCGCCGGCGTCGCCGAGACGAAAATGACCTGATTTAAACAAGCTTCGAATTCCTCGAAGTTCAATGGGCGGTTATCCAAAGCCGACGGCAAGCGGAAGCCGAACTCAACCAGAGTCTCTTTACGAGAACGATCACCGCGGTACATACCGCCTACTTGCGGCACCGTGACATGGCTCTCGTCGACCACGAGCAAAAAATCATCGGGAAAATAGCTCAACAAAGTCGGCGGCGGCTCGCCTGGCCGGCGGCCGGTTAAGTGACGGGAATAGTTTTCGATTCCGGGACAGAAACCCATTTCCTCCAGGAGTTCGAGATCGTAGAGCGTACGCTGCTCCAGTCGTTGAGCTTCGAGCGATTTGTTCTGCTCGCGCAGCTCCTTCAAGCGATCTTTAAGCTCCAGGCGGATATCGCGGGTCGCCTGCTTCATGCGACTTTCAGTCGTCACGTAGTGGCTGGCGGGATAGATCATCGCTTTATCTACCCGCCGTTGCATTTTGCCGCGCAGAGGATCGATCTCATAAATGCCTTCCACCCTGTCGTCGAAGAACTCGATGCGTAGCGCCGACTTGTCTTCATAAGCGGGAAAGATTTCAACACAGTCGCCGCGCACCCGGAAGGTTCCCCGATGAAAATCAAAATCGCTGCGTTGATACTGGATATCGACAAGCTTGCGCAACATCCGGTCGCGTTCGATCTTACCCCCCTCTTCGAGATAAACCATCAGGTCGAAGTAAGCCTCCGGTGAACCCAAACCATAGATACATGAGACGCTGGCGACGATCAGCGTATCGCGTCGCTCCAGCAATGCCTTGGTTGCGGAATGACGCAGCTTATCGATCTCGTCATTGATAGCGGAATCCTTCTCAATGAAGGTATCCGTCGAAGGCATGTAGGCTTCCGGCTGGTAGTAGTCGTAATAGCTGACAAAATAGCGGACGGCGTTTTCGGGAAATAGTTCCTTGAACTCGCTGTAGAGCTGAGCCGCAAGGGTCTTATTGGGCGCCAACACCAGTGTCGGCTTATTAGTCTTCTCAATGACATTGGCGATGGTGAACGTTTTCCCGGAGCCGGTGACGCCTAACAGAACCTGATGCTTCCTCCCCTGTTCCATGCCGGCATAGAGTTTTTCAATTGCGGCGGGTTGGTCCCCTTGAGCCTTGAAATCGGAAATGATCCGGAACTGTCCTGGTTGTCTGTCTCCAATCATAAACAGCAAACATAGCAGTTAGACTGGCGTGCTTCTAGCGGTCTTTGATCTCCTGCCCACTATAGAGTTTGTCGGTGTAGCCGCTCTTGTCGATCTCGGTGAGCACGTGAGCATCGCTGGACATCTATTTCGCTATCAAAATAATTCCCGAACCGATACTCGGGGTATACGGGTGAACCGTTGGAGATCTAGCCGCGCGGACCGCGCCAATTTTTTTCGAAGCTCTCGCCGTTGACGGTCACCAAGCGGCCCGGTTGTTGAAACATGACTTTGGCGATAGAAGGTGAAATCGGTTTACCAAAAAGGCAATACTCATGCCCGCCCTCGCATCGGGCATTGGCCCATGCGGCGAATTCATCGGGAGTCGGTGTATGGCCGATGTCGGCCGCGCAACGACGCACGATAAAGCCAAGCATGATCTTAGGTGCGCCGTTTTTGGGATTGCGCAAAAGCGTCATGCATTGTTTTATAAAAGATCTCGCTAAGCGTTGCAAGAAAATCTCCGCTCGCTTCTACTTTTTCATTTTTGTTGATACCTTAGACGCACATGACGGCTCCGGCCTGGCGCAACTATTTTGCCTTTCGCTGTACAGGTTGCGGCAACTGTCGAGAGACAAAAAAAGCGGGCTCACGATAACCGTTAGCCCGCTGCCACACTGCTGCTATGTCACTCACCACTAATCGTCCATGTGAGTCGTCGCTTTCAAGTGTTTATCGACAGTGACATAACCCTTCCATTGATCGACGAACCAATAGCGGACGCCAAACTCGAAACGGAGTTCTTTCATATCCTTATCGAATGGATTGAAGTGTTGATGATGCAACATTCCGGGAGGCACATGCACCGCATCGCCTTGATTCCAGTCGTAGCGTTTGCCGCCGATCTCGGAATAACCGTCGCCTTCCAACGCATATAAATAGGCCTCCGGATGCGCATGGCTGTGGCTCTTGGTGTGCGGCAGGTCGACAAAAATGGAACTGATGGCTACCCCGGTAGCTTTGAAGCCGTTCTGCTTGCCGCTTCGGCCCATGAGAAAATAAGTCGCCCCATGTTTCGATTCGCCGGACTTTTCGTGTTGTTTCTGATGCATCGAGATGCGCCGGCCGTCTTCCGGCCAGTACTGCGATTCCTCTTTTGGGAACCGCGCCAGAACCTTCGGATCGTTTTCCCCGCACTCTTCGAGTTGTTCCAACTTGCCCATGTAAACGTCGGCTTCGAGGTGCCAAGCTAAGCCGGAAAGATAGCCCACGGGGCCGCTACCCGTATTGAAGAGCTGATGAGGTGAACGATAGGGAATGTGCAGAATAGTTCCCGGGTAAAAGTCGTAACGCTTTTCATCTAGAACCATAAACCCTTCGCCGCTTTCGACGTAGATCGCTTCTTCGCCGTGAAAATGTTTGCCGGTGTGCCAACCCACCGGAATTTCGGCCCGCATCAGACAGCTGCCGCCGGTTGGAAAGCCAAGCTCCGGAGCAATCATCAAGGCAGCCTTGTAATCTTGCGGCGTCCGCACCCATTTGAGATCTTTGGACTTCGCTACCCGCGGCGCCTCATCGACCTTCTTTTGATTTTCTTTGGCTCGGTCCAACCACGCACTGTAAAAGTCACTCATTGTTCCTCCTCTGTCGGATTGTTCATTTTAGTCACTCTCTAACTAACGAAGGGGTACTTTTTTGTCAAATTGCCCGTAAATGCAAAACCTCATTGCCGCTGCCTTTACCCCATCAGGCCGGCCAAAGCGGATGCCACGACGTCAGACGACGGATACTTCAGCGGCTCCACCAGGAGACGGACTTAGCGGCACACTGAAGCAGTGGAACGCAACGATCACCGACGTCACAAGAGTTAACTTGAAGTTGTTTTACGACCGTAAAGGATTCGAAGTGTCAGAAGAAGAGTTTTTCTCATTGATCGCGAGACGTATCGACAATGATCTGCAAAGATTTAAAAAATTCATCGAGGAACGGCAGCGGGAGACGGGCGGACGTGGAACCCCTCGGCAATAGTTTGTCGCTCTTATTTTTGAATTCCGGGTGACGACCGGCAATCCAACTGAATTCTTCGAAGCAATATACCCCTCGTCTACCATGACCAAGCCTTAGTAGCGCAGTCTACCTTTAAGTTCTTTCACCGTTTTCCTCAGTCCCTGTTCTATTCCGGCTTGCGGATTGTACCCCAAAAGGCGTCTTGCCTTTTGGATATCAGCTAATGAGTGACGCACATCGCCGGCTCTTGCGGCAGCGTAATTTACCTTCGCCTTAACGCCGAGAATTTGCTCCAACATTTGTATTAACTTATTAAGAGTAATGCGCTCCCCACAACCGATGTTGCAGACTTTTCCAGGCACGTCCTGCGCGCGCAGAGCAAGCAAATTCGCGTCGACCACGTTATCTATATATGTGAAATCACGCGACTGCTCGCCGTCGCCATAAACCGTGACGGACTCCTTCGCCAGAAGATTCGTGATAAATTTTGGAATCACTGCGGAGTATTCCGAGTCAGGATCTTGGCCCGGGCCGAAGACATTAAAATATCGAAGGCTTACGGTTTCGAGCCCGTGGAGATCATAATAGAGTTTGCAATAGCGTTCGCCGACCCACTTCTGCAATGCATATGGAGAAAGCGGATTGGCCGGCATTTTTTCCGTCTTTGGAAGAACCTCGGTATCGCCATAAGCCGAAGACGAAGCGGCGTAAACCAAACGGTGAACACCCGCTTTTCGGCAGCTTTCGAGAAGATTTAGAGTCGCCGTCACATTGGCTCGATTAGTACCGACTGCATCGCCGATTGACCGCTGCACGGACGGGACGGCTGCTTGATGTAAAACATAGTCGATGTCTTTGACGACTGCTTCGGCGATGGATTCTTCAGCCAAATCCCCCTTGATGAATTGGACCACGTTACGGACATCCTCGAGCCGCTCCGCATGACCCGTGGAAAGATTGTCCACGACTCGAACGATTCCACCTTCGGCCACGAGGCGCTTAACGAGGTGAGAGCCGATGAAACCGGCTCCGCCCGTAATGAGATAACGCTCAGACATGGTTTACTTGTCCATAAAGAAGTGTCAGGGGTGCGCTGCGACGGTTATTACGCCGTGGAAGCGACTTTGGTGAAAACAGCCTTTGGACAAGCTGAAAACAGGCTCCATTGCCGCTACAAACGTCAAATCGATACCGCCCACATAGAAAAAGATCGCAAATTGATTAGGAATCCGTATCGGCTAGAATACGAGAGGCGCCATGGGTCGAAGAGTAGTAACACTTTGACGAGATACCTAGCTTGCCTCCGTTCAGTACCACGCCGATGATTTTGCTCGAGCCAAGGGATTGGATCGCTTTTGTTAAATAATCGCCGGGGGTTTTTCCTGCTCGAATCACCAACAAGACGCCAGCCAGATGGCCGGCGATTACGAGAGGTTCCGAGGTTGAAAAAACCGGTGCAGTGTCGATAATAATCTGATGCTTTGGGAAATCCGCTCTTATCTCGTCCATCACATCCCTCACCTTTTCCTTGACCGACAGTTCAGATGATAAACGACACGACTTACCGGCCGGCAAGACGCTCAACCCGGGCAGGAATGTTTCTTGGACCAAACTCTTAACGCCCATCCGAGAGTTTGAGCCTAGATACTCGGCGAAACCAGGGGCCAAAGGCAAATTAAAAAACCGATGGACCCTCGGGGTACGAATGTCACCATCGATCAGGAGAACTCTCTCCTCGGAATCTAAAGCCAACACCGCGGCCAGATTGACCGCGACGGTTGTCTTACCATCTCTCTTCACCGGGCTTGTGATCGACAATGCGTCGATCCTCTGTTCGACACGTAAACCTTTGATCTGCTCACGCAAAATCTTGTACTGCTCCGCCGCAGCCGAATCCTTTTCTAAAGAAACAATTGGATGATTTTGATAGCGACCGAGATCCCAACTTAAAAAAAACTCCTCGATGCGCTCGCGCCAGGGCTTGTTCTTATCGGTTACCGTGAAGGAAACGCTTTGTAAATTCTCTTGACACCTATCCCCTGGAAGTACCTCGGAAAGACTGGATTCCATTTTTGTCTGAGCTGAGTCTTGACGTTCGGTGTCAACGACTCTACGAATGCTTTTAACTTGATGCTTCTTTTCCTCGCTTGCCTTGGCTAGCGCATCAAACACTCGACTCATAGAAACTCCTACGGCTGCTCCAGCCGGCTCAGGGTGCTAATACGCTCTTGGGCAAGCTGCTGAAAGGTTTGCTTCATTGACGTGTCTAAAATCTCATGACTCAAAGCTTCGACGAGGGTGCTTATCTTACTTTTTGGAAATCGATCCAGAGACTCTCCCAGACTCGCCACTCGATCTTTTAAGACAACCGATGCCATCGGTCCCATAGCATCGAGAAGCAGCACACTAAGCTCATCAAAAAATTTCCGCGGGATAACTGCATTACGAGCAGGAGATCCAACTGTGTTCACCAGCGGCCGAGCGGGAGACGAATCAAAATGCGCTTGCCGTTGTGTGGACATCTGGGTGTCTCGCTTCAGCGACGTTCCGTTCAAGGCATGGCTCGACACGTTTCTGATTGAGAGCACGCTTGCTGTCGTCCCAGTGAGACTCAGGTCCTCCGCCACTTGTCGAACGATGGAGTCGTCGACGATCGCTTTTCCCAAAGCATAGCCTGTAAGCAAGGCGTTATCACAAACCACATTGATGATCCTCGGAATCCCTCCCGAGCATGCGCAGATCAGTTCCAAGGCTTTAGGCGTAAAAAGCGCCGGATCCCCGCCAGCAATTCGCAATCTGTTCGCGACATATTCTTGACACTCTTTCAATGTGAGAGGACGCAAGTGGTGGCGGAGAGTTATCCTTTGCTTCAGCTGCCGCAATTCCTGTGAGTTGAGACGATCTGATAATTCCGGCTGGCCGACGAGCAGAATCTGCAACAGCTTGTCCTTGGAAGTTTCAAAATTCGACAAGAGCCGGACACTTTCCAAAACCTCAGCGGATAGATTCTGTGCTTCATCGATGATCAACGCACAGTTTTCCCCCGCTCCGTACCTTGACAACAAGTAAGCATTAAGCAACGCGAGATGTTCGTAGAGATCACCGCGCGAGTTCTTCGGCACCTTAAGACCGAACTCATCACAGATATAGCGGAGGAGATCGAGAGGATCGGCGATATGGCTGAAAATCAGAGCTGTCCTCGTATCACCGCCGAGCTCGCCCAAGAGCGTGTGGATCAAAGTCGTCTTGCCGGTGCCGACCTCGCCCGTCAAAACTACAAAACCTTTGCGACCCTTAATGCCGTATGAAAGCTGCGCCAAGCCCTCGCGATGGCTCGCGCTCAGGTATAAGAATTCCGGATCCGCTGTGATATTGAACGGGCCTTGTCTAAGTCCGAAATGTTCTTTGTACAACAAATCCATAAAAGCCCGTGATTAACCGGTAATCCTTCATCATCTCCATGCTTCTTAGCTTACCAGATATAATCGTCTCAGGAAACACCGACCTTGCGCCAACGACAGCTCGCGTTTGCATGCGTCGGGTGCCGGCGATAGGTTTTCGAGCCTATAAAGTTGGAAACCCTAACTTGGCCGCTAAAGTAACGACGGCAGGTCCATTATCGACGTAAATCTGCTGTCCAACGCGACCATAATAAAGAACATCGAGGTCGAGAAGATGCTCAAGATGATCGGCTAGCCTTATCAAAACCACCTCTTGGTCCACCGGGCTAAGCCTCTCGGCTCCAGCGCAGTGCTCGGGAATGCTCCTTGGGGTCCACCGGAGCTTTGCGAATCGAGCCAAATAATCCTCTATTTCCGTCCCCAGCACACGTCTGAGTCGTTTGCGCCTGCGTTCTGAGATGGCGATCCTGCCGTCGGCAAAGTCGCCGTGCTCGTACACGTTGTGCAGGAGCCCCGCAGCAACAGTCGCGACGTTACGGCTATGCGACGCCAGGATGCTTGATGTGCCAACAACATGGGCTATGAAGGTTTTACCCGAAGGCTGGAAACGACCGGAAAAAAGTCGCATCGCCGGCTCATATGTTCTTCGGATCAGTTCCATTTCGCTTTTAGAGTAACCCGCGCTCTGAAGCTGGAGATAGAGCTGGAGAATGGTTTGCGCGTGAGAGTGCATTGCGATGAAACTCCTCGCTCTATCTGAGGGACAATAAACTGCGACGCGCGCGCTTGACGGGCGCCAAGATCCGGCGCGACCATCTTGCGGACCACCGTTCGCGGTAGGATGGGGGTATTACCACGAAGACCTCGTTTCGCCATGCCTGAATATCCAACGCAATTGCGCCCGATCTGGTTCGCTCCATTTCATCCGCAAGTTCAGCCGATAGCCGCGAGCAACCCAACCGCGCCGCCATTTCCACCATCAGATGACCTTTTCTTTCGATGTATTCCAGGCGGCTCTTTGGCGCGGACCAATAGAACAGGCCAAAATCCAGGAGATCCTCTAGCTCATTCGTCAAGCGAAGCAAAACAACATCCCGATCTATTGAATCCATTTTGTGCAGAGCGGCATGAAGTGTTTGAATGGCGGTGGTCGTCCACACCAAGCGCGAGTATCTGGCAACCAGCTCTTCCACCTCTTGACCGGCAGCCTTCTTCAACTTCTCTCGCTTCCACGACGATATGCCTTTGACTCCATTGCCGAAATCACCATGCGTATAGGTGGCGTGAAGCAGCCCGGCCGTGATCAGCTCCGCTGTCACATGAAGAGAACTCAAGATACTCGCGGTACCCACAAGATGAGCGATGAAGGTTTTTCCCGATTGGCGATAGCTTCCGGCGAACAGGGGCATGGCCAGCTCATGGGCCTTGAAGACTTCATCGATCTGATTCGGCGGGTAGCCGTCTCGCCGAAGCTGGTCGAAAAGCTGAATATTGGTTTGCGCGTAGGAGTGTGTCACGGGTTTTTCTTCTCCTGGACGACGGATCCGGAATGAGGCGGGCGAGCTTCGTTCCGGCGCCGGCGGTCGAGGGCCATCTTTACGATCTGCAAATATTCCTCGCGACTAGCTGCGGCTGCGCGGCTTAGGTTGGCGTGGTGCAAGCGACGATACACCAGAACATCGGGCATTAGCTCGACCAGCGTGCCCTGGTCGGTTGCCCGTAAAAACCAGTCTGTGTCGTCGCCGTGCCGCAGCGAGGGATCGAACCAGCCCACAATTTCAAAAACGGCGCGCCGTGCCATGAGTGTTTGCGTGACGTAACCAGGCAGCGGATTGGACAATCGGTGATTATTAAATTTCTCCTTCTCATCGCTGAGTTCCGGAACCCAGAAATTCTGAACGTGGGTGACGCAGTATCCCAGCTCCGGCCGCCTTTCGAAACACGCTACTTGGCGGGCAAGTTTCTCCGGATGCCAGAGGTCATCGGCATCCAGGAACGCCACGAACTCGCCTGCCGCGCCGCGCACTCCGAGATTGCGGGCTGCTGCCGGTCCGGAGTTGGGTTGCGTGAAGTATCTCAGCCGGCTTTTATACGCGCGGACCACCGCTGCCGTTCCGTCAGTCGATCCGTCATCGGCAACAATAATCTCCAATGGCCGGTACGTCTGCGCCACGATGCTGTCCAGGGCATCCGCCAAATATTTCTCACCGTTAAAGACAGGAACAATACAAGTAATCAAAGCTGGTTTCATCGATCCCTCGTCGCTGCTTAAGACAGGTATACAGCTAAGCCGACGCGAGTTCTCGGCTCGCCATTTCCTCCATAAAGGCCTTCACGACATGCGGGATGCGATCGATTTCGCCCCCGAGATCGAGCCAGTACGCAGGAACCTGCTGAACTATTTGAGCAAGCTTTTCAAATCCGTTCGTCCGGCGGCTCGGAATCTGGAACAGCGAACTCGGGCCAAGCGCCAGAAGAGCCTGGCTCTTGGGCGCCGGATAGATCCTCGATTCGGTTCCTCCGATGACGACTCGCGGCAGCAGTACGGCAGTGATCGGCGCAACTCGATTGAGCCGCTCTGGAAAGAGATCCGAAAGAATCACCACCGATTTTTCCTCAGCGGGACCACCGCGTAGGACGTGCGCTTTGAGATCGGGGAAGCGCTTCAGGTGCTTGGACTCAAGAAAGACGGAGTTGTAAAGGCTGTGGCCTAAGAGAGAACCGTCCGTAAGGATCTCCAAGCCTAGATAGTCTTCGCTGAGGAAACTAAAGCCACCGCAAAGACAGGCGAGTGAAGAGGTGGACTTACCCGATCCGCTTTTGCCGGCAAAGAGAACTCCGCGGCCCTCGTGCGCAACCATCCCGGCATGGATGATCTGTACGTTGCTGTCGTTGTGCCATTCGAGAAGCAGCCGGGAGAGCGGTTTGGCGCGCTCGTAAATGAAGATGCGATCACTCCAAGCAATCGAGCCAACAATGTGCTTCGCGAGGCGATCCAGACAGGTCAAAGTGTTAGGCAGCCGCTGCCCCACAAACCTCTGGTCCGACGATGTCCCCGTCACCTCCGACCAACCGGCATTGCCGTCGGCGAGGGGGTTCGGAAATCGGATGGCTGTCCGACTTTCATCCCAGAGATCAATTTCCAAATCCGGATCGGCTGAGATTCCGCTCGTCTGAAGGTGGGAGAAAGGACGGTTAATCTGGCGCGCAAGTTCCAATCCGACGATACGGAAACGGACCGTCCGGCCCGCGAAAGCGTAATATGACTCACTCAGCTCATCCCGGAAGCTTGCTTCGGCTATGTTGAAAGCGCGCAGCATAGCTTTGAAAGCCGATGCACCGTCAAAGGTGGTGCGGCTCGTTACCGCTTCAAAGTCAACCATCTCGCTCCGTTAGCCAGGGTGATTTCGTTCTAGTGAGAAAATTCAAATTCGTTAAATACCTATGACG
>JBBDNJ010000217.1:0-16080 GCA_040877705.1 Binatia bacterium | reverse complement strand
GTCTTAGAACTGACGCCTCTGCGAAAATATGCAAAACATGAAGAAGTCGCCAAAGCGGCTCTGTTTCTAGCGTCGAGCGACTCTTCTCATACCACCGGTGAATCGCTCAATGTATCGGGTGGTCGTTTGATGAATTAGATCATGGCCTAATTGCGAGGTTTGCCTGCATTACGGGTCGTGTACTCGGGGATGACCTGTATTAGAGCTTCGTTGCAATTCGCTCGGTAAGCACGACTTCTTTGGCTGTGACCCGCGCTCGATAGGGGAGCGCTTCGACACCCGCTTTTATGGCTCTGCGCAACCAGCGGCCGTACTCTGAATCGATTTCGTCGGCAGGCCGGAAATAACTGCAATCGCTTCGTTGGATGACGAAGACCACGGCGGCCCGATGGCCTTTTTTGCGAAGCCGCATCAACTCTTTGAGGTGCTTTGTGCCGCGCTCGCTCACGGCATCCGGGAAGACTGCGGCACCATCGATGGCAAGGGTGACGTTCTTAACCTCAACGAAACAGAAGCCGTTGCTGCCTTCGAGACGCAAATCCAGGCGGGTACCTTGGATAGTGACGACCTCACGACGAATGGTATGATAGCCCTGCAGTTCCCGGATGACGCCCTTTTCGATGGATTCTGCGACCATGCGGTTCGGATGAAGAGTATTGATGCCGACCCAGGTTCTGCCGACTTTCACAATTTCCCAGGTAAACAGTAAGCGTCGGCCCTCCTTTGTGCAGGGTGAAATATAGACTGTGCTGCCGGGCTGGTTGCAGCCCATCATGCTGCCGGTGTTGGTGCAATGAGCGGTGACAATTCGACCGTCGGGTAAACGTACATCGGCAAGGAAACGTTTGTAACGTTGAACCAGGGTGCCGCGAATGAGCCGGTCAGGAAAACGCATGCCGAGAGTTATAGCTCAAGTCCCCGCCGATTCCCAATACAGTCCGCATTAGTCATCTTGGGATCCTCATTTTAGATTAACCAAATTCTTCGGCCCGCTGTAGGCACTGAGGAGTGTCAACTGGATGGATCGAGTGTTTCGCGTGACGATCGAGCGCCGTCGAAGGGTTTCTTTCCATCGGTCCGTCACCCCGGCGAAGGCCGGGGTCCAGGTTAAAAACACATCGGATGGATACCGACTTTCGCCGGTAAGACGCCGTCCTATCTGATCTCGCCAGCTATTAAGAGACATTCGGCGAAGAAGGTACGGCTAAATCGCCGCGCGTCAGAAGCACCGTTTCCTTGCACACGAAAGATCTCTTTGTTAGTTTCAACGGAAATTCTTCTTGGATGGAGAGACAATGGCAAAGCAAGTTTTCAAGTATGTCGGTCAGAGCGTTGCGCGAATCGATAGTCTCGAAAAAGTTACCGGCCAGGCGAAGTTTCTTGGCGATCTGGTTGTGCCGGGGATGCTCTGTGGAAAAATTCTCCGCAGTTCCTATGCGCACGCAAAGATTGTCTCCATCGATACGTCGAACGCCGAAGCGCTGCAAGGGGTCGTTGCCGTGCTGACGGCAGCCGATATCGCCGATCTTAATGCCATTTACAGCGGCCGTCCGGTGATCGCGATGAATAAGGTTCGCTACGTCGGTGAACCGGTGGCAGCCGTTGCGGCGATGGACCAGGCTACAGCCGAAGAGGCGGCGGCGCTGATCGATGTGCAGTATGAAGAACTTCCGACCGTGGTCGGGATCGATGCGGCGCGCGCTCCAAGCGCTGCCTTGATTCACGAGGGACGCAGCGACAATATCTGCAGTCATGAGAGTGTCGCCCGCGGCAACGTTCAAGAGGCATTTGCCCAGTCTCATCTGGTCGTCGAAGACGACTTTACCTTTCCGATGGTTTATCACTATGCAATGGAACCGCATGGCGTAATTGCCCATTGGAACGAAGATGGAGTCACCGTGTGGTCTTCGGCGCAGCATCCTTTCCAGGTACGCAACGATATTGCCAAAGTCTTTCGCGTACCGGCTTCGACAGTGCGAATGATCATCTCCTACCTAGGCGGAGGCTATGGCAGCAAGTCGTACACGAAATTCGAACCCTTGGTGGTGGCTTTGGCGCGCAAGGCCAACGCGCCGGTACGGGTATCTAATTCCGTCGGTGAATCCATGCTCACGGTTCGGCGCCATGCGGCGAAAGTAAGAGTCAAGACCGGTTTCAAAAATGACGGCACCATCACGGCGCGCGAGGCCGAAATTTATCTCGACACGGGAGCCTATGACGACAATGGCCCGGCCGTTACCATACGCGCAGCAACGCGGGTGCTCGGTCCTTATCGCATCCCCAACATTCTCACTCACGCGTACTCGGTCTATACCAACTCCGGTTCGGCGGGTTCGTTTCGCGCCATCGGCGCGCCGCAGGTGATTTTTGCAGGAGAGTCGCAAATGGACATCGCGGCGGTGCGTCTGGGTATGGACCCGGCGGAATTGCGCTTAAAAAATTTATTAAAGAAGGGCGAGGAGTTGCGCCCTGGTCTTAAAGGCATCGATGCCGATTTGCATTATGGCCTGAAGAAGCTTGTGGTTGCGAGCCAGTGGAAGAAATCGGCGAAAAAGAAAAATCGGCCGGTAGGTTTGGCCTGCGCGGTGACCAATGCCGGAGCGACGCCGGTTTCCGTGGCGATGGCGCGCCTGCAGTCCGACGGTATTGTAAATATCCTCGCCGGCAGCACGGAAATGGGGCAAGGAGTGCGCACCGTTCTTTGTCAAATCGCCGGCGAAGAACTTACCATTTCTCTGGATCAAATACGGGTGCTGGGTGCCGATACGAAAGTGACGCCCTACGATAGCTCTACCGGTTCGAGCCGGTCGACAACCTGTATGGGAAATGCGGTGCAGGGCGCGGCACGAGATTTGAAAAAGCAACTGATCGCCATCGCCGCCAAAACATTTCGCGTGCCGCGAAATCAAATCAAGCTCCAGGATGGGTCACTGATCAGCGGCGAGGCGCGCCTTACGTTCAAAGAGGCGCTCGAGCGCCGCTTCGGCGCGGGTTCGGGGGGCGAATTGATCGGCCGCGGCGAGACCACGCCAGCGATCACGGACAACAAAATGCCGGTTTTTTGGGAAGTCGGTATGGGCATGGTCGAACTGGATATCGACGAGGATAGCGGCAAGGTCAGTATTAAACGTTTAATCTCGGTGGCCGACGTCGGCAAGGCGATTCACCCTGAGGGCTGCGTTGGCCAGGAAGAGGGCGCGGCTATGATGGGTATCGGCCACACGCTTATCGAACAGATGGTCTACGATGCCAACGGCAACTTGCTCAATCCAAATCTGGTCGATTATCGTGTCCCGAGCTTTAACGATATGCCGGAAGACTTCCACACGGTATTGGTCGAAAACCAGGACGGGCCAGGTCCCTATGGAGTCCGTGGCATCGGCGAAGGCGGGCTGCTATCGATTGCCCCGGCAGTATGCAATGCCTTGGAGCGGGCTACCGGAGTTCGTATCAAAGATCTGCCGCTGACTCCCGAGCGTGTCTGGCGC
This sequence comes from Binatia bacterium, assembly GCA_040877705.1. Classification (GTDB taxonomy): domain Bacteria; phylum Desulfobacterota; class Binatia; order UBA9968; family UBA9968; genus WHTF01. The sequence continues at coordinate 12,592 of JBBDNJ010000217.1, read as the reverse complement.
GCGCTCAAGGACGCGAAAGAATAGATTTGCTATTTATTTTGCCGGATTTACCGGATAACACGTACGTTCTTGGCCAGACCCGGGCTCTACATCGAGGATCTTTTCGTCGATGAAGCCTACCGCAGAAAAGGCTTTGGCGGGGCGTTGCTGCGCCACGTGGCGCGGCTCGCAATCGAGCGCGAATGCGGTCGCTTGGAATGGTCGGTGCTCGACTGGAATGAACCGGCCATCAACTTCTATGAAAAGCCCGGCGCCGTCCCGATGAGCGAGTGGACGGTGTTTCGGGTCGCAGGGAAAAGCTTGGTTAATCTCGGGTCATCATAACCATAACCCGCGCACAGGGTGAACGCTGCGGCGCGAAGAAGACCTCATGAGAATAGAAATTACTGGTATTTTCGGATTCATTATTGTGATCGCCGACGTTTGGGCGATAGTCAATGTTTGTCAAAGCGACGTCACGACAGGCAAAAAAGTCGCCTGGATCGTCGGCATATTGATCTTCCCGGTTATTGGATTTCTGGTTTGGTGGCTCGCGGGTCCGCGTGAGAAATCCGGTGATGCGCGCACGCCTTAAGGGCGATCGTTGTTTCGTTCCGCTAGGTGTTATTCCAGATTGTTATTCGGCTGCAGCTACAAAGGTATCCTGATCGAAATCTGTGTGCCTGCTCCCGGTGCGGATTGAAAGGTGAGCTCGCCGCCGATTCTTTTAATTCTCTCCCGCATGCTTTTGAGACCGTAGTGGGTGCCGCCTTCGGCCGCTGACATGTCGAATCCGACACCGTTGTCGCTTAGGCACGCGACGCAAGACGTTCCGTCTCGGGATAAGGACAAGGTCAACTGAGAAGCCCGCGCATGGCGTACGGCATTGAGAACGCCTTCTCTTAACGTAAAGTACAACTCCCGTTCGATCTCGTACGGTAAGTCGCGCGCTACCACGGAGCAGCGAAAGTCCAAATCGAAACCGGTGCGCGCCCGGAAAATATCCAACTCTGCTTTGAGTCTTCGCTCCAACGAACCGGCGGCGAGTTTTACTGGCTCTCGAGTTTCGGCGAGAATATTGCGAATCTCGACGATGGCCGTATCGATCTCCTTTTCGATCGTCTCCAGCTCCCGCTCGAGAGATTTTTGATCGCTCAGGAACTGATTGCGACAAACTTCAGCCCTTAGCTTGACGCTCGACAAAAGTTGCAACGCGCGGTCATGGAGCTCGCGGGAGATCCGTTGCCGCTCTTCGGTAAGAGCGGCGGTTGCAGCTTTGTCTTCCGGTGTCGCTTTATTTCGGAAGTGCTTTTTCAAAGTCCACTGCCAGTTCGCATCCTGCCAAACTCTCACATTGATCAGTCGAACGTGCCCCGCACAAACAAGCTCTCCAGGGGCGGAGTTTCCTTCAAGAGTCCTTGCTCTACCTGATAACGGCCAAGGGCCAGCATGGTGCGCTTTTCCGTTTCACCCAGGACGTAAGCGTAGGGATCTTCGCCCAAGACTTCTTTCTCCCGCTCGTATCCTGCTAATTGCTCGGCAGTCAAATATTTCGTCGAAAGCTTTTTCGCCTCTTTGAAGGCCTCCAAAAGCTTAGCCGGCAAGTCCGGATATTTTTCGACCGCCTCCTCTTTGAGAGCGATCAGGTGGATGATCGGATAAATACGTTTCTCCTGAACATAACGGATAATTTCCTCGGTATCGTCGAAGAGCGGTTTTACGCCGGGATACTCGCCCATGGTTTTCGGCAGCACGCCGCCGCCGAAAAGGCCGGGATAACCGGAATCGCCGGCAACCAGTGCGGCATGCAATTTCCCCTGAGACAGCAATCTGGATAAGTGCGATTTCTCTTGGCCGAACGGCGTCGGCGGATCGAGCCGTTCGACCTTCACGGGCAGATCGCGGCCGATATATACTTCCCGCCCCGACACGTACCACTGCATATCGGTGGTTTTCAGGTTGTGAGCGTCAAGGAGAAAACCGCGGGCCCAGACCACCGCTGTGGCGCCGTAGCGGAAGCAACCGATTTTTTTTCCTTTGAGCTCGCCGGGATGGGTTAGCTTGCCTTCGCAATAAAAAATGTTGCGTTGACGTGGCCCACGCTCGAAGAAAATCGGCAGCGCGAGAAAACGCATTCCTTTTTCTCGGGTTCTCAGAAATGTCGCGGCGGAAGTTTCACCGACATCGAAATGGCCGTTGGTGAAGAGGTAGTGTCGCTCGCCGGGACTCACGTCATGCTTTATCCGCAGCTCATAGCCGTCGAGGCCGATCTCGCCTTCAATCAAGGCGCGTATGCGCGGCTGATAAGGCAGACCCATCGTTATCACTTGCTTTGCCACGTTACCTCCGGATGCCGACGTCGGCGGCTTTGAACGCCGGGTTAGCAGCAGCCATGAGATAAGTCACGCGCCCGCCCATGCAAAAGCCGATGATCCCGAGACGGTTGCTGTCAACGGCGCTATGAGATTGCAAAAAACTAACTGTTGAGTTCACGTCGATGATCACTTTTCGATCGCTCAGCCGAGACCGGCGCGTGGAAAAGGCCCGGATCCTTCAGGCAGGCTCACGTGCATGCGCATTGCGCTGTTGTCCGATTCTAGTTGTTGCCAATTCGATGCCGCCATTCTGCTCTCCTTGAGTTAGCAGCCGTGTACCCCAGCCGCTCAAACCTGTCAAGTCGGTTTTTCCGGTTCCCAAGCCTGATCTAAGATCGATATTATTTCGTTCAGATGTTTAATGCGTAAGGAGCCATTCGGTGATGTATTCGAGCTTCGATCGATGAGGACTCCTGTTATTCCGGCATTGACGGCGCCACACAGATCGGTTTCTTCACTATCGCCCACATGGATAGCCTCTGCCGGCGTGAGGCTGTGCCGCGTTAACGCCTTATCGAATATGTGCCGAGTAGGTTTGGCATGACCGACTCGACTTGAAACAAATATCTCTTCGAACCAATGGGCCGCACCGAGTCCTTCGAGTATGCCGATTAGGCGGGAATCGAAATTGGAAATGACGTCTAGAATCAGGCCGCGTTTTTGCAAGGCAGGTAGAGTCTCTGAGACTTCAGGATAAAGCGTCCAAGCTTGCGGTTGGGCATAGTAAGAAAACAGTTCGGCAAAAAAGCGATCAAACTGATCGAATCGTCCCCAAGGCTCGAAAACGCACTGTACCCGCTGTTTCCACCATTCGCGCTCGAGCCATTCGATGGAATCCATTGAAACGGCGGGAAAGGCAAGCGGGGGCGATGCATCGAAGCAAACTCGAAAACGCTCGGCAACTTCTGCGCTAGAAACTCTCACACCGTATTTTTCCGCAACCAGAGCATAGCTTTGACCCACCGGTCTCAACGGTTTTATGAGTGTTCCCGCAGCATCGAAAAAGACTGCTTTGATTGCCATATCAGCGATTTATCTCTTGCCGGCTCCGAATTGCAACGACGGTATCATTCTCTATAATGGAAATCGATGGATAAGAAGAAGAACGCCTTGATCATTGTCGATGTTCAGAACGATTTTTGTCCGGGCGGCGCTCTGGCGGTGCGGGACGGCGATCGAGTGGTGCCGGTTCTAAATCGTTACATTGAAAGATTTGCTCGAGACGGCGCGCCGATCTTTGCTACCCGCGACTGGCATCCGCCCGAAACCAACCATTTCAATACGGCCGGGGGTCCATGGCCGCCTCACTGCGTCCAAGGATCGAAAGGCGCAGAGTTCCATCCGGCTTTGAAGCTCGGCGACGCTACCGTGGTGCTCTCTAAAGGAATGGCTGTGGACGAGGACAGTTATTCGGGCTTTCACGCCGCCGATTCTCATGGCATGGCATTGAGCGTTTTTTTGCGGCAACACGGAGTCGAGGGTATTTTCGTCGGCGGACTGGCCACCGACTATTGCGTGAAGCATACGGTGCTCGATGGCCTTCAACAAGGATTTAAGGTCGTGCTGCTTAAAGACGGGGTTCGCGGGGTCAATCTTAATCCCGACGATTCCGAGCAAGCTATCGAAGCCATGGTCAAAGCTGGAGCTGAAATCGCGTCCGATATCAATGAGGTCTCTGTGGCATAGCTGAGAGGCCGGTCTTTCGCGGCCTCGACGGCATCGTCGTTTGCCGTACGCAAGCAGGTGATGTTTAATCATTGAATCGAAGGAACGGGAGTCTGCCAGAATCGAGGTGTGGTTGTGACAGTTCATTTCCCATATAGCGAAGAGTTGGAAACCGCCGAGGAAGCGGCCTGTGAAGCGGGTTCCATTATTATGAGACTGTTCAAGGGCAAATTCGATGTTAAGGAGAAAAGTAAGAATAATCCGGTGACAACGGCCGATATCGATGCAAACCTTAAGATTCGGGAAATCATTCTTGGCAAATTCGCCGAGGATGGCTGGCTGTCGGAGGAGGATCAGGACAACTCCAAGCGGCTGGGCTGCTCCCGTATTTGGATCATTGATCCCATCGATGGCACGAAAGAATTCATAGAAGGTGTGCCTCAATTCGCCGTTTCCATAGGGTTTGTCGTGGATGGCCGGCCCACAGTAGCGGTGGTTTACAATCCCGCGCAAGATCTCTTCTATAAAGCCGCGGTTGGGCAGGGCGCTTATTTGAATGATAAGCCAATTCGAGTTTCGCCGCGCAGTTCACTCGATGGAGCCTTGCTATTGGTCAGCCGGTCCGAGCCGCAGCGAAAATTTCAGATATTCGCCCATCGCTGTGAGATCCAGAAGATAGGCAGCATCGCATTTCGCTTGGCTAAGGTAGCCGGCGGAGATGGCGACGGCACGCTGACCTTTCGCTCGATTCACGAGTGGGACATTTGCGCGGGCTCGTTGATGGTGCAGGAAGCCGGCGGCAAAGTTCTTGAAGGTGCCGGTAATGGCTTGATGTTCAACCGTCCGGAGGCGAAGCATCGCGGTGTCGTTGCCGCCAATGGTGCCTTGGCCGACGGGCTGCAAAGCTTGTGGGTTGAAGCCATGTCGGGCAAGTCGTAATCTCGGGCCGCATGACATTATTGGACGGGTCGTTATGCGTCAATGTGTTTACTGTGGAGAACGCTCGAATCTTTGGTCCCGGAAGTGCGCGGACTGTAAAAGGCTCATGGCGCGGGTTGAAGAGTTGCGTGGCCAAGTCGGATTTGGTGAGTTCCTCGACGGGCTGGAGCAGACTGGAGTCGCGAGAGAAAAAATCATGGCCTTTTTGAAAGCCGATCCGGACGGGCAAGGCAGTGTTCAAGATCAAGTCACCGCGGAAATGACGACCGAGTTGATGAAGGTGATGGGAATCTCTGGCCGTCAAACGCCCGAGGCAGTCAAACGTATTCGTCATTCGGTCGACAAAGACGGCAAATAGGTTGCCCATTGACCTGCGATGGAAGTTACCGTTTACCTTTCGCTGCTGTTCCTTGTTCTTTACCTCGCCGGCTTGGCGATTCATCGATTCAAATTCCTGCGAGATAAGCGCCGCATGCTGGACGAAAGCCGTAACGGCGCTAGAGTGATTGCCAAAGTCGACGAGCTGAGTCCTGGGTCGGTTAAGAAATTTTGGATTATTTGCCACGAATACCGTGTCGACGCCTTTTTGGTCAACGAGCGAGGTAGTTTTCACGCCTATGTCAATCGTTGCCGTCATATGGCGACGCCGCTCGATTTTATTCGTGATCGGTTCATGAGCGAGGATGGCAAACATCTAATGTGTTATACGCACGGCGCGTTGTACGAATTTGCCACCGGTCGGTGTGTCGCCGGGCCATGCAAGGGCGAAGCGTTGTATCGTCTGCCCGTCAGAGTCGATGGCGGCGACGTTTTAGTGGGATGCCCTCAAGGCGACCTGTCCTATTTAAAGGAGTGAAGTCTGAACATGAGCGCAGCGGTAAAAAGACAACGATGCAAACGAAAACTTGTCGGCCAAGTGGGTGAACTGGCGCATGGCGCGAGTAAGAAATTTACGATTCGTTCCGGCGACCGTGAGTTGGAAGCTATGCTCGTCAACTATGAAGGGACTCTTTTTGCATACAGAAACCGTTGTCCGCATGTCGGCATTACGCTGGACTGGGTCGATAACCAATTTTTCTCAGTTGATCGCCGTTATCTGATGTGCGCCAATCACGGCGCTGTGTTCGAGCCCAGGACGGGTGAATGCGTTTGGGGTCCGTGCGCGGGCTTGTCTCTTCAGAGCGTGCCGCTTGAGATTGAAGGCGAAAAAATATTCGTCAGTGATAATTCATGCGGAGGAGAGGAGAACTGATCTCATCAGCATGTCTCTCGGACGGAGGAATGATGAGTGACTGTCTTTTCTGCGGCATAATCGACGGCACGATCAAAGCCGACATCGTCTATCGCGACGAAACAGTGGTGGCTTTCAAGGATATCGTTCCGCGCGCGCCGGTTCATCTTCTCATCATACCCCGGGCGCACATTGCAACGATCTCGGATTTAGCGCCAGCCGAGGGAGCCTTGGTGGGAGCGATCTTTCTCGCCGCCGCGAAGCTGGTCGAGGAATTCGGGATTGCTGAGAGCGGTTACCGCGTCGTGGTCAATTGCGGCGCCGATGCGGGTCAGACCGTATTTCATCTGCACTATCACCTGCTCGGCGGACGTCACATGGGCTGGCCCCCGGGATAGACGTCAACTTGATTCACTTCCCCTATTTGAATGGAGGGCTCCATGGCAACTATTGAGTGGCGCAGTCCCGCGAGCGAAATGGCCGTCCAGCAGTTCGACAACGCCGCGGCCAAGCTGAACCTAGACTCGAATTTAGCGGGCCGATTGCGACGGCCGGACCGGGCCATGATCGTCAGCGTGCCGACGCGAATGGACGACGGCAGAGTGAATGTTTTTACCGGGTATCGTGTTCAGCACAACGACGTGCTGGGTCCTTTCAAAGGCGGTATTCGTTACCATCCCGCGGTGAACCTTGGCGAAGTATCGGCACTGGCGATGTGGATGACGTGGAAATGCTCTTTGGTGGGTTTACCATTGGGCGGGGCGAAGGGAGGTATTGCATGCGATCCTGCAGACCTATCTCGGCATGAGCTTCAGTCCATGACCCGCCGGTTTACCGCTGAAATAATCAATTTCATCGGCCCTGAGGTTGACGTGCCGGCTCCTGACATGGGAACCAATGAACAGGTTATGGCGTGGATCATGGATACCTATTCCCAACACAAGGGACACGCGGTGCCCGAGATTGTGACCGGAAAGCCGATAGCCATTGGCGGCACCTTGGGACGGCGCGAAGCTACCGGCCGCGGCGTTGTCTACATGATCATGGAGACGGCGAAACACTTGGGGATTGATTTACTGCAGTGTACCGCTGCCGTGCAGGGATTCGGCAATGTCGGTTCCGTGGTTGTCAAAGAACTCGCCAACATCGGGATGAACGTGATCGCGGTGTCTGATCGAACAGGGGGGTTTTTTGACGCTAAGGGACTGCCGGTAGCCAAGTTGCTGGAAGTGGCTGATAAAAATCACAGCCTGGAAGGTTGTCCCTACGGCGAGAAAATCAGCAACGCGGAACTCCTGGAGATCAAATGCGACATTCTAGTGCCGGCGGCGCTGGAGATGCAGATCACCAAGGAAAATGCCCCGCGTTTGCAGTGTCGCATCTTGGCGGAGGGGGCCAACGGTCCGACTACACCGGAGGCTGACGCGATTCTTAGAGAGAAAGACATTTTCCTAATCCCGGATATCTTGGCCAACGCCGGCGGGGTTGTCGTGTCTTACTTCGAGTGGGTACAGGACCTGCAGAACTTCTTCTGGACCGAAGAGGAGGTTAATAAAAAATTGCGCGATATTCTGGTCAAGGCTTTTCACGAAGTGCTCAATATGAGCCAGAAACACAAGGTCGACATGCGCCTGGCGGCTTTAATGATCGGCATCGATCGTGTTGCGCGCGCCATGCTGTGGCGCGGCTTGTATGCATAGCCGCAAGTCAGACCCGCTCGTCAGTTCTGATCTCGACGACGCGTTGAAGCTTCCGAAATAAACTGGTAACAAAAGTGACCAGAACGCGAAGGAAGGAAGTTCGAGAATGATTTCGGCAACACAACTCAGACCCGGTATGATTATCATTCATGACAAAAATCTATATCGAGTGACTGCGGTGCACCATTTGACTCCCGGCAATAAACGGGGGTTCATGCAGACAAAGATGAAGAGTCTTCGCACCGGCGTCGGCACCGAGTACAAGTTTCGCTCTGAGGATCGCGTTGACCAAGCGATTCTGCAAACCCGACAGATGCAATACTTATATGCCGAGGGAGATCTGCACACGTTTATGGATACCGAAAACTATGAGCAGATGACATTGAGCGCTGAAGATATCGGCGATCTACTGCCGTTTTTACTGCCGAATCACTTGGTAGAGGTGGAGCTGTATGAGGATAAACCGGTGGGCATCAGCCCGCCTTCCACCGTCGATTTGGAAGTGGTCGATACCGAGCCCTCGATGAAAGGCGCCACGGCGAGTGCTTCCTATAAACCGGCCAAACTCGAAACCGGGGTTACCATTCAAGTGCCGCCCTTCGTTCAGATTGGCGACAAAGTGAGAGTTGATCCTGCTGAGGGCACTTATTTGGAGCGTGTTAAGTAGCCAGGATTGTCTTCACGAGCGCCTCGACCTTCTTCTCAAGATCAGCAAGGCTGCCGTTGTTCTCAATGATGTAGTCGGCCAACTTACGTTTCTCTTCCAGGCTCATTTGAGCTCCTAGGTGCTTCTTGATTTCAGATTGAGTTAAGTTATCTCTTTGTTGGAGCCGGCGCCGTTGAGTCATGGTATCGCAGGCCACGAGAATGACCGGGCGCAGCCAACCATGAATGTTAGTCTCAAAGAAAAGCGGGGCTTCATAGACAACGAGCGGCACCGCAGCGGCAGCACAGTCTGCAATCTTTTCCTGCGCCAGTTGGCGAATCTTAGGATGGGTGATGGCTTCCAGCTGTTTCCGCGCGTCTGGATTCGCAAATACCATCGTTCTCAGTTTCTTGCGGTCAAGTGTATCGTCTGCTTGCAAAACGTCTTTGCCGAATGTTTCGACGATTTCCTTCCACGCGGGCTGGCTCGGCTGGACAATTTCACGGGCCAGCGCATCGGCATCGATGACTTGCGCCCCGAGTCGACGGAGAATGGCCGCGACGGTGCTTTTACCCGAAGCGATGCCGCCGGTTAAACCTATTAATTTCACGGATCAGTAATGGCAAAATTAACCTGAGGTTGCAATAATAAGAGGAGGGAAGAGACGGGTTCCGTATGAGTTTAATAGACGCGGGAGAGCCATGCCACAAGTCGTAATCTACACAACAAACTGGTGTCCTTATTGTAGGGCGGCGAAGTCGTTGTTTCTCGCCAAAAAAATCGCGTTCACTGAAATAGACGTGACGGAAGACCCGAAGCTCAGAATGGAGATGGAACGGTTATCGGGCAGAAGAACGGTGCCGCAAATTTTTATCGACGACAATCCAATCGGTGGTTACGACGACGTCCGCGAATTGGAGGTGTCCGGCGAGCTGGATCTATTGTTAAGCAAGCCACCGGGAACGACGTGAGTCATCGAGAGAAATAAACCGTGAGCGATTTAGATGTCGAGGGTAGAAAAGCGCTGTGCGGCGAAGATGAAAAGGTGTATTGGAGTCGGCGTTGTACTGTGCCTCAATCAGCTTAAGCGATGGTGCTGGACCCTGCCGCTGTGCTCAGAGAAAATTTACATCATCCACTTTTTCATCAATCAACCTCGATTGCATGCGAGTGATAAAGCGATCATCGACCTACGTAAATTTGCTGTTTGAGTTCACTCCATACACTCTGCTGTCTGACACTCTCCTCGACGAAGCTCTGGTAGCGCCGTCTTGCAACGTTCCGGTTCTCTCCAAACTGGTCTAGCAGCGCGTTCACTTTCAACCAACCGGGGGGACTCTGCGCTCCCGCCGTGTGTGGCGAAAGCAATTATTGAGGATAGAAGGTGAGGCTCTACTTGAACACCAGCGCTCTGGTCAAGCTCTATGTGGGATCCATTATTCGACCATCTCCGGCCACTCCCGCATGAGTTTGCCATATCCGCTCACCGGAAAAGAAAATCCCAGCTTGGAAAGCACATACCATAGCATCGCCGGGTTGCTGGCAATCACCGTCATGCCAAGCTCGCGCTCGATTTTTTCCAGAACGTTGATCGGGTCGAGCACCGCCCCTTGAAAGTAGATCGCGTCCACCGGGTCCGTGCCGTCGAGATTCTTCTTGGTCAACTCAAAAACTTCGTCCGGATCCATGCGCTTGGGCACGGCGAGATTCTGGAAAGGATGAGGCGCCACCGCGGCCACTCCGTGCTTGTCCAGATGCCGGCAAATCAGGTCGTTCATCCGTTCATCGAACGGTGTCAGCAAAAGAACCCGCTTGGCGTTGTATACCCGCAGGGCGGCGACACAAGCATGGAGGGCCGTCGTGAAGGGCACCACAAGGGTTGCCTTTAATTCGTCAAACAGTCCTGGATTGAGCACCTCGGTGGGCGCGGCGGTAAGAATGACTCCGTCCCATTGCCGCTGCGCGACGAATTCTTTCACCCTGCCGACGATGGTCTCTTTTTTGTCGGCGATCTGATACAGCGAATCACCGTAGAGTTCTAATCCCGTGAAATCCATTTTGACCGCATCGGGGATCAAAGGCAGAAAACTATTATAATGCGGCATGGAACCGGCGCCGCCGCTGACAAAGCCGATTTTTGGCTTGCTTGTTTCAGTCATGTTCCGCCTCGTTAAACTTCGTGATCTTTCGCACTACTATCGTTGAAACTTCTCGCAGATTGCGCAATTTTGCTGCCCGTCGGTTTGAAAACCGGATTTCCTCGCGCCAAGACGCCAAGATCGCCAAGTGACGGGGCACGACCGGTCATCCCGAGCAACGCGAGGGATCTGAGAAAGATTTCTCCCATTCGGTCGAAATGACAGCTTTGCGGCCTTCGCGCCTTTGCGCGAGATACTCCCATTTGGTTGCGGCTCTGCCGCGCTAGGATCTTCACGGCGACTACGGGCGTATGCCATACGCCCCTACGACGATTCCCAGATTCCGTATCTCTCCCTGTCTGTCTCTTCTCCCTACTTCTTCGCTTTGTGTTTCTCGATGGCCTGTTTCAGATCTTCGTACTCTTCGCACTTACCGAAAAATGGACATGCCTTTTTGAGAGCGGCGAGTTGCTTCTCGGCATCCGCCGGCTGATTCATATCGAGATACAGCTCTCCCAGATATTCGTGGGCGCTACGGTGATTGGCGTCGATCTTGAGCGCGCGCTGATAGTGCTCCATCGATTTATCGAACGTGCCGACTTTTCGGTAGCTGTAACCGAGCATATTGTGCGCGTCGGCATCGTTAGGCAGTTCTTTCACCGCTTGCGTAAGATGGTCCACCGCAGCTTTGAAGTCTTGGGCATCGATGGCCTTGCGTCCGGCCTCGACGTTGGGATTCTGCGGCCCCGCCTTCGGTTCCGGCAGATCCGCAAAAGCCCGGGCTTGCATGAGCACCAAACTAAGACCCAATGTAATGACAGCCAATAATGATTTCATATGCAAATCTCCCCTTCGTCTATGAATGGCCGGATATTACTAACTGGCCTGCCTGTAACGCAAGCCGGGTGTTGGGTCTTAGGTGTTTAAGTCTTGGGGCTCGGTTTTTGATTCTGATCTCTGACTTCTGACCTCTGGCTTCTGACTTCCGTCTCCCTGCTTCCCTAATCTGTATTCTATCTCTTGCGCAGCTCCGCCCGCGCCTCGCGGAGAATCGAAAGATCGACCAGACGGTCGATGGGAACCTCAGCGGCAATACCGGAGTCTTGCCTGATTTTCTCGACGATAGACTTCAACACAGGTTCCTCGATATCGCCGTCCGTATTCACCACTTGCCTGAGAATCTTGAAAGTGTCGGCGGCTATCTTGGGCTCCAGCCCGAAGTCTCTTTGCAGATAGGGAATGACTTCGGCTTCATTTTTGACGATGCTATCCATGCTCCGAAGCGTGCTTCGAACCACGGCTTTGACTTGCTCCCGCTGATCTTGGATATGCGCCGCTCGCGCCACCAGCCCGCCTTGCAGTTCGCGCACGTCGAAGGTATTGCCGAGATCCACATAGCCCGCCAACGTCGCCATCGATGTGTAAGGCGGGGTAAGGATGACGGCGTCTGCCGCTTTTCCCAATAATGAGGTGTAACTGTTGGCCGTGGTGTTGGTTGAAATGTAAGCGACCTTTTCGTTGCCGAGTCTCTTCATTACGATTGTGGCGGCATGGTGCGCCAGTGAACCGATGCCGCTGACCGCGACGTTACGAATCCGCGACGGCGTCATTCCCGGCTGGCCGATGAGGCTAAAACTCAAGCGTGTTTGAATGAACGTAATGGTCCGGAGCGGCACCCCTTTCATCGCTGCCCGGATCGACAATCCGCCGGCGGCTGAATAGTCGAGATCCCCCGCGACCAGAGCGGTCACGCCCAATGGCGGCCGCATGACGATGATCTCCAGATCGATCCCTTCCTTGGCAAAAATTCCCTGCGCCTTGCCGAAGTAGTAAGGCACGAAGGTTAACGATTTGGCGGGCACCGTCAGCCGGACTCTATCCAAGGATTTTTTTGCCTGCTGGGCGTGGACTGCAGGTGA
>JBBDNJ010000216.1:0-16169 GCA_040877705.1 Binatia bacterium | reverse complement strand
CGCCGGAAAACCTCAGGGCACCGGCCTGGGGCTTGCGCTGGCGAAGAAGTTCGTGGAGATGCACGGTGGCAAGATCTGGGTGGATAGCGAAGTCGGCAAAGGCAGCCGGTTTTTCTTCACGATACCGATCAACTGATGGTGAACAGAGGTAAGGGGTGAAGAGTAAGGAGTCAGGCGCGTGGGAGAACGGACACAATGCGAAGAAAATTCGAATATCGAAATCTGAAATTCGAAACAAATTAAGTTGACCAAACTGGTAAGCACGAAATTCGAAACTCGAAACAAATTCAAATGGATCAAAAAAATACAAGCTTTCAAACGAACTCATTGGGATCCGGAGTTTTTGGATTTCTCCAATTCGGATTCGTTTGGGCTCACTGTTTGTTTCGGATTTCGTGCTTTGGATTTCGGATTTTGAATAGGATGGCTTGGCATCTCGACGCGAAGAAAAAAAAAGAAGTGATGATTAGAATGTGAAAGCGAAAATTCCATGTCTGGAAAAAATATTTTGCTGATTGAGGACAATGAGGTCAATCGTCGTCTCGCGGGTTTTTTGCTGCGCTCACAGGGCTACCGGGTATGCGAGGCGAAGACGGCAGCGGCGGCGTTCGAAATGGTTGAGAAGGAGCGCCCGGATCTAATCGTGATGGACATTCAGCTCCCTGGAATGGATGGACTTGAAATTACCAGGAAACTAAAGCAGCAGCCGGCGACGGCGGATATTCCGGTAATCGCTGTAACCTCATATGCGATGAAGGGCGATCGCGAAAAAGCGCTGGCTGCTGGTTGTGCCGGCTACGTCACCAAGCCGATCGACAAGAATACGTTTATCCAAGAAGTCGCGGTGCATCTGGGTAATAAGTCGAAGATCGAAGATGGAGGATAAGCATCTACAGGTTTCGAGGGCTCACCGCGGAGGCGCTGAGGGCCGCCGAGTATAACCAACAAACGCAAATTCGAAGCTCGAAATCTGAAATTCGAAACAATTTCAAATGTTCAAAAATCAGAAAATTCCAAACGGGCCGATCTCGGATACAGCGTTTTGGAATTTCCTATAGTTTGAGGTTTATTTTGGCCCCGGGTTGTTTCGGATTTCGAATTTTCCTTCGGTGCAGTCTTGGCGCGATAATTTTTGTTGAACCCTCTGTAGTGGAACTTGAAAAGGTAAGTGTTTAAAAATGGCGATCACCTATGCAAGAGTGCTGATAGCTGATGACGACCCTGCCTCTCGTCGTCTACTGGAGGTGAGACTTCGGCCGATGGAATGCGACGTGGCCACGGCCGGCAACGGCGAGCAGGCGCTGAGCGCGATCCGGAAGGATCTGCCGGATTTAGTTTTGCTGGATCTGCAGATGCCGCGGATGGGCGGCATCGAAGTGCTGCGCGCGCTGCGCAAGGAAGGAATCGATGTTCCGGCTATAGTTATCACCGCGCACGGTTCTATCGAGACTGCCGTCGAGGCTATGAAAGAGGGAGCTTGTGACTTCATCACCAAGCCGATCGATGCGAATCACTTCGATATCGTGGTGCGCAAAGCCCTGGAGCGGGAGGGGCTCAAAAGAGAGTTGGAGCTTTTCTCTGAAGAGGCGGACAAGCGCTATCGTCTGATTATAGGCAAGAGTGCAAAAATGAAAGAAGCCGTGGAAACGGCAAAAAAGGCGGCGATAAGCAAGGCCACGGTTCTGCTTCTGGGAGAAAGCGGCACGGGTAAAGAAGTCTTCGCGCGCGCGATTCACAATTGGAGCGAAAGAAAAAGCCAACCGTTCGTCGCCATCAACTGCGTGGGATTATCCAGGGAACTTCTCGAGAGCGAGCTGTTCGGCCATGAAAAGGGTGCGTTTACGGGTGCGGATCAACAGAAGAAAGGCAAGATGGAGTTGGCGAACGGCGGCACGGTCTTCCTCGACGAAATAGGCGATGTCTCCCAGGAACTTCAAACCAAGTTGTTAAGATTTCTCCAGGAACGCGAATTCGACCGCGTCGGCGGCGTGAGACCGATCCATGTGGATGTACGGATCATTGCCGCGACCAATCGCGACTTGGAGGGCGCCGTCAAAGAGGGCCGTTTCCGCGAGGATCTTTATCACCGCCTCAACGTCATTCCGATTAGTCTTCCGCCGCTGCGCGACCGAGCGCAAGATATTTTGCCATTGTCGCTGTATTTTTTACGCCGGTATTCGTTGGAGTCGAAGAAGAGTTTTGCCGAGATCACAAAAGACGCCTTAGCAAAGCTGGCAGCTTACCATTGGCCAGGAAACGTGCGCGAGCTGGCGAACACGATCGAACGCGCCGTGGTTCTTGGCAATGGACCAGCATTGAGGATTGAAGATTTGCCGGGGCGAATCAGCGCGGTCGAAGTAAGGATGAGTTCAGACCATTTTTCCTACCGCGAAGCGATGGAGGCAACGCGCCGCGAGTTGGTTTTGAAGGCTCTAGTCCAATCTCACGGCAACCGCGTTGCCGCCGCAAAGGCCTTGGGGCTTCATGAGAAATATTTTTTACGGTTAATCAAATCTCTCGGAATCAACTGAGAGCGCGCTCTTCGATCATCATTCTCAAGCTAAATTAAGGGTCCCGTTACTTAAATCGCGCCCCATTGTATCCAACGGTCGGGAGTGATTTGAATGACCGGGTTATTGTCGATAGCCATCCGCCGGTATTGCCGATATTTCTTGCGCAACTGTTGCACGGCTTGTTTGTGACGAACGCCCCGCATGAGAATGGTTGCCTTGCCGCGAACCAGCACATAGGCGAGCCGGTTCCAATCTTCATCGTAGCGATCGATAATCAGCGATACCCGCGGGTTCTCCCGGACGTTGCTGACCCGCTTGAGTTTTTGCGGCAGGACTCGTTTGGGTTTTTCGTCGATGGGCGAGAAAAAATGTTTACCGTCGAAAACAAAACAAATCGGAATGACGTGAGGTTGGCCTGCGGCGTCGGCGCTGGCGAGATGCGCGATGCGCGCGGCGCGAAGGAAAGCCAGTTCAGCTCGAGTCAGCGGCTTCATCGGCTTGAGAGAGACAATGAAAGATTATGCGGTTGGAGTAAGGGAGTATTGGGATACTGAAAAGTGGGCCTCCAGGCCCCGGTTAGATTTTAAACTCTCCCACCACATTGGGTGTGAAAATCTCCTCGACTGTAACCGGCTTTGCTAACAGTCCCTGTTCGCCCATGTAGCGGACCAGATGCTCGAGCACGTGGCGGTTGGCTTCGACGCCGTAGGGCCACCAATCGGGACCGAAAATTTCGCGGAGTTGTTCTCGTTCCCACGGCAGCCAGGGAAGCGTGCAGGCCATGGTGTTGGAGATGTGCATGTTTTTGATGGCCATGTCCTTGGCATCGCAGAAGGCTTTGTAAAGGCTGCGCGCGATCCATGGATTTTTCTCATACACTTCTTTGCGAATCACCAGAACGTGCATAATCGGAAAAATCTTCGTGCGTTTGTAATAGTCGACTTCCACATCCTTGTAATGAGGAAAAAGCCGTTTCACCTTCGGCGAGCCTTTGACAAATGAAGACGGGCTGCGTGCCGAGATCAAGGCATCGATCTCGCCGCTCTCGAGCATGCCGTTTAATGTTTTATCGCCGGCTATCGGTTCGAGTTTGATTTCGGGCGGCAGCGTCAGCTTGACCCGCTCTTTTCTGCCTGCTTCTTCTTGACCTCCGGTGAACCAGTGCATGTCCGAAGTCTTGACGCCGTAGTCGTCATTTAAAAAGCCGCGGATCCAGACCGCGGCCGTGATCGAGTACTCCGGCGCGCCGATTCGCTTGCTTTTGAAATCGGCCGGGCTTCTGATGCCGGAGTCGGTATTGATGAACACACAGGAATGGCGGAAAAAACGTGAGGGGAAAACCGGAATCGCCACAAACGGCGAATTTCCCCGGCTGATCATGGTGACGTGATTTGACAGCGACATTTCCGAGACGTCGAACTCCTGGTGGTGGCCCATGCGCCAGAAAATCTCCTCCGCCTCGAGGGGAACATAATTGATCCGTATGCCTTCGGCTTGCACATCGCCGGTGCGTAACGCAAACGTGCGATCGTAGTTGCCACAGCCGACGGTTAGAAACAATTTTTCCATTGCAGAACCTCCTGAAAATCCAAAGAGTCATTTGTCGCGCCAAGACGCCAAGGCCGCAAAGAAAGACCCGCTGTCATTTCGATCCCTTCGGCCAAGCTCAGGGTAGACTCCAGAGAAATCTTTCTTAGATCCTTCGTATTTACTCGGGATGACGGACCGAGGCCCGTCATCTTGGCGTTCTTTGCGCCTTTGCGCGACAATTTTTCTGTCTTATTTTGTTTCCCAATGCGAGTAGCGCTGGGCGATGGCGATCAAAATCACCGAAATGACAGAGATGACCAGGCCGATGGCGGCAACCCGGCCACGCATGCCGTCGAGGTAGAGAAAGTAGAGCAGCGGCCCGAGAGGCTCGGCGCCGGGACTATAGAGAAACAGTGTCGCGCTGAACTCACGCAGAAAAATGGTTACGAGAATGATCCAGCCCGCCATGACTCCCGGCCGCATCATCGGAATCATTATGCGGCGGAATGTCGCCATAAAGCCCGCGCCGCAGGCGACCGAGGCTTCTTCCAGCTCCTTATGCACTTGAATAATCGTGCTGCTGACCGCCCTGAGCCCGTATGGCAAGAAGCGGGTCACATATGCGATCAGAATGATCCAGATGGTGCCATAAACTGGAATCGGAAAATCGACATAAGCCCAGAGCAACCCCAAAGCCATGGCGGTTCCGGGAAAGGCCCAGGGGATGAACACCAGACCCTCAAGGATTCCCCGTCCGGCGATCTTGGTACGAACGGAAATATAGGAGGTCAGCGACGCCAGCAGCATACAGATGGTGGCGCCGGCCAACGCGAGAAATAAACTGTTTAAGAAGGCTCTGTGAACTCTCGGCGTCGCCCAGATATAGCGGAAGTGGTCGAAAGTTAAATTTTCCCAGGTTTGCCATGTTGGAACATGGTAGTAGGGCAGAATGGCGACGAGCGAAAGAACCAGTATGGGCAAGACGACGAGCAAAACCAGTAGCAGAAACGCCACGCCTGTGGCCAAGTATCTATAACGTCCCAGGTCGATTTGATGGGGCCTAAAGCCTTTCCCGGTAACGGTCGAAAAACTCTCGACTTGAGACGTGAAATGTCGATAAAGGTAAACGAAGAGTAGCGCGATGGTGAGAATGCCGACACCGTAAGCGGCGGCCAAATTGTGATTGGTCGGGAAGGAGCCTAGCGCTTCGCGCCAGATCTTGGTCGTGAAAACTTCGATGCGGGCGGGTAAGGCGATAATCGCAGGTGTGTCGAAACTCTCTATAGCGCGGACGAAGTTCAAAGTTCCCGCGGCTAGTATTGCCGGACGGATGAGCGGAAAAGTGATCCGCCGCATGACACCGAATTCGCCGGAACCGAGGGTCTTGGCCGACTCTTCCAGCGATGGGTCCATGCTCTTCAATGCCGCGGCAATGATCAGGAAGGCTAAGGGCGTCAGAATCAGCGCCTCGACAAAAATGAGACCCGGAAGCGAGTAGATATTAAAAGGACCCGCATCCAATCCGAATAGCGCTACCAATGAGGCATTGATCAAACCGTTACTCGGATTTAACAACATGACCCACGAGATCGAAACCAGAATCGGCGGCAAAATGTTTGGAATGATCGCCGTAAGCTCGAAAATCCGTCGCAAAGGTGCGTTGGTGCGAATGGTGATCCAGGCCAAGGTCAAGGCGAACATTACCGAAAGCCCAGCCGCGCCGAGGCCAAAAATAAAGGAATTCAGCAGCAGCGGATAGGCTTCCGGATCGCTGTAAGCCTTTACATAGTTTTGCAGCGTGAAATTTCCCGGCACGCCTAACGGCGCGTCCGTTAGGCTGCCGTAGAAGAGGAAAACCGTCGGATAGATGCTCAGGAAGGCGATGATTGCGCCGACGGTAATAAAAACCCAGTTGACCGGTTGGCTGAGGTACGCACCAACCCGCGAACGGCTCCACGCGCTGGGGAGCCGTTGGTCAACGGCGATGGACTGATCGACTGACACGAAAACAGGTTACCGCAGGAAAATCTGCTGGTACTCCTTTTTCTTCGCGGCGAATTCCTTGGAGCTGAGATCTTCCATCTCGACAAAACCGATTTTGTCGGCGCCAGGCAGAGGCGGATAGACGCCTTTGCGATTTACGAATTCGCCGCGGCTGGCCATCATCTTCATGCTTTCGTTGTCAAGAAAATAGTCGATAAACGCCTTCCCGCCATTGGGATGCGGCGCCTTGGCCGCCAGCCCGATGTAATGTCCGTCGCCCAACATCTTGGGGTCCCTGACATAATCCAGCGGCGCGCCTTTTTCGCCGAAAATGTGAACGTATTTCACGTAAGTGACAGCGATGGGAGTTTCACCTGTTGACACGCGTTCTCCCGCGGGCAGGAGTGATTCAACCAATATGGGCTTCATGGCGGCTAGATCGTGAATAAACTTATCAGCCTTTTCTTTTCCCAACAGTTTGTGCAGACTCGTTACCCATTGCGTCGTGGTCGTATGCTGTGTCGGATCGGGCATGACGAGCTTGCCCTTGTATTTAGGATTGACCAGATCCTCCAGGGATTTGGGCGCGTCGGCGGGCTTGATGCCGGATTTGTTATAAACGATACCGATAATAACATTGCGGTACCGGGGACCCAAAACCGGATCGATGGCGTCTTTGGGAAAATCGCTCCAGGTCGGCGACTGATACTTCTGAAAAAAATTCTGCTTCTGCATCAAACGCAGCGGATTGTCGTTGGTGATGATGAGATCGGCCACCGGCCTCCCGGCCCGTGCTTCGCTCAGGGCCCGGTCCAGCACTTTGGTTGCCGAAGCTCGCCAGTATTCAATGTCGAGCCCGGTTTTTTTCCTAAATCCGTCCATGATCGCTGCCACGGTGTCGGACTCAAGCGAGCCGTAAGCGATCGCTTTGCCTTCTTTCTTGGCGGCTTCGATCAATTTGGCGCTTTGCGCGTGAGCTAGACCTGCAACGAAAAAAAAGCCCGCGAGCAACGATACCGATAAATTGATTTTTCTGAGCATGCGTTTTTCTCCTTTATCTTATGATCTGATTTCTAAGCCGAGGCGGAGGAGATACTTTCAGATTTCAACCAGTGAGTCAAGCATGTTCACGCCCCGGCAACAACGCCTTTCAAAGGTAATTTGACAGGCGTAATCTACGGTCATATAAGAGCATTGGTCAATAGATGCGAAGGGAGTTTTACTGATGGATAAGCTCGATTTGTTGGTGAGAGGTGGTGAAGTTTGGACTCCGGGCGGTTTCGTCGACGCCGATATCGCGGTAAGCGGTGGGAAGATCGTTGCGCTGGGCAAACCGCCGGTTCTACCGGAGACAGCAGACACTGTGATCGACGCCAGGGGAAAGAAAATCGTTCCGGGGCTCATTGATACTCACACTCATCATCGCGACCCTGGTTTCACGCACAAAGAAGACATAACGACCGCAACCATGGCGGCGGCCGCCGGCGGCGTCACATTTTCGATCGGCATGCCGAATGTCAACCCGCCGACGACCACCGTCGAGCGCTATCGAACTCTCGTAGAGCATCACAGGAAAAATGCCATTGTTGACTTCAATCACAATCCGTCGGGCACCGTACCGAAAGAGATTCCGGGGCTCGCTAAAGAGGGTCCCCTTGCGTTTAAGATTTTTATGGTCAAAGACACCGGTCGCGATTATCCGCATATGCCCGGCATCGGCATCAACAACAACGGCGAACTCTTCAAGTGCTTCGAGACCGTGGGCGCCACTGGGTTGCCGCTGATGGTTCATCCGCACGATCAAGATCTGATGGATGAGATCGAAGGACGTTACTGGAAGGACGAAAATCGCAGCCCGCAAGCCTACGCTAAAGCTTACCGGGAGCACGACGGGATCATTTGGGATACCGCGATGGCGACTTTATTTCGCATGCAGAAAGCGATCGGCAGCAAGCTGCACATTTTGCACATGAGCACGCCGGAAGGATTGGCAATGCTCAGGCGCGCCAAAGAGGAAGGCCGTCCCTGCAGTTGCGAGGTCAATCCCTGGGCGATGTTTCTGGGTACCTGGGAGAATGTCGAAAAGCTCGGCCCCTACTGTTTGGGTTTCTGGGTGCCGCCCGCTCACGTAGAAGCGCTCTGGCAAGCCATTAACGACGGCACTGTCGACGTGATCGGCACGGACCATGCGCCGCACACGAAAGATGAGAAGGAAAAGGGATGGCATGATATGTGGAGTTGTCCGGGCGGCGAGCCGCAGATTCAAGATTATCTCAGACTTTTCCTAACCGCGGTCAATGAAGGTAAGCTGACTCTCGATCGGCTGGTGCGCATCTCCTCGTACAACGCGGCAAAGCTGTTCGGTGTCTACCCGCGCAAAGGCGTTATTCAACCGGGTTCGGATGCGGACCTCGTCATCATCGATATGAATAAAGAGGAAGTGATCAGCAACGAGACGACTTACACCAAAGTCGGCTGGACGCCTTATGATGGGCGAAAGATCAAAGGCGCGCCGATTTGCACAATCCTGCGCGGCAAAACCGTGATGGAAGACGGCAAGATCGTCGGCAAGCCGGGAGACGGCCAACTTGTCGCACCGCTCAAATGATGATTTTACGATTCAGAATCAACCGGCAAAAGACTTCCAGGCTTTGCGCGTGACCTGCCTACCTTCCACGCCGGTCGGCTTAAATTATTTGTCGGCCGGCTCTTGGATCTCTTCGGACGGATCGATTTTGTTTACCACTAAGCCCGAAAGCAGTTTGGGATAAAAGTACGTCGATTTCTGCGGCATCTTTTCGCCGCCGTTGGCGATCGTTGAGATATCGGTACTTCTGGTTGCATTGAGGATGAAGGCTGCTTGAAAGTCCTCTTTTTCCAGCGCCTGCAAAACCGCCTCTTCATCTTGCGAGTAACGGATCGTCTCGCCGCTGGTTTGACGTTCCGGAGAAAGACCCAAAATATGCTCCAGCACCAGAAGGTGCAGGGTTGAAACTTCAAGCTCCCGCAATGGCGCGCTGAGATCCTTGGCCAGACGCTGTAAAATGCGTTTGTTCTTGAGCCGCAGTATCAAGTAGCGCGGGTCGCGTTTAAAACTGGCGCCGATCACGCGATGTTTTTTGCCGGCATTCTTTAAAGCCTTGAGAAACCAAACCTTTCCTTCCCCTGTTTTGGGATACTGCTCAACGTAGAAGTATGTCTGTAACGCTTCTTCCAACTGCAGAAACGGCTTCGGCTCGTAACCGCGCACCAGACGATGCGTCGGCAAGATGACGACATTGTCGTCGTTCATGTTGGCGAAATAGGTCATGATATAATTGAACGTTTCGCGGCCGCTCCATGAGCGCTCGCCGCGCATCTGATCGCGGTACCTGAGAGTTGCTTCATAGCGGTGATGGCCGTCGGCGATCAATAAAGGCGGCTCTTTCATCTCGCGCTGAATTGTCCCGATGAGTTCCGGATCTGTAATGCGCCAGAGACGGCACTCGCCGCCGCCATCGGGCTTTACTTCGATGAAGGGCGCCTTGCCTTCGGTTTGTTCGGACAGTATGCGGTTGATGGTCCGTTTGGGTTGGGAGTAGAGCGCGAAGATCGGACTAAGCTGGGAATGGCACGCGAGCATGAGCTTGAGCCTGTCTTCCTTGGGGGCTTCGAGGGTTTTCTCGTGCGGGCGAATGTTGCCGCTGGAAAAATCCTGGAGTTCCGTCAACGCAAAAAAACCGTGACGCTCTTTGACCTCGCCGTCCTTCAATGAGAACTTGTGAGTTAGAAAATAGACCGCCGGTATTTCATCGCGCTGCAAAATCCCTTCGCTTTGCCAGCTTTGCCACAGTTCGGCGACAGCCGCATAAGAGTTCGGCTCCTGGCTGAGATCCAATCGAATAAAATTATGCGGCGACTTGCGATAGAGCTTCTCTTGCTCCTCGCGGGAAATCACGTCATAGGGAGGGGTAACGACCTTTGCAAGATCGCGGATTTTTTTCTGATTGTAAAAAACTCCGCGGAACGGTGCGACTCGAACCATAAACGAATTACTTCCTTGCTTTAAAGCTAAGGGCCGGATCGATCAAAATCGTCATCAATCCCTGCAGTGTTGAAGGGAGGCTCAACTCTGCTTCGCGACGCCGAGGCTCATCGCGCCGATGCCTTCGATTTCCGATTTTACGACATCCCCCGGCTTGAGTTTTTGTTGGAATTCCGGCGCATCAGGATTGCCTGTGCTGATCAGATCGCCGGGATAAAGCGTTGTCACCTGCGACAAATAGCTGACCAGCGTCGTTGGCTGCGGTGCTTTCCAACAGGTCTTTGATACGGTCGTCCCGGCGATGAGATCGAGCATCGAAGAACCCTTTGCCAATGCGTTTTCACGAGCAAATGCTTCGCCGAGCGGAATCAATCCATCGTTTTTTATTACAGCAAGATCGTTCGGCTTAATGGTGGCCAACTTCATGTCGTCGCTCCTTTCGCACTAGCCTTGTCAATATATGGCTATGAGGAACAGTTCAAGCCGCACGAAAAACAGTTCCAATCGTTCAAACCGTTGCCACACGAGTTATGCCTGCCGTGTGGTGGAATGTGTTCAGCACCAACACTTCGGATCCTATCCGAATCTGACGTTGAACGGTTGAACCCCCGGATCAAGTCCGGAGGCAAGCCTTAAACCATTGAACCCTTGAACCAGGCGATAAATCACGCCCCTGCGTTTATTTGATCCGCTTGCGGCTCTGTGTCATAAAAAACCGTGACTTCTTCGTGGCTGCAGCTTTCTTTGCGGACTGATCCCATGGCACTAGACGCCGTCTCTAATTTTCTCATCGAACGAGGATCTCCCGGCGTGGTCATAAAGAAGAACGAAGTGCAGGCCTACTTTGCCTGCCCCGAAGACTCCGCCGTCATTCGCCGAGACGTGCAACGCTTTCTTCGCGGCATCCGCGGCATGTATCCGGAGATGGGCGAGGATCAACTGCATTGGCGAATTCTCAAAGACCGAAATTGGAACAGCGCGTGGCGCAGATTTTTTTCACCTCAGAAAGTAGGCCAGCAATTTTTGGTTGCCCCGCCGTGGGCGAAGTTGCCGCGGCTGGGCCGGCGCCACTTGATTACCATCGAACCTGGCATGGCTTTCGGCACTGGCACTCACGCTACCACGCGAGGGTGCATGGAATTGATCGAGGGCGTTACCCGTTCGCTCGGCATGAAGCGGTTCACCGCTCTCGATGTTGGCACGGGCTCGGGGATCCTGGCGATCGCCTTGGCCAAATTAGGCGCCACCAAAGTATTGGCGCTGGACAACGATCCCATCGCCTTGAAGGTTGCCGAGGAAAACATTCGATGTAACGCGGTTCAAAAAAACGTGTGTTGTTCGGCGAAACCGCTGAGCCGCTTGAGGAGAACATTCCCCGTGGTGGTCGCCAATCTCACCGTTGAAACGATTTTGGCGCTAGCGGGCCCGCTGGCCAAGCGGGTGGCTCCTCAGGGATATTTGATCCTGTCGGGGATCTTGAGGCCTAAGGCAGAGCAGCTCTTACGCTACTTTTGTTCCAATGGCTTCAAGCTGATCAAGCTCGAGCAAGAAAAAGAGTGGGCGACGCTGCTTCTCAAACGGAAGTAGCGGATGGCGCGCTTTTTTCTGCCTAGAATAAACCTTCGCGATAATCATGGCACGATCACCGGCCCGGAGCTGGATCACCTGCGTCGAGTCCTGCGGCTGCGCCCCGACGATCACGTCATTTTCTTCGATGACGCCGGCTGGGAGCATGAAGGGATCATTCGTTCCTTCGAACAAGATAGCGGCGACATCGAAATTGTCCGATCCTACCAAGTAGAAAACGAATCACCCTTGCGAATGACCCTGGCGTTGGGACTCACTAAAGGGGAGAAAATGGATTTCGTCATCGAAAAGGCGACCGAACTGGGTGTCCAGACCATAGCTCCTTTCGTTTCGACTTACACAGTGCCGAAGCTTAATGAGAAGAAGGTGGCGCAGCGCGCCGAGCGCTGGCACAAAATCGCCCTCAGTGCCGCCAAACAATGCGGCCGCGTTCACGTCCCCGAGATTATCGCTTTAACTGACTTTGGCGATCTCGTCGAACAGTCGCTGCCCGGAGACTTACGGTTGCTGTTTTGGGAACAGGAGTCACGGCAAGGTTTGGCTGAGCTTCAGCAAAATGAAAAAGACGTCGGTGCGGTGGTTCTCATGATTGGACCGGAAGGCGGCTTCAGCCGGCAAGAAGCCGATCTGGCCATGGAGCATGGCTTCAAGTCGGTGCGTTTGGGCCGGCGCATACTCCGCGCAGAGACCGCTGCCGTGGCGGCGCTGTGCGCCGTACAACTCTTGTGGGGTGATTTGCGGTAGGTTACTGTTGCCAAGATCACGAGCCTTTCGAAAGCTTACAATGCAACCCGTTCAGAATCATTAATATGCAATGTCCGAAGTGTGATTTTCTGATTACGCAGAACACGGGAGTATGCGCTCACTGCGGCAGTCGATTCGTTCCTAAACGGGTTCGGCTGGATTCAACCGACAAAATTTTTTCTCTCGAGTCGGAAGAGAACGATTCAGAGCTATTCGAGGACAGATCGACTCAAGTCGACTGGGATTCTCCGCAGTCCGGTGAGGTCCTTCGCAATCCGCCCGTCGATAAAACGAAGCCGGCACCGCTCGGTTCCCCGCCGTGGGGTGGTTTCGTTCGACGCGCCTTTGCGTTTGTCGTCGACTGCGCGATCATCTTGCTGATGGGCGCCTTTATGTTCCTGTTATCATACATTGGATACAAAGTTGGGCTTTCGGCTCACGGTAAGGCCATCACGATGGAAAACTCCCAGGCCTTGTTGACTCTTGTTACATGGGGTTTGATCGGCTTGTCGGCGACGTACTTTGTGGTTTTTCATGGCATGGAGGGAAAAACCATCGGCAAATGGCTCTTTGGCTTGCGGGTGGTGGGAGCCGAAAGAGGCGAGATCACATACAAGCAGGCGTCAATCCGCTGGCTTGCCGCTGCTGGATTCGCGCCTGTAGTCTTGGGCTTCCTCTGGGTTCTCTTGAGCCGTGAAAAAAGGGCATGGCACGATATCGTCGCCCGGACTTGGGTGATCAGGGACTAGACGCGGACCGATGTTTCCGTTAAGCAGAAATCTATGCAGCCGTTAAGGATTGGGGTCATCATGGACCCCATTGAAAAAATCGATACTGATAAGGACACAACCTTTGTCCTGATGCTCGAGGCACAACAGAGAGGCCATGAGCTCTTTTTCATGGAACTCGACGACCTTTTCATCCGGGGAGGAACGCCTTTCGGCCGATACCGCCGGATTCATCTGGCGCGCGCGGTGCCGCATTATGAAACAGGTCAGTTCGATACCGGCGCGTTGGCGGATTTAGACGTCGTGCTGATGCGCAAAGATCCGCCCTTCGATATGAAATTCTTTTTCGCCACCCATCTTTTAAGCCTGGTCGACGAAAAGAAGTGTTGGGTCATGAATAATCCGAAGGGGCTGCGCGAGGCAAACGAAAAGCTTTATGCGCTGCGCTTTCCTGAACAGATTCCCGACACCCTTGTGAGCAGCAATATCGAGCGGTTGAGGGCGTTCATGGAGGAGCTGAGCGGCGAGATGATCGTCAAGCCGCTGGACGGTTGCGGCGGCAGCGGCGTTTTTTATCTCAATCATCAGGATCGCAATACCAATTCGATCTTGGAAGCGGCCACCGACAACGGTCGGAAACTGGTCATGGGACAGCGCTATCTACCGGAGATCCGCAAGGGCGATAAACGCATCATCGTTCTGAATGGCGAACCGCTGGGCGCGGTGCTGAGAGTGCCGCTTGAGTCTGAAACCCGCGGCAATATTCACGTCGGTGGACAGTGCTTCAAGGCCGACTTAACGGCCAGGGATAGGGAGATATGCGAAGCTCTTTCCGCGCTGCTGATCGCCGATGGTCTGTATTTTGTCGGTTTGGATGTGATCGGCAATTTCTTAACCGAGGTCAATGTGACCAGTCCCACCGGCATTCAAGAGATCAACGCTCTTGATGGTGTACGTTTAGAAAACCAGGTCATCGATTTCGTCGAAAAACAAGCCCGACGAATCCGCCAAAACCGCGCCGAATCTTGACTCCCTTCTGCTTTTAAGCAATATTCCATGCTTCTGGCCAGGTAGCTCAGTCGGTAGAGCAGAGGACTGAAAATCCTCGTGTCGGCGGTTCGATTCCGTCCCTGGCCACATCTAAGCCCTTCCGCACTGACTTGATCCCCCCGCTCATTTTCTTCCAATTTTGTGCCGTCATTGTTGACTGTCATTTGCAAACGGTCTTGCGGGGCGACTCGGCTGTTACTTGCCTGCGGTAGCTGGCAGCAATGCCGATGCAAGCTCGCGCCTTGCGGCATAGGCGCGGAAAACTAGTCGCGCCTTCTTGTACCTCAATGACTAACACCGAAGAGCGCGTAGAAAAGAAAAAATGAGGGATATTGGCGGTCAGTTCTGTTAAGTTAAAGAGCTTGTGCGGAAATGTTTCTGCTATTTTAGCCTACCGCAAATTAATCTGCGGCAATCTATTGAATTCTTTGTTTACGACGACCTCTATGCTGTGCTTCCTTCCAGCGCATCAGTCCATTACGGACATACCCCGGATCCAATCGCAGAATTTCGCAGATATTCTCAAACGAAAAAAGTGAATCGCTGTGAGTCGCCAAAATCCATTCTTCTGCCTCGTCGAATAATTGTTTTTCCTTCTTACCCTTCGCAAGGGCATATTTTTGAAAATCTTCAGTAGCATTTTCCAGTACCGCCAGCATAAGTTTTTGCTCTCCCTCGCGAATGCTTTTCTTGGATAGGTTTTCTAGAACTCCACCGTCCGTAGGTTCGACCAAAGCCAATGCTGTGTTCATAAAAATGTTCTCCTGATGATTGATCATCAATGCAGCAGTTTATTGCCGATCCAAAGCGTTGCGCTGTTAAGCCTGCAACGCAAGGGGCAAGCCACCGGACAAGAGATGAAGGAAGAGTAATCTTGGGAAGCAGTCAGGAATGATACTGAAATTTAAATAGGGCGTACTTGCCGGTTTATCGGATTAGGTTTGCTCGCCGGGCTAAGCATGCTGACTTAACGATCGTCCCGGAAAACTTCTGAAAAGAAATATTTTCTTAGCCTGAGGAAATTCTTTTTTGAATGAGCAACTAAATTAGATTGAGAACCGGATAGACCCGTCATTCTGCTTTATCTGCACCGCGCGAGGCGCGGACGCGGGTAGGATATCGGTGCAAAGGGTTTCTCGAATGCTTAAATGAATTACAGCAAGAGGAGCGGCTTAAATTATTCGAAGGCGGAGACGTTTATAGCTCGGCGAAGCATCCAATCGACCGCCGAGTTACATGAGCTTAGTCGGCTCCTGAATAAGTCGGGTTGTCTGAGTTGAGATGACCGCCATGATGGGGCCATCGCCGGGCGCCCAATGACTGCAGTTTGGACACTGGGAAAGCATTGCCTCCAAATCCTGCAACTGTTTGTCGGTCGGATCGACGATAACCGCAATAGGATGATTGCAACGGATAGGAGTCGATTGGGTTCCATCTAGAAGCATTGTTTCTTTAGAACGTTTCATTTGCCTGAACTGTTTTAGCGCGAGCCAGTTTCTCATTAAGAGCCCCTTTGCTCAGCCCACTGCTTCCGGTTCTTTGCCTCAATATCACCTGATGGCGAGATCATTTCGCAGAGACGAGTTTGTTCTTATCCGCTGTGCACAATCATGCGCCGATTCGTTTTGAGTTTGCGCCGTCTCGCCGGCATTCAGTTAATGGGTTTTCCTGTCGTGAGCCTCGAGATGTTTCTTGAGAAAACTGAGCGAGTAGATCCGTGTGCCGCAACGTTTGCAAATGGTCGCCCTTTGATTGGTCTTTCTCACGGGCACTTTCTTAAACATGGTTGCAAGTAAGAGTTTCATGGATGTGCTCCTTAGTAAGTTGATGATTCTCAAAGAAAGCAACAGGAATGCCAAACGGTCTCATGCTTCAAAAGGTCTAAAAACCTTTATAATTGGTCCGTATTCACTTTCGAATAAATTATGTGACGCCCTTTTAAGGAGCCTTTAACGACCAGGTTTGTCTAAATTGTTCAGAGTTGTACAGTTAAGCGGAGTCTATTGACAT
>JBBDNJ010000215.1:0-16301 GCA_040877705.1 Binatia bacterium | reverse complement strand
AAACCCAATCAACCATTGCGTCAATTATGCGCAATTACATAAGACGCTGTGTATAATTCAATGCCTTCGTAAAATTGCGGCAAACCATTCCACACCGACTGAATTATCTGCCCCGCCTCGTTCAATTGCATTTGCCCATCCACCACGTTGCCAAACAAGCACTCACGATTCCGTGTGCAAACAGTAATGTAGTAGGCGCCTGCCGGCGAATAATCATAACCCTGCAAACGAATGGACCGACGATTACGCCAGTGATCGGTTTGATCTTTCGCGATTGTCATAAGGCTCCCCCGTTCCACACTCGACATTCCAACCACAAAGCCATGTTGCCACCGTCTTATTCGGGCGACCCGTAGGGGCGATTCATGAATCGCCCCTACCTCCTATCACGCAGAGAATCCTCCAAACAACCGCAGTGTTTCAATCCTGATGTAAATCCCGCCGCCCGGCAATCCGGCCAATTCTCCATTCTCCATTGCCTTCATCCTCTTGCACCTCCCCCCGCGACTGAGTTATTGAACTTAGAAGCAAAGGAGCCAAAGCAATGGCCATTATTGAACGAACCTATGGCAAAGAAACCAACGCCGTTATCGACGAAGTCCTCATCTCATCGGACTCGCACGTCATCGAGCCGGAAGGCCTTTGGAAAAAACAGCTGCCGAAAGAGTTTCAGGATCGCGCCCCCGATTTTGGCGGGCAAAGACCCAACGACACGCCCGGCGGCGCACTGGATAAGAACAAACGCGTTTCCGAGATGGCCGCCGACGGCGTCAGCGCCGAAGTGCTCTATCCGACCCATGGCTTGAAGTGCTTGAGCCTCGACGATCACGAGTTGGAGGCAGTTTGCGCGCGGGTCTATAACGACTGGCTCATCGACTACTGCAGCGCCGCGCCCGAAAGGCTCATCGGTATCGCCATGCTGTCGATGTACGACATCGACGGCGCCGTGAATGAACTGGAGCGCTGTCGTAGAGCCGGCATGCGCGGCTCGGTGATCTGGCAGGTACCGCCACCAGAGCTACCGTTCTCCTCATCGCATTATGACAAGTTCTGGGCCACCTCTCAGGATCTCGACATGCCGATCAACCTGCATATCTTGAGCGGGCACGGCTACAGCCGAAGCCGTTCCTTCGGCCTCGGAGATACCGCAACCGGCCTCACCGCGGAGGCCAACAGCGTTAACATGAAACTGTTCCAGTCGGTCAACAGCCTCTACGAACTGATCTATTCCGGCGTGCTCGAGCGTTTCCCCAAGCTAAAGGTTGTCCTGGTTGAGAATGAGCTTGGCTGGATTCCGTTTGTGCTGGAACAGTGGGACTACTACTTCAAACGCCATGGCGCCAAGCGCGAGGGCCTGGCCATCAAAAAACTCCCCAGCGAATACTTCCACAACCAGATCTACACCACTTTCTTCAACGACGCCGTCGGCGGTCATATCTTGTCCTGGTGGGGCGCCGACAACTGCATGTGGTCTAACGACTTCCCCCACGGCAACTCTACATGGCCCAATTCTCGTCAGGTTGTCGCCCGCGACCTAGGCGATCTCCCGGCCGCGCTGCGCGCCAAGCTCGTGCGGGAAAACGTCGCCCGGCTTTACAACATTCCGGTGCCGAGTCCGATTCAGTAATTAGCGGGAGCAACAGCGCGTAAGAGATATATCATCAGCTCGTGCGGTTGTTTAACATGCCGGTGGAGAAGGGCGTTCTTTAGCGCCCGTCTCAACCGAAGGGTTAGTCTGGATTGGTCTGAATGATCGCCGGCAGCTTGTTGAGGGTGAGTTTTTTAAGATCTACTTTTCGGCTGGCATTATCGATGTCAATGCCCACCAGGTTCCCTTCGGCATCATAGTCAAGAACGACACCCTCCGTGATCTCTCGGCTTTCGACGCACGCCCGCTCAGACAGGTCGATATAAAGGGAGTCTGTGTCCGCATAGTAACTGAGCTTCATGGCTTGAACCCTGTAAATGTCACGCTGCCAAAGGATAGCCTGATGCTCCGGCGGCTTGGGGTCGTTTTTTTTACCGGATCGTGCCGCAGTTTGAGCTTCCGCTCAAGCGTGGCGCGCTTTGCGTCGGCGCGTGGAGCGTTTTGTTGAGCGACGCGCTGAACCTGCCGGGGCCGGCGCACCCCGCAATAAACCCTCCGTGCTAAGGTCCTCATCAAGATCTGGCCAATGAATGCCGTAACCGGCAGCGCACATCTTCCAATTCAACCGTTGCTTCGCGGTCCCGCTCAATAGTCTCGGATACCAAACCAAGGGAACTGAGATCGTCCGCCCATCCATCAAATCAACCGTCAAGGTGTTCTCCGAGAGATGCACATCCCGGACCCGCTCGTCAGCGCTTAGTGCTAATATGCCCATGCCATGCCTCCAAAAATTTTTCGAGGTTCTCTGCAATCAAAGATCTAATTCGACGCAGCTCTCGCGCCGAGAATCCGAAATTCCGCGCCAATGCCAACGGTTGAAGCCAAAACTTTGCCGAGAATTCGTCGCGATCAACGTGAACGTGCGGAGGTTCGTTCGGTTCGTGACTGAAAAAATACACACGGTATGGACCGCTCCTCAAAACTGTTGGCATCCACTGATCTTACCACATGCGTGGAGACTCACCCAATGGGGTTCGCGTCTGGGCCCTGGCCCAATTCTCGTCAGGTTGTCACCCGCGACCTGAGCGATCTCCCCGCCCCGTTGCGCGCCAAGCTTGTGCGGGAAAACGTCGCGCGACTTTACAACATTCCGGTGCCGAGTCTGGTTCAGTAATCCGGTGGAAGCGCCGGCGGCTCCAAGCCGATGATGGGCGTCATCGTGGTTACGCTCCTAGATTTCGAAGCGGAATATCAGATACGACGATCTTCTTTTCCGGGTCTGGTACTTCTGCGTCCGCAAGAAGCTGACGAAACGCTTTTAAAATGACCAGCGGGAACTCGCAAGGTCCAATGATAATACGATTTAGGAGTTCGGGCAGAGCGAAGCCGACAAGACCTTGGTCCGGGTGATTCTGAAGGTTAATCTTTAGCACCGTCTGAGGAGTGCCACGCACCACTTCAACACTCGACACCAAGTGCTGCGATGGATGCATTGCGGGCGATGCAACAACCCGCCATTCTCGCTCCTCGTGGAACCCAGGGTGCTTCGTACACAGAACAGCGAACCGGAGCATATTGAACGCAAGCGTCTTCACCATGTCACGATCTAGCCCTTTGATGTAATCAGCCTCCTCTTTAATACTCTGCGCGATGTTTAGAAAATCAGCTGCAAACGTGTCGGGATTTAGATAGGCTACCGGGCTCGAATAGGCACCAAGGGAATCGGATTCGTTGAACATTACAGCACCATTTAGAACTAGAGCGACGCCTGCCTGACCGCCGTAAGCTCTCCACATCGAAAGGCGTCCATGTTGATCCTCTAGCGACGAATGTTCGGAGACGCAGATCATATAGGTTTCTTGGCGAATGCCAGGTAACCACTCGTTGAAGTAGTTTTTCAGTTCTTCCGCGAGACCGGGAAAGCAAGCGTCAAGGGCGGAATTAAAGACATTACCAGCCTCAGCTTTATAGGCAGCATTAAGACATTCAAACCCGTGTTCGACTTCCATGTAGTCATTCATGGCCGTAGTACTCCGCATCCAAATCTGGCGGTTCCCGAGGATTCTAGTCGCCGTATCCGCCGTTGTGTAGTAAACGAAGCGGTTTCCCCCGCCGATGACTTCGCGAGTCTTCCGGTCAATGTATGGGGAGAAAATGCGCTTTATTCGGGCGCTGTCGATAGTGTCGGTCATTTGATTATACCCAGCCTTGCTTGCGCTGATGAAGCCCGAAAGCCAGGTCGAGAATCAATGCGCTACTTACTCTTTCCTGAGCGCATTCGATGGCACATTTCTAATGAAAAACACTCCCGCCATCCACCACGATCGCCTGCCCGGTCATAAAGTCGCTGTCGGACGAGCAGAGAAACACCAGCGTGCCCATCAAATCTTCCGGCGTCTGCAGCCGCTTGATCGAGCGCTCTTTGAGCTGCAATTCGGTCAGCGCTTTGGGCGCGTTCTGGCCTTCGTGCTCGACCAGACCCGGCGCGATCGCGTTGACGCAGATGCCGTAGCTGCCGACTTCCCTTGCCAGCGAGCGGGTCATGCCGATCAGAGCTGCTTTGGATGCTACGTAGTGAAGAAAGTTGGGCGTGCCCCAGTAGGCGGTGGAAGATGAGATGTTGATGATCTTGCCGCTCTTCTGCTCTTTCATCTGCGGGAAGACCGCTTTGGCGCAGAGAAACGGTCCTTTGATGTTGACGGCGGAAACGCGGTCCCATTCTTCCGCACTGATCTCATAAAACGGATGGCGCTGGATATTGATAAAGATCGCCGCGTTATTGACGAGAATATCGATGCGGCCGAAAGCCTGCACCGTCTCCGCCGCCATGCGATTGGTGTCCGCTTCGTTCGAGACATCCACCTTGAGCGCCAGCGCTTTACCGCCCGCGGTACGAATCTCGTTTGCTACCGGTTCGCCGTCGAGAATATCTGCAATGACGACCGCCGCACCTTCATCGGCCAACTTTCGGCAGTACGCCGCGCCGATATGGCGCGCGCCGCCGGTGACGATGGCGACTTTTCCCGCTAGTCTCACGGCACCGTCCTGGAGTAATGGGACACTCGCGAACCGACGCGGCCGGCGGATGTCCGGTTAGCATTGGATCTCACCAGGCAAGTTTTGCACATTTTGCTCATCGCAGTTGCTCCAGATGCTTTTTGAAATCGAGCGGCTGCCACCACGGCTTCATTCCTAACGACTCGGCGATCACGCGCGCCGCATTGTATCCCGGCGCGCCGGTGATGTTGCCGCCGGGATGACAGGAAGAACCGCATAGATACAAACCGTCGATCGGCGTTCGGTAGTTTCCCCAGCCCGGGAACGGACGGTTTTCCAGCGCCTGATCCCCCGCGTACTCGCCCACCATCCAATCACCGCCATACATGTTCTTATCATGGCGTTCGATATCCAGCGGCGTCGTCGAATCGGTGGACAGAATATTGTTCTCGTCCAGGTTGGGCGCAAAGCGCTGCCACACCGCAAGCTGTTTGTCGAACCATTCGCCGCGCACTTTGTCCCAGTTCAACGGATTGCCCCAGAGATTATAGGCCGCCAACTGCCACATGAACGCCGTGGCCTTGCCGGGCGGCGCTTGGGTCGGGTCGTGAAAAGACGGCGTCGCGCCGTTCATGAACGGCTTGCGCGGCAGCTGCCCCGTGCGGCAGTCTTCGAACAGATTGCGCAGCTCCTCGTAGTCTTCCAGACCGACGATGTGCATGAACGCGCCAGCGACTTCGGGGTGTTTTTCTTCGGTGATGTATCTGGGCCGTTCGTTCAGCGCCAAATTGGTCGCGAAAATCGGCGTCGTTTTGGAGAACCTGAAATGGCTCGCCGTCTCGGCAAACCTGGGTTCCAAGTTCTCGCGTCCGACCAGTTTGATGAATGTCTCCACGGGGTTGACGTTGGAGGCGATGAATTTGCGTGCCTTGATGACCGTGCCGTCTTCGAGCACCACCGCCGTGGCCTGTCCTTTCTCGACCAGAATGCGCTCGGCGCCGTTGGATTCGATGTAATCGACACCGTTGTGCGACATCATATGCGCCAGGTTATCCCCCAGTGCATGGGAGGTGCCGCGGCAGAGTTGCGGATTGACGCCCCAGGCGATCATCGCCGGAATCAAGTACCCGGTTTGCGGCGCGTCCAGCTCGTAACCGCGCATGACGCCAAGAAAGCCGATGAACGCCTGCACGCGCGGGTGCTCGAAATGCCGCAGGACAAACTCTTCCGGCGTCGTGTCGAAGTATTTTAGATACTCGCGGCCTTCGGCACTCTTCTCGAGCAGCCGGCGTTTTTCATCGAACGCCAGCGGTACGGCATAGGTTTCGGGAAAAACGATATTTGTCACCACCGGCTGCCAGCGAGTCCAGATATCAAGAAACGTCGCCGCGTCTTTCGGGGAAAAACGGGATAGGCTTTGCGCAGTCCGATTCACGTCGGCAAACCAGCCGAGATAGCTCTTGTCGATAAAATGGTGCACCACACCGGGATCGGGCTTATAGTAGTGAATGCCGAAGTTTTCCAGCTCAAGATCTTTGTACCAGGGAAGCATCATCAGCCCACGGTGAAACACCGAGTGAATGTTGTGCCAGAACCCTGGATAATTGCGGTCCTCATGCGAATCGAGACCGCCGCCCACTTCCATGTTCTTTTCCACGACCATAATTTTCTGGCCGCACTTGGCAAGATAACCTGCGCAGATCATGCCGTTATGACCGGCGCCGATCACGACGCCGTCGTATTCTAGAATTTTGGCCATAGCTTCGTCTCGTTTAATAACTGGTTCAAATCGTTCAAAACGTTCAAGTCGTTCAAATCGTTACAGATCAGAAGCCGGTTATCTTGAATTTTCAACGGCTTGAACTACTTGAACGGCTTGAACGTTTTGAACAGTAGTTTCTTAGAGTTTCAAATCTTCTTTCATGATCCGCCAGCAGTTATAGCCGGATCCGGCGATGACCGCGTCGGCCGGATGGGTCGCCACGCCCACTTGATAGAGACCGGCAACCGGCGTGCGATATCCGGAAAGCTGTTCATTGGGCCGGTTTGTTCCCATCTGCGTGGCGATTTTGCGAGCAACCCAAACCGAGCCACCTCGCATGTTGGGCCAGCGGCCGGCCACGTAGAATGGATCCATCGCCGTCTTCATTTCAATGTTGTCGTCGGTAAGATTGGTCGCATAACGCCGCCAGATTTTTAGAATTGAATCCATGAATCCATTTTTTAGCTTTACCCAGTCCTCGGGTTGTTTGCCCTTCAATTGATAAGGAACGGGCATGAAAAGCGAAGCGGCATGTTTACCCCTCGGCGCCTGCAGCGGATCGAAGGCAGTCGGGCAAATCGCATGCAAGCAGACGTGCTGCGGGAACTCGCCGGCGCGTATCTCCTTCCACATCTCCTCCAGCTCCTCGGCTGTCACTGGCCCCATGTTGACGTTCATGGCCTGGCCAACTGCCGGGTCATTGGCCTCATAGAGCGCGTAGCGCACCGGCGCTTTTAACGCCAGGTGAATCTGGAAATACGAGAACTCATCGGTCTTGATATCCTTGATCCGTTCAGTAACCGTGCGCGGCAGATGGTCTTCGCCGACCATCTCTATGAAAGTCGAATACGGATCGCTGTTCGAAACCACGGCGAGCTTCGCCTGCCATTCCCGCCCATCGCGCAGGCGAACGCCCGCCGCCCTGCCATTCTCGACGAGAATTTTATCGACGTGATGCACGGCGCGGATTTGACCGCCGGCATGGACATAGGCCCGCTGCAGCACTTGGGCGATGGAATGCGATCCGCCCCGCGCCAGTTCCGGCTTCTCATCGCCGGCAATCATTTTGACGACTTCGATACCGGCGCCGGCATAGTCCACCGCAACGCCGCGCGGGATGGCCATCTGCGATAATACGAGACTTTTTACCGCGTCATCATCGAACAACTCGTCAACGGCCTGGCGCGGCGTCATGCGCCATAGCCGCATGAAATCTTTGCCGGCGGGGTCGGATTCAAACTGCTGCTTTAACGCGCCTTCCGCTACCGGAGCCTGGTAGTAGTAGGGAATCAGAAAGTTGCGGATGAGATCATGGTATTGGTCGTGGGTCTGCCGCCAGGCGGCGGCATCCTTCGGCGACAAACGCTTAATCGAGTTGACCGTACCGTCCAGCGATTGGTGCTGGGATACCGAGCCGCCGTCGGAGAGCAGCAACGAGCTCATCACCGGCGGCGTAACAAACTCGGCATGGTGGCCGTTATCCCATTTAAGCTCTTTCCAGATCGGCGAGATTTCGCGGTTGTCCTGAAAATAGGCGAGCGTGTTGTGCCAGTAACCGGGTATCGTGATCTCTTCGCTGGCCAGCCGCCCGCCGTTCTCGAGCCGGCTCTCGCAAATGACTGTTCTAAGCCCCGCCAGCCCCAGGTACGTTCCGAGAGCAAAGTTGTTTTGGCCGGCGCCGATAAGAATGACGTCCCACTCGCTGTCGATCATCGCAAAAAGATCTTCCGGTATTGCGCCATTTTTTCAGCGTACGCCTTCTTGTCCATGTCGATCATCTCGACCAGCTCGATCTTGTCGGCATCCGGCAACGGCGGGTAAATCCCCTTGCGGGTGACAAACTCGCCGATCCCCGCCATTATTTTCAAACCGTCTTCGCCGATAAAGAAATCGATGAACGCTTTGCCGGCATTGGGATGCGGCGGCTTGGCGCTAAGTGCCACGGCCTGACCATCGCCCATAAATTTGCCGAGCCTCACGTAATCCAATGGGACTCCTTCTTGGCGCCGTCGATCAGCTTCCTTTCCTGACCGTAAATCGACATGGGCAGGAGAAGCAGTGTGGCGAGCAAGACAATAAAAGACTTTATAGTAGGCATAAGCCGGTCCCTCCCTGGATTTGGAAACCAACTATAATCTCAATATCGCAAATGACTATAGGATGTCTATTTGTTTCTCTCCGGGCCATTTGGTAATTTCAAACGACGATGACTGGTCAAGAAAAACTCAAGAAGATCCGCGATGAGCTACGGCAAACGTTTCTTGAAAGGGGCGACTTGATCGATGGCGCGCTTGCCGCGCTGCTCTCTTCGCACCATTTGCTGATCATCGGCCCGCCGGGCACGGCGAAATCCATGCTTGCCGATGAACTCTGCCGTCGAATCGAAGGCGGCAATTATTTTCAGTGGCTGCTCACCCGTTTCACCACGCCTGAAGAGATCTTCGGCGCAGTCAGCTTGAAGGCGCTCGAACAGGACGACTATCGCCGCGTTACCGGTCATAAATTGCCCGAAGCGCAGATTGCCTTTCTAGATGAGATCTTTAAGGCTAACTCGTCGATTTTAAATTCGATTTTGACATTGATCAACGAACGTCTTTTTCATAACGGCACAACCGTCACGCGGGTGCCGCTGCTGACTCTGTTCGGCGCCAGCAATGAGCTTCCCGAAGAGGAAGAACTGACCGCATTGTACGATCGTTTTCTGGTGCGCTTCGTGGTGGGCTACATAGCCGAAGATTTTCGCTTCCTGCGTATGTTGGAGTCGCAGAAAACTCCGGAACGAACGACTCTCAACCTGGCCGAACTGACGGATCTGCAGAACCAGGTGCGCGAGGTCTCGATTCCGCCGCATATCTATCGCAGCATCGCCGATATCAGGCGCGAGCTCAACAAGAAAAACATTCTTGCCTCCGATCGACGCTACCGCCAGTCGCTCGGTTTGCTCCAAGCTCACGCTTTTCTCGAAGGCGAAAAAGAAATACACGAGAAGAATCTTTTTTTTCTTGAGCATGTCCTCTGGCGCGACCCTTCCGAACGGGAACAGGTGCGCAACACCATTCGCGAGCTGATCTTGGGATACGAAGAAGAGATCACCGAGCTGCTCTATGAGTCGCGGGAGATTCGTGACTCCGCCTCACGTCCCTGGCCGACCAGCGATGAGAAGGCGCGCGCGCTCATCGAATTTCACACTAAGCTGCGCAACATCCTTAACAAGGTCGATCTGATCGTCGACAAGGCCAAGCGCCTTGGCCGGCCGGTCGACCGGGTCAACACCGTGCGCAATGAAATCGAGCAGCTGCAAAAGCAGATGTTGGAGCAGTTCTAATGTCCCCCAAAAGGGCGAAAAAGACAGCAACCAAACGCGTCTTCCAAGCCCTGCCGGAAAATACTTTTTGGATTGAGAGCGATGCCTACGACCGGCGTGTCTATGGGCATCTTCGGTCCGAATCCCCTTCGCTGCGCGCTCTAGAAGAACATGGCAGCACCTTTCTGCCCCACTTCGGTTCGTTGCTTCAGGATATTTTCTGCCTGCTGTTCAAGGCCAATGTTATTTTTTATCCGGCAAACGAGGTCCTCCCCAGCGCGCTGCTCAATGAAAAGTTTCTTCATTCTATCGGTCAGGGAAGCCAATACGAATTTCTCCGCGAGCAAACTCTCCTAAACGATGCGCGGGCGGGACTCTCCACGTTACTCTTGGGCGAACGGTTGCTCGCGCAGATACGCGAGGAGAAGTTGCTTAGCCGTCGGGATTTGCGCGATCTTTGGGACATTCAGAAACAGGAAGAGCTGGTTAATCAAAAGCGCGAAGAGTACGAAAACGCCGATACCATCCCGGAGGAGAATCTTTCGGAGAATGGAAAGAAGGCATTGGACAAAGCTAAAGAGCGCATGACAGGAGAGGTTCAGGGCGCCGAAGCACTGCTGCGGCATAAGACGACGCAACTCAAGGAGGACCTCAAACAGATCGACGCCAAAGCCACCAACCGGGTGCAGGCACAAGCCATCAAGGTCGCTCAAGAGCTGGAAGACGCCAGTGAAGAAGCCGAGACATGGGGCTCGACTTTGGGCACGGGACAGAAATCGCCTCCAGGACAAAAACTCGAGCTCGGAAGGCGTCTTGCCGGTAACGAGAAATTGAAAAAGCTCGCGCGTATGGTGGGTCGGATGAAGTTCCACTCCCTGGCGCTGCGCAAAAAGGTCTTCGAACGCTCCAGCGAAGAAGTGCTTGAGGTCGAGCGCGGCGATTCGATTCATCGTTTACTGCCGCATGAGATGTTGACACTGCACCACCCCGTCCTGCGCAAAGATTTTTACCGCCGCTTTCTGGATCAAGAGCTGATCCAGTATTCGCTGCGCGGTGTCGAAGAAAAAGGCAAAGGCCCGATGATCGTCTGTCTGGACGGCAGCTCTTCCATGGCCGGCGACAAGGAAATCTGGTCCAAGGCCGTGACGCTGACGCTGTTGGAGATCGCGCGCAAGCAACGGCGCCTGTTTCGCTCCATCTGTTTTTCCTCGGCGGAAACGCCGTTGCAAGTGGTGGAAATGAACTCCCGTGCCCGCTACGAAGCGGAATTGGACAAGGTTATGGATCTCGCCGAATACTTTCCCGGCGGCGGCACCGACTTTGAAAAGCCACTTACCGAAGCGCTCCAGTGCCTAAAGAAGTCTCAGTTCAAGAAAGGCGACATCGTCTTTATTACCGACGGCGAATGCCAGGTCAGTCCTGAATGGGCCGAGGAATTTCGGAGAGAAAAAGAACGACTGGGCTTTTCCCTGTTTTCGATCCTCATCGACGTCGGTTCGAGTTCTTTAGGAACGCTCAAGGAGTTTAGCGACAGAATCACCACGATCAAACAGCTCAGCGGCGACGCGGCCAAAGATATTTTCTTAAAATTTTAGGCATACCTATGATGACGACCCGAAAAACCGTAACGATGGAAACTTTCCTCGGAGCCATCAACGACATTCGACAGCAAGGGTTTGCCACCGGGGCAATTCACGCCTACCTGCAGGAAACCCTGATCGAGCCCGCTTCGCTGCAGCGCTATGTTTTCTTTCGTACCGATCGCTACACTCGTAACCTGGTATTCAAGAGCGATGCATTCGAGTTGCTGGTCATCTGCTGGAACCTGGGCCAGCAGGCGCCGGTCCACGGCCACGAAGGCGAACGCTGCTGGAGCCGGGTGGAGCAAGGCAGTTTACTGTTCTGCAATTACCGCGAAGTTTCCGAGAGCCCGCTGGTGCTGCAGCAAATTAGCGATCCTTGTCGCGGCGAACGGGGCCATCTCGACGGTCCCGCGGATATTCACAGCGTCGCCAACCCGGCGTCCGAGCCCGCGGTCAGCCTGCATCTCTACTCGCAGCCGTACGACCGGTGCGACATCTACGATCTTGCCAAAAATGAAAAACGGCGCATCCGGCTTGACTACCACAGCATAGACGGAAAAGTCGTCAAGGATTGAGGCGCAGTACAAGGATTCTACTAGACTAGAGCCGTGGTGGCGGCCTACCAGACAGGTGAATACAGTTATCAGCAGATTGGAGCGCACTTTAAACTTCACTTTACAACTGTGGGGCGGATCGTCCGGGGAGCAGGCAGGCGACCAAAATGAGCGACGCTACTATGCTAGACCTGACCCCTGAAGTGTGTGACCCCTGACGTGCTGACGTGCTGCCTGACGTGCTGTGACCCCTGACGCTGCCGACCCCCGACGCTGCCTGCCCTGCCCAGGCGCCGCCGCCGTGAATCGCCCTCTGCGTCGTGAAAATCAATCGAACATCCCGGCAGGCATTTGTAGGGGCGCAATTCATTGCGCCCTCCTCTGCCAAACATCGCCAACGCTATCGCACACCGGCCACGCCAATGCGCTCCAACATTGAAGACCATCATTCGTGCGTTCAGGCGCCGCCGCCTGGGAGGCACTGCGGGAACCCGATTCTAAGACTCCTTGCAAGCGTAGGGTCTCCCTGGCCGACCTGAAATCTGACCGTGTATTGAATAGACCCGCCCGCGTATATTAGCTTTGATCTAGGTGAAGAACCGTGACGGAGGATCGCTTGCCATGGAACTGCTAAAAAAGTACGTGCTCGTCGTATTGATTGCGGCATTCGCCGTTTCAACTGCCGGTTGTAAAAGGAATGAGCAGGGCGAAGGCCCTGCCGAACAAGCGGGTAAAACGATTGACAAGGCTCTTGAAAGGGTCGCAGAAGAGACGGTGAGACTTATGAAGCGAGCCGAAGAGACCATCCAAGATTATGGAGAAGAGACCGAGAAGGCTCCGCCAGATAAAGGGCAAAAATCGCGCCCCGCTTCGCCCTGATCCGTCGAACCGCACATCCCCCACCGAGCGCTGATACGCCTGGGCAGACGTGGAATTACACCGTTCCCATCGACAATTGCACATGAAAGGATACCGACTCATCGAGATAGGTTCGCGTGCCTTTTCTCTCGCCCGCCAAAATTCTTGAGCCAGTAAAAGTTTGACTCTGGTTGGCATAACCGAAGAAAGATTCAGACGCGCCCACCAGTCGATCCGCTCCTGCACGCCACTTTTAAGGTCTGATGTTGAACTTTTGAATAGGCGCGCCGCGCCGGTTAAACCATTGAACCCCCGGAATGTTTGCCTGACCCGGCAGTTCGCATGACACACGATCCGCCCTGCCTGTGCCGACACGGCAGACAGGCGAAACGTGCCGCCAAACCCACCGAATTACATTGACCTTGTTGTATGCGGGCAGGCGCAACGACGCTTTGGGTTCGAGGTGGAAAGGGAAGTGATGAAGGGAAAAACCGCTGCGCATCAGGTCCTCTCGCTATCGACAGTCAACCGCTGTCTTCGGATCTCACAAGAACTCTATTCGATTGACCATCTCCTCCGCTTAACAACATCCGCATAGAGGGCCAGCCGCCGGATGCATTCACCCAATCGTACGCGATGCATATCCACGAAAATCACGCCGCAATGATCATCTTCCCGGCGGTTGCTCTCCGTCGCAATCTCGATTAGATCAGCGTCATGCGTAAATATAACGGCTCCCAGCGCGTTTGCATGTGCAAGCTGCGCCTCGTCGCTCAATCCAACGTTACTCTCGTCGTAGACCGATACGGCCTCGACTCCCCGGCGGCGCAAGCCATCGGCGACTCGCACGTCCACGTTCTCATCCGTGTAGATTCTTAAGCGGGCCAAGCTTCTCCTCCAACACGGACGGTGTTTTTGCGCGTAGTCGAGCGATTTTCTTCAGGGAAGCTTTCCATTCCTTGTCGAACTGTGCCTTATGCGTATAGTAAAAGGACAACGCCGCATGAATTCGGGGCAAAGTCAGATGAGGGAGTGCAATCATAATCTCCTCTGGCGTCATGTTCATAACTTCGTAGCGGATCGCGACGTCAAGAACCTTCACACCAGTACCGGCAATGACTGGTGCTCCCCCTCGAACTCCGGAGCGCTTTTCAATAAAAGGATGCTCTTTCAATTGGGACTTAGCTTTTGCCATATCATCTCCTTATTCGCTGACTCTCACAGAAGAATCTCTGACGATCACCCGCTTCCCCCAACCAGAGCAATCGGTGCGGAACCCCCGGTCCATAGAAACGCTGAGATGTAAACATTGTCCAACACCACACGCGCGCTAGCCACGACCTCTCCGCGTCTCGCGCCTCATGCGGTGCAATTCGGCAGCGATATCTTTAAGCGGCGGTTCATTCTCTGGAACTCGTTCGGCTATTTGAGACGGCTTTAGCAGTTGCACGCGCTTGAGGACGATCGTGTCCGCTTCGGTCCACACCGCCAACTCCGTTGAAGTCGGGAACAGCCGACGCATTTCCTCGGGAAGTTTGATAGCTTTCATAAATTTCCTCCAAACCCTATCGTTGCACGATTGTTTCATTCCGACTCACTTCCGCATCAAAGTACAACCACCAAGTCTTCAGGAAGTTTGCCTACATAGAAGATTCCCGTGTGAGCGTCTTTCCGCTTGTGTGCTTCCTTATAAACTTCATTTCGATCGTTACTGTGGAAGACCAGTTCCCCTCGAAGAGGCTCCATCAGCTTGTTATGCACTGGGTTCACCGATAAAACCCACTCTCCGGAGTATCGAGATTTAAAGTCCTCCATCGTGACAACTTTCTTCATGACTCAGTTGCTTCAGATTCTAAGATCTGGGTGAGATTACAAAAACCAGATGTCCCCTTTTGGTGCGGTCTCATCGGCCGACGGCCAGCTTCGCCTCTTTGAACGGTATCTCCACGGTCTTCCGAGGATGTTTCGAGAAATTGAAGATCGCAAAACCAACGACATTTCCTTTCGAATCAACCCGCTCATATAAGTCAGGCCCGATCTCTCGAAAATGGCCCTTCCGTCTTGTAAAAGTTAGCTCCAGGAAATCTCCTTCCTCGTCAAACCACACTCTTAACTTGGCCATATCTGAGTTCCTCCTTTGACTTCGTCTGTGAAAAACGCGGTGATGATGAAAGCATCATCCCCCAATATCTTCACCGCAACCATCAAATATTTACGCCCAACCGGACTACGTGAATAGAAACGATAATAGAGGCCTACACTGAAATCGTGATGACTGGTGAGAACCAGATCCGGTTTCTTCAGTGTCTCGCGAACTTTCTGTTTCTGGCGCGCCATTTCAGGATGTTCCAGTATATGGCGCCAACGCTCTTCAGTCAGGCGTACCGACTTCCCCGCGTAGTCTTCTGTTTTCCAGGTTCGCTTCGCCACAAGATCTCTCAATCAAGCACTTTTGCCATCCCACTATGTCGTCAGATCTTCGGCAAGTAAAAAAACAGATCGAAGAATATCCCGGTTCCTGCTGATCTTCTCCGAATCCTCAGCCGCCCTCACGTCTCCGGTTCCAGCATAGGTTCTATCGCCCGCGATCACGAGCATCACTCTGTTTGAGATCGGATTTCCCCAGGAGCACCCATTCCCGAGTATCGAGCTTCAGGCTCCTTCATCGTCAAAAATCTTTTCTCATCTAAAAACCAGCCTGTCCCCTTTATTACCCCCACGGTTCCCTGAACGATTTCTTCAGCTCGCCTTAAAACCGCCCCACCAGCCTCGACCAACTCCCATCGTATTCGGTCACTCTGAACCCTGCTCAACGTCGCAGAGAAGTTTTCTTCGGACAAGTCGCCGTTGCGCTTTCGTCTCCATAGAGCGGACAAGACTTCGACCGGAGTGATCGCCGAGGACAACAAGTCGTGCCGGCGCAGCAAGGAGCCAATCTGCGCGGAACCCCGCTCCCTAACATATCGCTTTACCAAAGCGCTCGTGTCGAAATAGGCGAATGTCACCGCTCGTCGCGCTCCTCACTGATAGTCTGGGACATGGGCTTGCCTTTTATACGAATCGGTTTCCAGGTTGGCGTTGGCATAGGTCCCCGTTTCACGGCCGGTCGTAGTATTCCCTCAGCCTCCAAACGCCGAATTGTCACGTCAAGTTTCTCTTCCTGTTCAAGCGGCTTGATAACCGCGATGGGTTTTCCGCGCTCGGTCAGAATAACCTCTTTCCCCGCCTTGATCGCTTTCGAGAACCGCTGATTGGCCTCTCTTAATCCCATCCGCATATGTACCCTCCTACATGTGTAGTAACATCACTACAGAGATTAACGACTCTGCCCTGTGGCGTCAAATCACCGAACACCCGGGCCCATAGGGTAAGTCTCTTTCGTCCTTTACTTCGATAAACTTATCGCGAAGCGTTCTACGCAGCTTCACCAAAAAATGTTTAGCGCCTCTGCATCCCTGGATCTCA
This sequence comes from Binatia bacterium, assembly GCA_040877705.1. Taxonomy (GTDB): domain Bacteria; phylum Desulfobacterota; class Binatia; order UBA9968; family UBA9968; genus WHTF01. Next base: position 190 of record JBBDNJ010000215.1, on the reverse strand, counting down.
GCTTTAGACCCCTCGTCGTACTTCATCCCCTCTGTGTAACGCTCACGGAAAATCAGCCTGTCCCCTTTTCTCTCGCCAATATTCCCTTTCAGTTCCCTCTTCATCGGGACGATCTTTGAAACTTATTTCAGCAAGGCGACGCTGAAGCCATGTACCTGTCTTTCAGTTCCCTCTTCATCGGGACGATCTT
>JBBDNJ010000214.1:0-16431 GCA_040877705.1 Binatia bacterium | reverse complement strand
AACGCAAGCTGTCGCTGAGCGCCTTGGGGTTTTGCAGTCCGAATAGCACACCGATCTTGCCGCGATGCTCGGGACGGTCGAGATCGGCAGCGCTGCACAGAATGTAAGCATGCGGATGGCCGCGGACGATCGCTTTTACAGTCTCGAAGCTCTCGATGCTCTCGAGCGTGTCGTCCCACGTGAGATTGGCGGTGCAGCCGACCACCGCAACGCCTTGCTCGCGCAGTTGATCGATAAACGCGGCCGACAAATCCTCCTGCCACGGCGCGCCGAGACAATTGACGATGTCACTGTGGTGTTCGGGTAAACTCATGATCCGTCTTCCCTGCCAACACGCCGATAATGGCTTAACCCGTGAGCGAAATGCAACGCGCGAACAGAACGAACTCCTGGCTCGCGGCAAAGTTATTGGGTTCGGGTCTGACGTTTGGCGGCCAACCTAACCTGGCGCAACAGGTTATCATGATTTTTGATCAGCCTATTCTTTTTTCTCCATCGCCGACCTTTTAAACTCCGTTCTCATCTCCGACTGCAAACGGCCCAGACGGTATTTCTGCCAATCGATGAACTTGCCCGCTTCGGCCAACGCCGGATGAACTTCTTGAATCTTGCGCCACATCTCTTGGCAGATGAAGCGGTGCTCTGCTCAGATTTCAGTTCTTAAAGTAAATATTCGAGCTCGACCCCGGTTATCCGTCCGTTATCCGTTATCCCCCGCGCGTAAACTCGTTGGCGGCGGCCGGCGGATCGGCGATTCTCAGAAATTCGCGGACCGCCTGGATGCATTCGACCTTGTCCTCTTTCGAACTCGTGAAGGCGCTCCATGGAATGTGCTCGCCTTGTGTGGTCACGTACTCGACCCAGTAACGAACACCTGTCTCGCCGCCCTTCACTTGCTTCTTCTCGAGGACGACGTCCGCAATGCTATCGAGCCGCAGCTCCCGCTCGCGCCGCTCTGATTGCCACAGGCTCTTTGAGTCTATCGTCATCAGTCCGCGCCACCGCTCGAACCGGTGCGTCCTCGTCCGCGCTAATAGAAGAATCCTCAGCCCCGCCAAAACGAAGACGGTGCCGACAATCACAAACAACCAGCTCGGGCCTTGAGTCCATCCGATAAGAATCCCGAACGAGCCGAGGCCAACAGATATCGATCCAATTAAAAGATCCGGGCCGTCTTCGACGACCAGTGTCTCCGGCGTTCGGTGTGTCACGCGCATCCGTCGAACCTCGCGAGTAGGATCGCTGCGTTCACGTCTTCGATTCGGCCAAGTCGACGACCACCTTTTTATAATTCTCGCGGTGCACTCGCACTTTCACGACCATTCCGGGAGCGAGTCGTTGAAGCAACTCCGGATCGACGGCTTGCTTGATTTCGACGGGATAGCTCATGCCGCCCGCCTCGACCTTGAGGTGAAATATTGTTATTGGATATTGCCTGTTATAGCGCCAGGCGGTCGGCTTTAACGATGTAATAGTGGCAGAGCCCAAGACACCGTTGACTAAGATTTCCTCGTCGCCGGTAAACGACATGAAGAGTCGCACGAGCGCAGGGATGCCGAAGAGGGCGGCGGTGATCAAGATGACGGCGGCGACGGCAGACTCCCGTCGCGCCTCGGGCACGAAGATAGCGACTCCGGCGAATATTGCGGCAATGAAGAGCATCATGCCGCTCACCACTTTGCCCCAAAGCCTAATATTCGCTTCCCGTTGCTTCTGATTGGATCAGGGCGTGTCCAGTTTCTGCTCGATCGTCCGGCTATCCGATTTCAGGCCGCCGCCCCAGCCCTCCGGAGGCGGTTTGCCGCCGCCAATAGCTCGCTGCAGATCATCAACGGCCTTCTGCGCTTCCGGCTGGTAGCGCTGGTCGTCTGTGCGAGTATCCGTGTTTCGGTCGCCGCCCCAGCCGTCGGATTTTTTCGATTTGCCACTCAGCGTTTCCACGTCCGGGAGAGAGTTTTTCGTTGTTGTCGACGAGCCTTTCGAAGATCCCGTAGAAGCTTTGGCGTCCTTCGTGGCGCCGGATTTCGCAGACCCGGAGCCCGTGGTTTTGGTGGAGACCGCTTTTCTATCCTTCGTGGACGAGGTGCCGTCACAGCCCATGCCGGTGCACGGATTTTTTCCATCGCAGTTCCAACCGACACAGCCCTTCTTCATCCCCGCCGATCCGGTCCATCCGGCCTGTTGGGTCTTGCCGGGCGCCGGAGCTAAAATTTGAACCGCAAAGACGAAGAGGGCCGTGGACACCAACCTGTTCGCCGACCAAAGTAACCGATGCGAAAGTTTCATATTTGGACCTCTGAGATTTCACCTTTCAGTCGCAGCATAGTCAGCAGCGCTTTCCTGCCGCCAGAGGAGCACGGCCGGTATAGAAATCTGCGTCGCGTGGATCGACGACGCGCTTCGGTGCCGGCGGGCGGCGAGTAGGATTACAAGAGAGAACGCGAGCGCTGTAACCCCACAAGGAATTTATCAGCCCTCGAACCAATGTCATTTTTTACCGATGACGATCTCCACACGGCGGTTTTTCTGCCGGCCGTCGGGATCGTCTGAGCCGTCGCGCTTGGTATTGGGAACGGCGGGTTTTTGCGCGCCGAAGCCCGAAGTCTGGAAGCGCACGTTCTTCAAGCCTTCATTTTTGACCAGCCAGTCTCGGACGGACTTCGCCCGGCGGTCGGAGAGTTTCTGGTTATACGAATCCGACCCTTTGGAGTCCGTATGTCCTTCGATGCGCACCAGGCCTTTGGCTTTGTCTCGGATAATGCCGGCCGCCTGGTTAAGTGCCTTATGGGCATCGGGCCGAATGTCGGCTTTGTCGAAGTCGAACAGAACGTCGGCAGCCAGCTCGATGCGGATTTCCGTCGGCGTCTCTTTGACCTGAAGGTCGACGGTTTTCCCGCCGATATCCTCGACCCTATAGATCAGATCCAGGATCTGAAACTTTGGATTCTCAACCGGCGCAGGCTCTTCCGCCGCCCATCCGAATCCGGATGGCCAGCCGAACATCACCGGCGCGGACAGGAGTAGTGCTAGAATTATTTTACGCATCGCCTTAGCGGCCGAGCGAGACATCGTCCATCGGCGAGAAATGGGGGATGACGATGCCGATCTTATCCACGGCGTCCGGCGGCGCGGGAAATCGCGCCCAGACGTTGACCCGCTGCTTGACCGCCAACGTTTTGAGGCCCTTGCTGCAATCGCAGTTGCCCTGGCTGTCGCGCACGACCAGATATTTTTTCTTGCCGACCGGGTCGAGCAGGTGGGTTCCGCCGACGTTGGCGATATCCTTGGTTCCCCGATCGCCGAAATCGTACCCGAAGTTGAGCGGCTGATCGCCGTCGTTAATGATGGCGAACCGAAGCATAACTGTCCCTCCGCTGACGCGCTTTAATTCCTGCACCTCGATTCGAGTTCCGGGCTTTTCGCCATCGGCGGTGGCAAGCGCCTTTACCGCAGGCGCCTGCGCCGCGAGCGCCATTCCCCCAAGGAAGATAGTCAATACGAAAGCGCTGTTAAGCAGAGCTGACTGGATCGCAATCTTGGTCATGTAAGTGCCTCCGTTTCAGTGCCGGTTATGGTTACACGGTTACGCGGCTCTACTCTCCGAGACAAACTATGTCAACCAGCGTGACTTAAGCTCTGTTTGAATTCCCGGCCACAATTGACCTCACCAACCCTCACGGAAATTGACATTCGCGTATATCGGCGATGCGCTTCTCCGAATGTCCGTGCGAGCGATCTCGGTTGGTGGGGCACAACCACAAAATGCCGGAATTCTTCGAGTTGAGGGCTGCCATTGTTCTTTGGATTTGCAATCTGCGCTGTAAGACGAAAATCCGTAAGCCGATTTGTCGCGCACCAGAGTGCGAGGGCTACCGACAGTGCTAGAAGAGCTGATGCTGCAACACCGAAGGCAACAACGCATAAGACGACGAGCTTTTTCTCTAGAAGAAGCACGGTCGCAAATCCTAGTAAGCCGGTAGCAAGGCCGAGAACGAGATTTGACGTTGCGCCGAGTTGTTCGCGGGTGACGCCTTGCCAATTTGCGAACCGATTGTAGTTCTCCTCGGCCATTGTCAGTGCTTTCTAACCACAATTATCTACTTCCGTACAGATCGTCGCTGTTTCCGTATATTACGATTTTGCCTTTCCAGCCGGGTCGTATGTGGGGGCGCGTCTGGTTCTTTGACGTTTGGCATCGGACCTATATCGTTCCCGGGACTACAACTTCGAAGTCATGGCCCAGAGCCGTAAAGTCCCCGGCATTGAAAGTTAAAACCGTCGACGCCTTGCCGTGTTCGGCGCAAGCGCTTACTACAGCATCATAGGCACGACACCCGCCACGCCGCTTTTTTTGGCGTGCGTATCGAAAAGAGTTTCATACGCGTTCTTTTGCGTAGCTTTCTGCGAGTCGGTCGACGTTATTCCTCGTGAAACTCGGAGTTTCGTTGGTCGGAACGGCCACACGCAAGCAGCCCTTCCGTTCAAGCTTGACCGGTAAAGAGGCCGGAGTAATGGCAATGACACCTTTTTCCCGACGAACCTCGAGCGGCATTCCCGGCCTTATCCCGGATTTGCGGCAAATTTCTTTTGAATTCACCAGGCGCCCGGCCCGACGATGATTGTTTTCACGGCGTAGAAATTACCATTGATTGGACCCGTCCGCCAAGTCAAAACCAATAACGACTCTAGAGTCACTCACAGGTACGATGGGACGCGCATTCCCATCGTCCGCTTAATGCAGAATAGCGTCAAAGACAGCAGTGGCCTTATCACTATTTCTTCACGCACCATCTAAGAGATCACATTTGCACTTCATCACGCATGGCGTTACTATTCACTGTGATCGGGACATTTAAATGCCCGGAGACGCGGGCCCTGGCCAAGGGCGACCGTGTGCCACGTTTCGTGAAGATCGCCACGGTCGCACGACGAAAGTTACGGCAACTGGAGATCGCAGGACGATTGGAGGACTTACGGATACCGCCCGGGAATCGACTCGAATCTCTTAAAGGCAATCGTGCAGGACAATACAGTATCCGCATAAACGATCAGTTTCGGTTGTGCTTCCGGTGGACGGCAACCGGGGCTGAAGACGTCGAAATCGTGGATTATCACTAGGGAGAAGGATCATGCGTAAACTCAAGCCGGTAACGCCGGGCGAGCTATTGCTGGAAGAATTTTTGAAGCCCATGGGAATCAGCCGATACCGGCTGGCAAAAGAGATAGCCGTACCGGCACAGCGCATTGGCGACATCGTCGCCGGCAGACGCGCAATTACGGCTAACACCGACTTGCGGTTATGCCGTTTTTTTGGTCTTTCCAATGGTTACTGGCTACGCGCGCAGGCAGCCCACGACACCGAAGTTGCCGAACGCGTGCTGGGATCTGAACTGGCGAAGATAAAACCTTGGTCAGGTCGGCAGCTTGGCGGAGCTCAAGCACATAATCAGGGGTGAGAAACAATAAAGCCACAAAACCGTCGCGGCGTCGCGTCTTGCTTCGTGACGTTTCGCGTTCGAACTACATGGTTACCGAAATAAAAAGAGTGTTCTGATCCGATTTTGCCTGAAGCCGCTACGTAATCCTCGGACGCACCAGGTGAATACGACATTCGTCGCCGCCGCCGCGAGCTCGCTTTCTAGCGTGAGACTTTACTTCAACCCACGGAATAGGTCGGACGATACCTTTTTTCATCTCGCGCGAACGTCGTTCGACTTCGGCGGCCCAGGCGACGTCGATTTCTCCCGCTGCTCGGGTTATGATTCGATCGTCTGGATTACCCTTGATACCCTTTGGCATCAGCCTATTCTTCCTTTTCCAGCGTCGACTTCTTAAACTCCGTCCGCATTTCCGACTGCAGCCGTCCCAAACGGTACTTTTCCCAGTCAATGAATTTTCCCGCTTCGGCTAATGCTGGATGCACTTCCTGGATCTTGCGCCACATTTCCTGGCAGATGAAGCGGTAGTCCGGATGTCCCTGGGGCATGGTACGCAGCTCGCACATGTGCAGGGCTTCGCGCAGGTTCATTTTCATATACCAGCGGATCTTGTAAGCGAACGGGACGACGTACTGAGCTTCGCTCGGCAGATCGGCGTAGATTTGCTCGTATAAATCCGACGTGCGGTTCATGCAATTATCGAACTCGGATTTAAAACCGGCTTCCTCTATTTCCGGCGGTGTGTCGTAGCCGTGCACGGTGGTGAAGTCCTGGCGCTCCTGGGTGAGAATGCGGTGGCGGTGCAGATCGCGGTAGAGTCCGAGATTGCCGAGAATGTCGAAGGTGTAATAGACGTTTTCGAAAGCGCGGGTGAGCTTGTCGCGGCGGTGGCGGCGTTTGGCGAAATATTCTTGAAGAATTTGACGGCGCTGTTCTGGGCTCGCTGCTGCGGCAATTTGGCGCAACTGTTCCAGTGATTGCCGGGAATAAGCGTATAGGATCGCGGCGATAATCTTTTCCTCTGCTTGGTCGTCGTAGTCGACAAGTGTAACGGGTTCAGTTGTACCGAGTAATGTTGGGTTAGGACCCAACGCCGTTGTCGTGGCAACCGCGATTTGTCTCGCTGTAGTCCATGTTTCCACCAAATATTCATTGCGCTGCGCCCTTTTGATGAAAGAGGGAATGAGCTGGCTCAGCTCGCCGTTCATTGCCGCGGCCAATTCTTGAGCTTCGCTCAGCGAATGCGAATAAAATTTGCTGATGAGATACTCAAAGGCCTGGCCAACGCCGAACATTCCCACGTTCGTCAAGGTCGCCGCCGGCAGGTAGCTGCGTAACGCATCGCACGCCTGTGCTCGGACTGTGGCGCGATAGGCGGCTTCCGCCCAGCGGCGCAAGCGCGCGTCTTTCGTCGCCTCGATGTAGCTTAGACCTTTACCGCTCGCCGGATCGCGCACTTCGAGTTGCTCGATGGGCAGCGACTTAGCCACATGATCGAGCATCGGCTGCATCTGCCGCGAGTACGTCTCGAACAGCAGGTTCATGACTTCAAGATACGCGTCGCGATAAGGCGAGGTCATGATCTTCGGCTCGCGGTAAAAAAGGTAATTGCCGGCCTGATCTTTTTGGTCGAAACGCACGTAGCGCGTCGACTTCTCCAGCGGCGCGATGCCGATGCGGGCGTCTTCGAGCAGCTTGGCTGCGACGTTGGAAATATTCTCGCACGCGAGATGGGCGCCGCCCAGTTGCGCCACCGAATCGTCGCCGTAACCGACCAGCACGCGCTCGTAGAACGCCCGCGCTTTCTTGAGCGCCGCGCTGTCGTCGCTGGCGGCGGCTTGGGGGCCGAGAAGATCGCCTAATCCGAGCGCCGGATCGCCAAGAAATTCATCGAGAAAAGTCCGCCGCAAACTCTTGGTCGAGCGGCTGTAACGCGAGAACAGCGCGCCGGCGACTTCCTGGGGTAATTTGAGACCGAAGGTCGAGCGCTCGAGATTGGTAAAAAAAGGCGTGAGGCGTGTTTGTTCTTCGGCGGTGAATTCAGGGGTCATTTTGTAAACATACTCGAAACAGAGCGAGCTGTCATATGGGTTTCGTGACAATAGCCAAGGTGAGCGCCGGCGGTAAGCGGCCGACGCGTTCAGCGGGCCGGCTGCGGCGTGCAAATCGCGTGTACGAGAGTATCGAGCAACCGTCCCTGCTTGGCGGAAAAACGGACCAGCGGTGCCAGCAGCCGCGGGCGGTAAACCAAAAGCCGGATAAGCGAGTTTATGCCGCTCCGAAATCGGAACGCGTGACGACATTCTCGCTCATAGCGACTCAAATGCGCGGTTGAAAAATCACCGCTGCAAAAGGCTTCGCCGACGGTCTCGGCCGCCAGCAGGCCGCTTTTCATGGCGAAGTACATACCTTCACCGCTCACAGGTTCGCTCACCCGGGCGGCATCCCCGACAAGCAGGACCCCATCGGCAAAACAGCGCCGCGGTTTGAAATAGACGGGATAAGTCGAGTGCGCCTCGCCGACTCGCACGCTGCGCCGGAGCAACTCTTTCAAGTAAGGATTGTGCGGTAGACACGAGTTCCATAAGAACTCCATTTGCCGTTGGTGCGGCAACTTTTCTTTTTCCACGGCCAGGCAAAGATTGACGGTGCCGTCACCGAGCCCGACTACACCCGCGTAACCGCCGGGGAAAAGATGAATCTCGACCCTGCCATGCGTTACATCCCTAACCTGGAGTCGAAGTTGAAAGCCCACCGAACGGCCCTGCATCTCAGCAGCGCCGGTTAGTCCCAGCCGATGCGCCAGCCAGGAATTTCTGCCGTCCGCGGCGATTAAAATATCCGCACGGAGTTCTGCAATCGTCGCCGAATGATTCATTGCAGCCGACCATCCCTGCGAGCGACGTTTTAATTCTTTAACCTTACCGCCCTGAAAGACAGCCACGCCCGCGCGCTCAGCCTTTCGCAATAAAGCATAGTCCAATGACCAACGGCGCAGTCCAAGACCGAAGTCCGCTTGCTCTTTTCGTGACGGTAAGCGCGCTTCGGCCTCTTCCCCCGAACAGGCGGTGATGCGAAATGCCGTGACCTTTTCGTGTTCGGTCGCGAGAATGTCATCTTCCATTCCCAGCTCTCGAAGAATCGGCCAGTTGAGCGGATTTATAAAATCGCCGCACAGCTTTTCGCGCGGAAACTTCTCCTTATCGATGAGAGCGACCTTATGACCTTTGCGCGCCAAAGATATAGCCGCAGCTGCCCCCGCCGGTCCCGCGCCGATAATGGCGACGTCGAAGCGTTCCATAACTAATCGGCCACCGAAATCAGCGTGATCTGGCGAAAAGGAAAGGTCGGGAAAAGACGAAATGAACCGATCCCGGCGCGTTCGAACAACTCGTGCCATTCTTTCAGGGTAAATGCGCGCTGCACGGACAGCGGTCCATCGGTACGGGTCATGACGTTGCGCGTGAAAAGCTTTGTGAGTAGCCGGATACCATGGTATGCCACCGGATGACGCACGAGATCGCTGACGATAATCGCCCGGCGCGCCACACCGGACCAGCTCCTTAGCAGATTAATAATGTCCTCCTCGGAAAAATGATGAAGCATCTGGGATGAGAGGACGAAATCGACAGAATCCGCGGCGAACGGCAGCGCCTGGCCATCGCCTCTTACAACGGCAATCTCGGGATAATCACGACTCTGATTGACGGCTGCTCGCAGGGTCTCCGGTTCCACATCCAGAGCGATCAGCTCAGCAGACAATTGCTTGCGCTGTGCCCATGCGGCGATCAGCACCGGAATATCGCCGCTTCCTGTGCCGACGTCGAGAAGAGAAAATCGACTTAGCTTTTGCTCCTCGATCAGCCGCGCCAAACCGCTAAGCACGGCTCGGTGATTGCCCAGGTATCGATTGAGGATTCTTAAATTGCGCAGATCGTCTTCCAAAAGCTCGCGCGGGTTGTCCGGCGAGTCCATTATCTCTTTCGCCGTGCTGCGCTTCATGTCTCTCCCCGAGCGACCACCAGGGCCGAGTTCTTCGAGCCGAAGCCGATAGAGTTGCACAGCGAAACATCCACCGGCCGGGCAATCCCCCGGTTGGCAATATAGTTTAGATCGCACTCCGGGTCCGGTTCGTCACAATTGATGGTCGGCGGCAGAAAGCCATGGTTCATTGCCAGTATGGCAGCCACCACTCCGGCGGCGCCGGAAGCTCCCTGAGGATGGCCGATCATGGATTTCACCGAGCTCATGGGGACATCGTAAGCGCGCCGGCCAAAACAAACCTTGGCGGCAACTGTTTCCGTCTTGTCGTTGAGAACGGTCGACGTGCCGTGCAGCGCGATGTAGCCGACCTCATCTTTGGCAATGGCAGCATCTTCTATGGCCAAGCTCATGGCGCGCGCCGGTTCTTCACCGCTCGGGTCCAGACGCACCCGGTGATAGGCATCGCAGGTCGAGCCATAACCGAGAAGCTCGGCGTAAATCTTGGCGCCGTGGGCCAACGCCCGCTGGCGCTCTTCGAGGACCAAGGTCCACGCGCCCTCGCCGAGCACGAAGCCGTCCCGGGTTCGATCGAATGGACGCGACGCGCGAGGCGGTTCGGTATTACGCGACGACGACACCACGCGCATGACGCAGAAACCCTGCATGATTCCCGGTGTGATGGTGGCGTCCGCGCCGCCGCTAATGACGTGATTGGCCAAACCGAAGCGAATCATGTTGAAGGCATAGCCGAGGGCATCGGTGGAGCTCGTGCAGCCGGTGGAAATGACATGGCTCGGCCCGCGCAGATCGAAATGCAGCGAAAGTTCGCTCGACAAATTTCCGGGAGTCGAGCCGGATACATTGTAGGCGCTGACCTTGCGCATCTGATTGGAAAAGAACAGGCGGTACTGCTCTTCAGTAAAATCCGGCGTTCCGCCGCCGCTGCCGATAATCACACCCCAGGAGCGCTTTTCATCCAGGTTTAATCCGTTCCAAACCACGCCCGCGTCGGTCAATGCCTCGCGCGTGGCCGCGAGCAGCAGCGGCACCGCTCGGCCGACCCGTTTCAAGTCCTGGGCCGGCAAATAGTCCTCGGTGCGAAACCCTGTAACTTCGCCCGCGATCCGACAGGAAAGCCCCTCGACGGGAAACTGCGAGATAAGACCCACGCCGCTCTTGCCGCAACGAAGAGAATTCCAGTAGGCGTCGATGCCGATGCCGTTGGGGCTGACGGCGCCCATACCCGTGACCACCACGCGCCGTCGCGGCGCGCAACCGTTGGACGTGTAACCGTTATTGACAATCATGTTGACTCTTTCCGGCCGACATAGTTTCCTTTCAACATAACACACCCAATCGGTCAACATAGAAATGTGACATGGATTTCAAGAATCAAATTATCCTGATTACCGGCGCATCCAGCGGTATCGGTAAACGACTTGCCATCGATTTGGCGGCGCGGGACGCCGTGATTATTGCCTGCGCGCGATCGCCGGAACGGCTCATGAGCTGAAATCTCGGGGGATTCACGTTTCGCTGGTTTGCCCCGGTCCGGTGAAAACCGATTTCAATCGTTCTTTCGCCGGCACGACGCCGAAATCCCCCAAATCCATGATGATCAGCCCTGAGTCTGTGTCAAAGACGGTGATCCGCGCCATCGAAAAAATCCGCTTCGAAGTGATAACGCCGCGCTCTCTGGCGTTGATATGCGCCTTCAAACGCTTTATGCCCGGTCTGTTTCGCGCTCTTTTCCAGCGCGCTTTTCGCTCTCGTGTTTCTCGGCGCGATAAACATGTGCCATAATCGCCAGTCGCGGGAAGCCATCGACTGTTTCAACGTTTGTCAAAGAATGGAGAGAACCACAATGAACCGACTGCTACTAGTCATAGCCGTGGCATTTTCGCTAGTCCACCTGCCGGCTTTGGCACAACAGAGCCAACGGATGGAGCGAAACTATCTCCTACAGATCTTGACCGAGTCAAGGTGGGACAGCCGGCGCCCGACTTTACGCTGGAAGACTCGGATGGCAAGAACATCAGGCTTTCGGACTATCGCGGCAAAAAGAATATCGTTTTGGTCTTCTACCGCGGCCACTGGTGACCGTTTTGCGTCGTGCAGCTCGGTGAGCTGCAAAACTTGTTGAACCAACAAGGCCGCGAGAAGACTCAAATTCTTGCGGTCAGCATCGACAGCCACGAAGACTCCAAGAAAGTGCGCGGGAAGCTTCAGGCGGCGCAAAATCTCGGTCAAACTTTTCCTATGCTTCAAGACACTAACCACAAAGTCATCGATCGTTATGGAATTCTCAATCCCAACGGCAAGGGCTGGCCTCACCCAACCACTTATTTGATCGATAAGCAGGGAGTGGTGCGCTGGAAGTTTATTGAGACTAACTACACAGTGCGCCCATCGAACAAACAGATCCTGGAACAGGTAAGTAAGCTCAAGTAATCGATCGGCGCTCGGCGAGCAACGAATCGTAAACTACTCCGGTTGCCTGGGCATCAATAATTCCCTCTTGTGATTCGGACAGCTGCCTTGCACGCCTGAGTGAGTACACAACCTACTTCCAGAGCTGTTTGATAAAACCTTCCTTTTCGAGCTCCTGCATCAGGCTCGTGTCGACAAACTGTTCGGCGCGCATGGTGCGGGCGCGCGGATCGCGTTGGGCGATATCGTCAAGAGCGGTTTTCATTGCCTCCACAGATGGATAAGGAATTTTTGGAATATAGCCGCCGAGGTACAATTCGTGAACCGCCTCAAGGAAAGGCCGATCCTGATTTTTGAGATACTTGCCCAGAACACCGACGCCGAAGCTTTTATTAGTGATGCCGTAATGGATGCTTTCGGTGTAGGCACGCAAGATCCGCAAGACCGTATCGCGTCGACTTTTGATAAAAGATTTGCTGGTGTTGAGCCCCGAGCCAGGGAAAGCCAATCCCATAGAAGCAACATCGGCAAGCTCGCGATAGCCGTTCCGGCGGGCCAAGATTGTAAACTCCGCGTTGAGCATCGCGGCCTGAATGGCGCCGCTCTTGAGCGCGGCCATCATTTCGGGTTGGCCGCCAAGCTGCAGGACTGTAAAATCTCGCTCGGGTTTAACCGGCCACTTCTCCGCCGCGAAACGGAGCGCAAAATCCGTCGCCGAACCGATACGGGTCACCGCAATCCTTTTCCCCTTTAAGTCTTCGATCTGCTTAATACTGGGACCGACGACTAGAAAAAACGGCAGCACGTTCATACCACTTGCTATGTTGACGAGATCTGCGCCCGAAATATCTGCGCTGATGACCGAGCCGCCGTTAAACATCGCCACCGGAACTTCACCGGAAAGAATCACCTGCGCCGCTCGGGACCCCCCGCCCACGTAAAGCAAATCCACATCCAAGCCGTGCTTTTTAAAGATCCCCGCTTCATGCGCGATCCACAATGGGCTCTGGGAACTGCCGATGGCACTGTAAACCACGCGAACCTTTTCCGACCCCGACCGGACCTGAGCAAGGGCCGGCACGAAAACCCAGACGCTAAGCAGAATCGCCAAAATCCAGAAAATTTTCTTTCTCTTCACCGAATCCTCCCATCGCTGTTACATGACCGCCGGCTTCGCACTGGCCGAATGAATCGTAGTTGTAGTTCTCCATGCGCTACCCTCTGAATAGTGGCACAGTGACCTACGAGACGATATGCGATGACTTTATACAGCAGTCCAATGAAGTCAAACCGCTCCTGACTATACTAAAAGCACGGCAAGGAAAGCGTCGGGTGGGAGCGCCCAGAACTCGGCGAGCGCCGTGCTCATCGGTTGAATTGAACTAGCCCGCAGCAAGCTGGCGGGGTATAGACCCATCAAGAATCACTTACTCAGTTGTCACCCCCGCATGTCTCTAGCGGGGGTCCATCCTAACATCGCCTGGATTCCCGCTAAAAGCATGCGGGAATGACGGAGTTCACTAAAGTAAAAGGATAAATCTGGCGCACGCAAGCCGCGGGGAATCCACCATTGAGCTTGAACTTTTTGAACAGATCGCAACCGTAAAACGGCCGGGATTGACCGCGGCGCGCTCCTAATAACGGCGCCGCGGTCAATCCCGGATTAGTCGGCATCAGCAGTGAAGGCGCTACTCTTCTACCGGTCTCTCGGATCAACCGGATTTTACGACTTCAACGTCGTGTTGAAGTGGTCGATGGTGCGTTGCCAGGCCAGTTTGGCGGCGGCTTCGTCAAAACGCGGCGTGGTGTCGTTATGGAAGCCGTGATTCGTTTTGGGATATACATAAGCCTCGTACTTGACGCCGTTGGCCTTGAGAGCGGCTTCGTAGTCGGGCCACCTCTTGTTGATGTTGGGATCCTGCTCGCCAAATTGAAGCAGCAGAGCGGCCTTGATCTTCGGCACATCGTCAACCGCCGGCGCGGCGCCATAAAAGGGGACGCCGGCCGCCAACTGCGGCATTCGGACCGCCAGCGTGTTGACCATACCGCCGCCAGAGCATCGCATACTCGGCTCTGATTCGCTTATCGTCTTTGGCCACTTGCTGCGCCAGAGCATAGTTGGGCCGAAGCATGTCCCACAATGCCGTCGCCGTCAGGCCGCCGACGGCGAATTTGGCAGCGCCATCCAAAAACTCGCGGCGGCTGATGCCGCCATGCACGTATCTGTGGAAAAGATTGAGCAGTTGCGGATCGAAATCACTCGCTTTTTTTCTTTCCATAAGATTGCCTCCTTTAGTGTGAATTCGCGATGAACGCTACCGGAAACAGCGCTGCGGATCAATACTTCTTCAGTCCCAGGTGGTGGTTCGATTAGAATTGAATATCCTATTCATGGTTCGACACGCTCACCGACGAACGGAGCCTACAACACGACCAGGGTTCTGGGCGCGCTGTTGTCGTGTTATTCTTAACGACATGATGCAGAAAAGAATGACGCAACTAACCGCGGAGCAGGAAGCGATCCGGCGCCCTCTGCTGGAACTCCGCGATGCGTTGCTCCACCTGCACAAGGTTTTGATTGATTCCGAACGCGCGGTTTACGAGAAAGACATCGGCTCCATCCAGTCGCCGAATCACTTTTTTGAGCTGCTGACCAACGACCCCTGGTTTGCATGGCTGCGTCCGATTTCACAATTAATCGTGATGATCGATGAAACTCTGGACGTCACAGAGCCGTTGACGAACGTCAGTGTCGCGGTCATGAACCAATCGGTTTTTCTGCTGATTCCAGCGGAGACCGGCGGAGAGTTCGGCGAGCGTTATGTTGCAGCTTTGCAGCGAGATCCGCGTGTGGTTCTCGCCCATGCGCAAGTGGCCAAGCGCATCGGTTCGGGCAGGCCGCCGGCTTAAAATTAATACGGTCTCCCCGGAAATTCTGCCCGTTTAACGCCCAATCGTGGCACGACGTAATGCTGCGATGATTCACGAAAATTACATGGCTACGAAAGCAGCCACGTTCGGAATAAGAAAGCTCGAGCCAGAAACGCGCGCCATCGCTCACTCGTTATACGGTCAGGCTATAAAGCCGCGCCGGATTGTTCTCGAGAATATTTTCCACCGCCGCGGTGCTTAAGTCTTTTCTTTCCCGCAGGTGGCGCGCGGCGAAGCGTTCGCGGTCGCCGTGGGGCATGTCCGTCCCCATGACGACCTGCTTCTCTCCCACCAACTCCAACACTTGCGGCAGGAGAAAATCTTCCAACTCGGCGCTGAAGAAAAGATTGCCCCGATTGATGTAATCCATCACCGGCAATGCCTGCACGGGTTTGGTTTGCGGCAGAAATTGGGCAAGGGCTTTTCCCTGGTTCTGATAGCGGTGATTGAGCCGATCGATCATATAGGGAACCCACATGGAGCCCGCTTCCAGGAAAACCGCTTTAAGATTTGGCAAGCGGTCAAGAACACCGCCGCTGATCAACGCGGCGAACGCCATGAGCACGGGAAAATGAAACGCGACGACGCCGGAGGGATAGATATGCGAGTAGAGATTATTGATGGACGGACAGGCCCAGCCGACGTGAACGGCTAACGGGAGATTTTCCTGGCACAATGCTTCATAAAACGGAAATAGCGAAGTATCATCGAGCTGGCGGTCGCCCGCGGTGCCGAGAACCATGACCGCCGATGCGCCGAGCCGCTTTGCTTCCTGCACCTGTTTTACGGCTTCTTCCTCTTCGTCCAGGTTCGCCACGGCGGCCCATTTAAGCCGCTCATGGGTGCCAAGACGGTCGCCGAGCCAGCGATTGTAGGAGGAGCAGAGCGCGGTTACCAGCCGCGGATTGGAGCTTAGCGGATAAGCAAGAAAAAGCGTCGTGTAGAGAACCTGCACCGCAATCTGTTCCTCGTCCATAATATCGAGCCGCGCTCCGAGATCGCTCAACTCCATGCAGCCGATGCTCTCTGGTTTGCTCATGGAATGGATCGCCGGTTTGCCGTTGTAGTTCGTGGGCGTGCCGAGATTATTGCAGCCGCGCCCCACTCGACGCGGAAAAAGCTGCTCGTCGATGGACCAGTAGACCAGACCGTCCATCGCGACGACTCGCGGACGCACCGCGCGAAAGGCCGGATCAAGATATTTGTCGTCAAAGGTCGCGGGGTTTTCTTCGACATGACCGTCGGCGTCGATATAGCGCATATCCGATACCTCCGAGTGAAATACTTACCGTTCTTATATACGAGCCATGGCTAACCGGTCAATTCGCAATTCCATTTGAAGTAACAATCCCAAGAATTCGAAGCTCGATCGATACCAATCTGAATCGATGATTGATCCTGTTTTATATTTCCCGCCAATCCGAATGCATTCGAAGGCGGAGAAAAGTGATGTACGTAAGGAAATGCGGCGAGGGAATTGAAGAATTCAATATGGACTTAAATACTTGCCGCTGGTTTTAATCTCCGCAGCTGATGCTATCCACTGTCGACACGGGTCGACTGCAACAGGGTCACGCAAGTGCAACCTACAAGGGGGTCGGCCGTGATAATTGGTGTGTCCAGATGAATTGCTGTCGTGATCCATAGG
>JBBDNJ010000213.1:0-16581 GCA_040877705.1 Binatia bacterium | reverse complement strand
CTTCGCCGGCATGACGAACTCTCACTTCGCCTGAAGGCGAGGGATTTCAACCATCCCCGAAAGAGAAATTAACCGCGGACTAAAATCAATTTAGCTTCTTGCGGTCTTTCTTCGCTCGCTCGCCGATCTCGAAGTGTTTTCCTTGTAGCGCAAGCTCGGCTTCTTCGCGATTGCGTTCGGACCAGTAGCCCAATTCGTAACCGAACCAGGGAGCTTTCACTTGCAGCGGCGGCAGTTCCAGCCGGCTCCACAGTTGCAGCGCGTTTTCCATGAACTCTTTCTTGGGCAGAGAGGTCAGCTTATACGCCCAAGGGCGGGTAGCATCGATGCACAGGACGCTGCATTTTCCTTCTTTCACAAAGCTGATCTGGCTTCACCGAAATCTTCCGGCGGCACGATGGATGGGTCCAGACTCATCATCCCGGCGTCGACGATGCGCGCGTCGCGATGCGGCTGCATACGAAACGTCAGCGCCCAATTGACCGAGTCTGCATCGCGGGCGTCGATACCTTCGTCCACCACGACGAGAATCTTGCCGACGTCCAGGCCATGCGCAGCGCGCCGATGACCTTGTCGAAGTCGTCCTCGGCACGCCAGCAGATCGACGGTCTTGCAGCGGACCAGTTCCACCGGCTCGCCGGAAATGCCACCGGCGACGCCGAACTCACTGACCCCGGGCGCGATGCGCGCCACGGCGGCGTAAGACAGATTGGGCGGGACGCCGATCACGCAGGCGACCTCGAGCGGTTTCTTCAAAGCCCGGCACTTGTTCCAATGCGCGCGCAGGCCGGAAAAATTTCCCGCGTAGCAACCCATCCGGTCGGTCGCTTTGATCTGGCCGCGATAATTACCCATGTTGTATTGACCGGTCTCCGGATCCCGCGTCACCCAATGCAACGAGGTAGTATAGGGGCCGTTATCGAATCCCGGAGTAGAAATCGGCACGGGTAGAAGGTCCAAGCCGGTTTGCTTAAGTTCGTCGCCGCTGATTACCCGTTCCTGGCACGGTGCCGAGTTTACTTCGATGGGCTCGATGGGGTTGGCCTGCGCATTGGTCCACTTGCCGTAGATTTCATCTTTTTTACACTGCATTCCCAACGCGTAGATGT
This sequence comes from Binatia bacterium, assembly GCA_040877705.1. Lineage (GTDB taxonomy): Bacteria > Desulfobacterota > Binatia > UBA9968 > UBA9968 > WHTF01. Next base: position 15,472 of record JBBDNJ010000213.1, on the reverse strand, counting down.
CGAGGCTGCCGGCATAGCAAGCGACAGCCACGGGAATGTCATAACTTCTGCCGCGCACGTCGGTAATTTTTTCAAAGAGAAAAGCCCGGCGCTGATCTTCAGGCAATCCGCGATACTGCAGACGAACCAGCGGATGCATTTCGGTATCTTTGTTGACCGATTGCCGGATGCGCACCAACTTGCCAGCTGATTCAAGCGCATTCAGATATTCTCGGACATCTTTGTAGTAGGCCATAATTTCTCTTTCTAAACGTTCAAATGGTTCAAGTAGTTCAAAACGTTCAAATCGTTGGAGACCGGAACAGTTTAGAAGCGTACTGCGATCCGAATAACGGCTTAAACGTTTTGAACGGCTTGAACAAGATCTTAGGAGATGACTCCGTTCGCTTTGAGCGCCGCGTGGTAGCGCTGTGAAATTACCGGATCTTCGTCCTCATACGGGATCATCCAGCCGCCCTGCTTTACGCCTCTGAAAACGTCGTCGTCGGTTTTCTGGTGCGAGACTTTAAAGCCGAGCGGAAAAAGCCGGCTGCCGTAACGCACGGCCAGATGCCGCGCCGGTTCCTTACCGGCGTTGAAGTGCTGATGGAACCAATCGCCCGGCGGGCAATAAATACTGGCCTCGCCCCATTTGATTTCAATGACTTTGCCCTCGTGACCGTCGCTATACGGATGCATGCCCAACTGCTTGTGCCAGAGAAGAACGTAGCCGGCGGATTGTAAGCCGACGATGATCGCGCCGGGACCATGATGGTGCGCCTTGTGGTATTTGCCCACCGGCCACTCCCCGACATGACCCACAAGGGCATTGCCCGACATTTCAAACTGGCTCAGCCGCAGTCCGGCGCCTTTGACTTCCAGGTTTTCCAACAATGCGTTCGATAGGTCCGGAATGAAATTGGTTTCCCAAATGTTGATCAAACCGCTTACGTAGCGCTTCTTGCCGACGTCAAAATAGTCTTCCTCGCCAAAGAACCGATCCGAAAAGCTGTAGGGGCAGTTAAAAACAAAATGGGCGTCGCGGTAGATATCAAAAGCCAGCGGCGCATTGGTGACCGCCAGGAACCGAACCGGTTCGCACGAGCCGTTGACCAGCCTGTGATTCGTATTCATCGGCGGCGCGAAAAGACTCCACTTGCCCCATTCGAATAATTTCTTGTGACCATGATCGTCCCAGACTTCCGTGGCTCCTTGGCCGCTCAAGATGCAAACCACTTTTTCATACAAATGTCGTTCGGGCTTCAGCGCTTCTCCCGGCGGGATCTCGCCGATAGTTCCGCCGGTGATCCCCTGCATGCCGTGAAGATGAATAAACGCCGCCTTGCCGCCGGTGCGGGCATAAGGCGCGACTTCTAAAGTGCGCAGATCCGCCATGCCATGACCGACATGGATGGGCAGTCCTTGGCTCTTCATCCAGCGCACATAGCCGGTTTTTTCGTTGATCGGTGCAATGTCCATGATTCTCTCTCCTTGAAGCTCATTCTATCCGCCGAAACGGCGGAAATCTCAAGCGCGGTTGTGGCTGGAAACGGGACGACTCGTTACGAGTCACCGTTCGGTGGACGTTGTCCAAAACGGAGGACTGGTTCTAAAAATTTTCTTAGGAATTTTAGCGTAGACGAGATTGACGATGTCGACTGCTTCGCCGATTCCTAAATCCACCGCCAAGCTCGACAGGGCATAGGCATCGGCCGCGGTTATGCCTTTCTCGGCCTGTAGAAAGTCGACGGCTTCTTGCAAAGCCATGCGGGTGGCTTCGTTCAGATCAACGCTCAGCCCCATCAGCAAATAGTCCGTCGCCGTTTCAACGCGCGGCAGCTTGATGCGCTTCCCTTTGTGCAGGATGAATTGCAACGTCGGCGCGAGTGAAATCTCGATGGCACCGCCATCGACCTCGCCGTCGCCCTGTACGGCGTGACCGTCGCCGGTGAAGAACTGAGCGCCTTTGTTAAACACAGGTAAATAGAGCGAAGAGCCGATACCGAGAAATTTCAAATCCATGTTGCCGCCCCACGCGCCCGGCGGCGTCGAAGAGACCATGCCGAGGCTCGTCGGCGGCGAGACCGCCATGATGCCCATGAACGGGTTGAGCGGAATTTCGATATCGTCGGAGAACAGCGCGACGCGACGTTCCAAATCGATGCGGATCAATTTGGCGGAAGGTTCCTTTAATAGCTTTGGCAAGACTCCTTTGCCGGGCCCGGTATTATTCACGCCATAGGGGACGCGGAATTTGATGTCGAGGACACGCACTTCCAGGGTGTCACCCGCCGCTGCTCCCTCGATGTAGATAGGTCCGGTGAGAATGTGCACGCTCGCCCCCTTGGGACGCTTCACCCCGGAAAACAACGCCTTCGCGTCGGGCAAAACTTCTCCGGCGGATATGCCGTAGCCGGCGAAAAACTTCTCAGGATCTTGCTGCGTGGTCAAACCCTGGTGCGATAGCGCTTCGACCTCGACGACCGCGCCTGGTTTAACCGTCAACGCCGGCGCGAGATTCGCCGCGATATAGCCCCACAAAACCGTGTCGGGTGTAGAGCGCAGGATCGCGTCGGGCCGGCCGGTAGCGATGACTGCTTGTTGAAGTGAATGACTCGTGCGGGTTGTTGTATCTTTGCTCATAGGCAGCCTGTTTTTGTCATCGGGTGACCTCTGCTGGAAGTGATGAAGCCGGAGCCCAAAGTTGACCGCAGGATCGCCTCGGCAGAACAGCCACGGACAAACAGATGGAGAGAAATCAATCGCGTATTGCCAAAGCGCCGCCGTCGACAGGCAGATCTATAGCGTAGATAAAGTCGGATTCATCGGAAGCGAGAAAGACCACGGCTTTGGCAATATCCATTGGAACTCCGCGGCGACCGGCCAAGTTTTTAACAAAGCGATTCTCAGGAACCTCTTCCTGACCCACGGGCGAGCCGATTCGATTCGGCGATACCGAGTTGACGCGAATTCCATCGGGCGCCAGTTGAACCGCGATCGAGCGGGTTAAATTGAGCACGCCGGCCTTGGCAGTCGTATAGGCCGTTGCTTCTTTACGGCCCCAATGACCGGAGGTCGACGCAATATTGATAATCTTTCCCTTGCGCTTTTGATCGATCATCACCTTGGCGGCATAACGCGTGCAGTACCAGACGCTCCTGAGACAAACATTCATGACTCGATCCCACTCTTCTTCGGTAATATCGAAGAGTGTCTTATGATCGGTCCAAGCGGCGTTGTTGACCAAGATGTCGATGCCGCCAAATTCCCGCAGCACCGTTTGAACCATCTTTTCCACCGAAGCCGGCGACGCGACGTCGCACACAACCGATATAGCCGATCCTGGTTGGGTCGCGTTAATTTCACTCGCCACACGGCTCCCTCTCCCGTGGTCGAGATCCACGACGGCGACTTTGGCGCCTTCCCGAACGAAAAGTTTCGAGACGTCTTCACCGATGTTGCGCCCTGCGCCGGTGACCACCGCGATTTGATTTTGCAGCCTCATAATTCCTCCATAATGCTATTTTTCTGGTCAATAGCAGAAGCCTGGTTAAAGGTCCAGATGCCGGCGAGGGTTACTCGGGCCGGCTGGAATCGACGGAGCAGAAATCTAGCCGCCAGCGTGGGCTCTAAGAACGGCGTGAATGGCAGCAAATCGGAGTTCGGTTAAAGACTCACTTTCTCGGTATAAAGGTCTTTCAAAAACTTGCTATTTTTCAGCTCTTCCAGAAAGCGCGGTTCAATGATGTCAGTGGGTTTGATCGAACGCGTGCGCTGATCGACAACCGATCCGACATCGATAAGGGCCTGCAGGGATTCGGAATTAAGCTCCGGGAGCGGCCGCAGTTGAGCGGAAAAGCTGTCATACATGGCCTGCACCGACCCCGACTGGCTGTTAGGAAAGTATTTCTTGATGATGGCAAGGCTTTCTTCTCGCCGCGTCACCAAATGGTTGATGGCGGCGGCGTAGCCTTTCATAAAGCGCCGAACCGTGTCCTCGTCTCTCTTGATGAAGGAGCGGGTTGTCACAAGCAAATCCGTCAGCACAGGCACCGCCTTGACCTCCAGCATCTTAATTCCCAACTTTTTTGCTTGTGCTGCAACCTCTTCGCTCAGTGGCGCGCCTTGAACGAGATTCTTTGAGATCGCCAGCGCTCTCGCCGGCGATAGTCCGGCGGCAACGATATTGACGTCTTTCACCGGATCGAGGCCCGCCCGTCTGAGAATAACTCGGGCGATCAGATCCGATCTTGAACCTAGAGCGGAAACAGCAACCTTCTTGCCTTTCAAATCCTTTACTGCACTAATGGACGACGCCACCCCCATCCCATAGTGATCCTGTCTAACATGAGAACCGATAACCGTGATGTCGGCGCCGCTGAGCACCGGTTGAAGAATCGCCAATGGACTGCCGGAACCAATCAACAAATCGACGCCGATCAGAGCCTGTATTCCAGCCGACATGGTATCTCGGATGGGGATTTCCTCGATTTCAAGATCATGTTTCTTGAACAGCCCGGCATCCACACCCACATAGGCTACGGCGGTGCCAAGCTCCCATCCGGCATAAGCCAGTCGTATTTTCCTGGCATCACCGGCCACCACGGCAGTTCCGGTCGTAGCCAGCGAAATCAACAGGCCAATAAAAAGACCCAAACCTGAAAGGACGGGCGTTTTTTGGTTTCGCATAATAATCAATATAGCCTACCTATCTATCGCTTCCAATATGACTGGGGGTGTTCGGTGTCGTTTTTCTGGCCGCTTGGTTGATGGCTTAATTTCATGCTGTTATCTTCATTCGAAGTCACCGTAAGCAGGAGGTTTTATGAAATTTCTGCACACCATGCTCCGAGTCAGGATGCTCTGCGCGGTATCGAACGATTTGCAACCTGGTGAGATTTCATCTAGGATCATGTCGTTTTCACGCCGGTTCCAATCCCTAAACATGCAGGAGGAGCAAGTTCATGGCAACGATGATTACTAACGATTGCATCAACTGCGGCGCGTGCGAGCCCGAGTGCCCCAACAACGCGATTTCGCAAGGTGAAACGATCTTTGTCATCGATCCCATGCTTTGCACCGAATGTGTCGGTTTCCATGACTACGAGGCTTGTGCCGCCGTTTGCCCGGTGGACTGCTGTGTAACCGATCCGAATAATATTGAGACGGAAGATGCGCTGGTTGCGCGCGCTCGCGCGCTGCATCCGGAAACCCAAATCGGGGACAATTTCGAATCCCGCTTTCGCAAAGGTCAGGGCAAGGCCGCGGGCGCAATCGCGCAGAAACAAGCACCGGCCCAAACCGCATCCGCCGGCGGCGGGGTCATGGACAGAGTCGCGAGCGCTACCGGAGCCGCGCCGCAGATGTCCGGTTACGCCGAACCGCAGGTCAATTTTCTTTCTTTACCCGAAATCGATTCATGGGAAATTCCAATTCGCTGTTTCAAGTGCCACCAAACGCACGTCGAGCCGGTGCGAAATTTCATGATCGGGAATGTTATCTTCTGCCCTCATTGCAACAAATCCATGGTCGTGCGGGACAATCTTAACTACCACATTCGAGCACTTTTGAAGGACTCATACGAGCGATGGGAAAAGGAACAGAACGCCTGCTCCAGCCAAAGACAGACCGAGCTTGCGCAGTTTATGGAACACCGAGCGAAAGAGGCGCAGGCCTTTGAAGCCCATCAGCGACGAGAGTTGCAACGAATTGGCCAGCAATTGGAGGATCTCGGTGAAAACTACGATGCACCCGGAAAGCCGATCAAGAAGGGTTCGCGCTTCGGCTGGGGATGATTCCGTGCTATTTCAGGGATAAATGTTTAACTCGTGGCTTCACGTCATCGCTCTCATCGCATACCTGGGGGCTGTGATCGGCCTTGCGGTCATGCTGTTGCCGTCGCTATCGGCGGTGGAGAAGCACGAAGACAAGGTCCATTTCCTCGCTCGGGGACTGAAGCTTTATAATCCACTGCAAGTAGGCGCGCTGGGGATCGTCTTATTCAGCGGCGCATTTCAGTTAACCCACCTCAAAGCGATTTATCGCGAGATGTTTGTCAAGCAACTGGGGTTTAGTTTGGGCATCAAACTGACGTTCGCTTTTCTGCTGGTGATCTTTAGCGTTTATCAGGCGATGGGGATCGGCCATCGCTTCGTCAAGCGTCATGAACTCGGCGAGAGCGTGACGCCGCATGAGCTCGACGCTGTGATTCGGCGGCTAAAGGGCGCGAACTGGTGTATTTTGTTTCTCGCCCTGATGACGCTCTGGTTCGGGTTGCGGCTCCAATCGTAGTTATTCTCCGATAGCATTCCCGGCTTTTCGAGACATCTTTTTCCGCGTTGAATTTCAATCCAGGAGGTGGCTTCCATGGCTGACGCGCGACTCAGAATCATCTATCGATCGAATTCGCATGCGCCCCTCTGGGTCGTAGCCGAACGGTCCGGTGTCTGGGAAAAGAATGGCCTGATGGTGGACACTTCTCCCCAATTAGTCAGGGAAAAAGCCGTGCAGTCGCTTAAGGCCGGTCACGTGGATCTGATCTCCGGCAATCACCACAATCTTTACGTACGCAACGCTAACCAGGGTGAAGACTTCGTGCATCTCGCGCAAGCAACCAACAATTGGACTGAAAACAAACTGATTGTGAACCAAGGAATTCGCTCAGTGCAGCAGCTAAGAGGGAAAAAGATCGTCGCCGATAAATTATCATCGCATGCGGGGCTCAACATCTGGCTGTTTTTACGCCAGCAGGGGCTCGACGTGGATCGAGGCGACGTGGAGCTTGTAGAATTGCGCGGCTCATCCGAAGAGCGCTGGAAGCGCGTGCTCAGCGGCGAATTCGCCGGCACATTCGTCACCATTCCTCATGATACCCGCGCCGCGGCCGCAGGCGCACATACGATCACCGTCCGCGCGATACCCATGATCCGGGGAGTGACTCTGACGACAACCATGAGTTTCGTCAAGGGCTATGGAGAGGAGATCAAGCGCCTGGTTCGCGGCTTTGTCGATGCGATTCACTTTTTCATCGTACAAAAGCAAGACACTTTGGAGATTCTTAAGGAGCATGCGGCGCCGATTCTGCATCTGCAAACCGATGACGAGGTCGAGACTCTCTATGAAGAATGGGCCGGATCGTTAGAGCGCAAACCCTATCCTTCTCTAGAGGCGATAGCCAATGTTTTTCAATTGGCCGTGAGGCGCAATCCGGAAATTGCCCAATATAACCCCCTCGCCTTGTGGGACACCCACTATTTGCGCGAGCTTGACGATAGCGGTTATATCGACGAGCTTTACCAAAAAAATAAGGCGGGGTAGCTCTACCCCGCCTTATATGATCCGCGCTAGACCTTGCGCTGCTATCGCTGGCTCAAAACCTCTGTCGATTGAGATGCTTGAGAACCCGACTCCGGCGTTGCCGCTAATGCCTCTGAAGTAATACCTTCGCGATAGACTAGGATTTCCACTCGACGATTCTTTGCCCGGTTTTGGGCCGTATCGTTCTCAGTCAACGGAGCGCTTTCGCCGTAGGAGACGGATACGACTTTGAGAGGATCCATTTTCTTCTGAGTGATGAGGTAACGGGTTACGGCATCGGATCTTCTTTTGCCGAGTTCGTAATTGACGTTGTCAGTGCCTACGTTATCGGTATGACCGGCGACAACAAAAACCGAGCTGCCAGTGCTGGAAGGGTCACCCTTGAGATCGCTGAGAAAGCCGTCAATCTCTTTTTGCGCCTGATTCGGGAGGTTGGACGAGCCAAAAGCGAAATTGGCGCCCTCTTTCATATCGATGACGAAGCGCCGCTCCAATCTCAAGTTGGAAATCGCTTTCAACGCTTTGTCCGTCTTAGCGTCGACCTGCCCCAGTCGGCCTTCGAATTGGCCGAGCTTACCTTCAACTCCGCTCATCCGGCCGCCGAGACTACCGATTTGAGTCTCCGTCTCACTCAAACGGCTTTCACTCTGCGACACTCGGTTGGAAACCGGCTCCACATGCTCCCTTACCCAGTCGCGGGTCGCAACACATCCTTGCGCCACGAGTAAAGAACCCAAGGCGCCCACCGTCATTAGCTGTCTCACCCCCATATGAGCGAAACCGTTCATAAACTTTCCTCCTTTTTTCCTACCTTAGTTGATTTTACAAACCCACTTAATAACTCAAAGGTAAAAGACATTGGATTCCGACCCCGCCGCCCATTGCGCACGGTAACTTCCGCTCCACGAGAGAGAACGAACAATCAGGATCCATCGAATTGGCGCGATTATTACGCCAAACCTGTGCCAATAAATAAGGCCAACATTTTCGCCGATATATCAAGGACGCCGTGAACTTTGCGGAAAAACACTGAAGGGAATATCCTGCACAATTGTAGGCTCCAACTAGCATATCAATACCAACAAATCGGGGCGTCGAGGGAATGTTGACATCGGCTTGTAAAGCTTCTTAAAAGACCAGCGAACCAAGAGATTCACTTGACTCGGAGTGAGTCCTCGATGCTGTTGCCACGGCCGCAACCGACTTGAGCAAATCATTTCTGGAAAACGGTTTGCTCAATACGCCGGCCCCGAAATCTTTGCTTTCTCGAGCCAGGACATCGCGGTACTGGCGAACCGCCCCGCTGATATAAATCGTCTTGACATTGGGATTGCTAGCCCGAATGCAGCGCATCATCTCTAAACCATCCAGCTCCGGCATCTGAATATCGGTGAGAACCACATCAGGGTGGTGCTGAGAATAGGCTAAATATCCATGCAGTCCATTGTGCGCAGTTTGCACTTCGTAGCCGGCTGCCATCAAGGTCTCGGCGATAATTTGATTCAAATTCTCGTCATCGTCGACAACCAATACTATGTATGGAATAGTCATCGAATGTTCACCTAGCATTTATCGTTAGCCGAACTAAGGACTATTTGGGTCATGAGCAAATCACATACCACCTACTCACCAAGCATCGCTCGGCTGATTCATTGTTCTTTTTCGTTTCAATTGAAATCGGCCATGGAAATGCGTTGAAGGGTTTCCCTACAAATGCATCACAGGCGAAGGATTGAGAAAGGCCGTTTGCCGGCGGAAACAAGGTAAATCGGCTGGAAGAGACTGGATTAGGACTTAGCTGGATCAGCAAATGCAAGAATGCATTCGCCGGCGATGTTTTGAACTGGCTATTAGGGGGGATTTGCACCCGACTTAGGCTTCTTAAAATCGTCCGCTTTAAGGTCGTGCTTCTTCAATAAGTCGTAGAAATCGGCTCGATACTTGCCGGCGAGTTTCGCCGCTTGACTCACGTTACCATCGGTCATGGAAAGAACCTGAACTAAATAGTCTCTTTCGAACGCGTCACGCGCATCCTTCAGCGGTTTCAGGGTGTCGTCGGACCCGCTCTGCTTATCCGAGGCCAGCCCATGACCAGCTTCCGATGACACGCTTTTGCCTTGAAGAATATACTCCTCAGTGACAATTTCCTTCTGCGTCATTGCCACACTGTATTCAACCGTGTTTTCCAACTCGCGCACGTTGCCGGGCCATTCATGCAACATCAATTTTCTTAGCCCTTCAGGGACTATTCCTTTGACGTCTTTCTTCATTTGCTGGCTGCACTTTTTCAAAAAGTGCTCTACCAATGGAACGATGTCTTCTTTTCGATCGCGCAGCGGCGGTAAAAAAATTGGAATGACGTGAATTCGATAGAATAGATCGTCACGAAACGCTCCTTTCTTGACGAGCTCCTCTAAATCTTTGTTGGTGGCGGCGATGACCCGCACATCCACCTCGATCGGAACCTCGCTTCCGACAGGGTGGAATTGACGCTCCTGTAAAACGCGCAGCACTTTTGACTGAGTTGAAAGGGGCATGTCACCGATCTCGTCCAAAAATAGCGTACCGCCATGCGCTTGAGTAAAGAGGCCCCGGGTGCTTTTAACCGCTCCGGTGAAAGCGCCTTTCTCATGCCCGAAGAGCTCGCTTTCGAGTAATGTTTCCGGTAATGCGGCACAGTTTAAAGCAACGAACGGCTTGTCTTTCCGGTGGCTGGCAAGATGGATCGCTTTAGCGATGAGTTCCTTTCCCGTACCGCTTTCGCCGTGAATATGGACCGTCGAATCAAGTTTGGCGATCCGAGTGACCACATCCAATACCGAACGCATTTTAGCGCTGCGCGCGATGATATTAGCGAAATCGAATTGCTCGTGCAGGAGTACTTTCAGCCGCTTGATTTCAGAGTTGAGGTTGCGGTTCTCAAGAGCTCTTTCGATTTGTAGCAACAAGTCCCTCGGTTCGAACGGTTTGGTCAGATAACTGTATGCACCGCGGCGCATTGCTTCCACGGCATTCTCAATACTGCCGTGCGCCGTGAGAATAATGGTTGGAACTTCGGGGTTGACGGCGCGGAACTCTTCCATAAGCGTGATGCCGTCGCGGTTCGAGAGCATTAAATCGACGATACAGAGATCGAAAGCTCCCGCCTTGAGCGCGGCGACGGCATGGTCCTCTTCACGCGCAGCCATAACATCGTAGCCCGCCGATTCGAGCCGCATCGCGATCAGCTCGAGGAGGTTGGCATCATCGTCGACGATCAATATTTTTCCTAACGACATCGGCGGCTCTACTTACCTCGCGCCCTTTTCTTCTTCTCTATCTGGATATCGATCTGATTTGCTTTTTCCATAACTTTCTTTGATTTTTCCATTTCCTGACGTGTTTTGTCGACTTCTTCCTTCGATTTCTCGACAACCTGCTTATACTTTTCCAACTCCTGTCGCGATTTTTCCAGGGCTTGATTCGATTTCTCCAACTCTGCGCGCGCTTTCTCGGCTTGCCGTTTCGAATTTTCGTTTTCCTCAAGCACGCTCACCCATATTTTAGCCTGCTCAACCCACGGGCTTTCCGCATAATCGGTAATCACCTTGCCAAACGATTCAATCGCTTTGTAATTGCTTCGTTTAGGATTGTTCGGATGCGCATGAATCAACCCGATATTGTAGGACGCCACATCCCCCGGAGCGTGATCCCGCGACAATAGGATCGCTTGACGATAGCTGTGAACCGATTGTTCATAATCACCCTGCATAAATAGATTGTGACCCTGGAGCATGGACTCGCGAATGTCGTGACGATCGCCCCAATCCTTAAATAGGCTACAGCCCGATAGTAAAATTAGCAGGGCAAGACAAAAACAAAGGTGCTTCCCCGCCCTAGCTGACTCTCTGCCCATATCTCTCCACCATGGGATTTAATGATAGTTTTGGCAATTGCCAATCCTAAGCCCGTTCCGTGTCTGGCATGCGCGCCCTTGTGACTCCCCTGGCTAAACTTTTCGAATATCGTAGTCAAGCTCTCCGCCGGCACGCCAGGGCCAGAGTCTGTCACAGAAACTTCCAGTTTGCCATTTGCAGGCTTGGCAACGACTCTAACCCGGCCTCCCTTCGGAGTAAACTTCACGGCGTTGCCCAGCAGGTTGCGCAAGACCTGCAATATTCTTTCAGGATCGAGTCGGACCGCCGGCAGTGGCAAATCGACACTGCTCTCCAAGCTGATTTGCTTGGCCTCGACAAGCGGCGTGATCTCGGCAATGGCGCGTCGAATCAGCGGATCGAGACTAACCCACTCGAACTCGTAAGTCATCATCCCGGCATCCATTTTGGATAAATCCAGCAGCGAGTTGACCACGCCGATAAGACGGTTGCTTTCCTCGGCGAGAATCGCCAAAAGCTTTCGTTGTTTGTCCGTCGTCTCGCCGCCGACTCCGTCGAGCAACAACCCCGTGCCTTCTTTAATAGAGGTCAAAGGCGTGCGCAGCTCATGGGACATAGAGGAAAAGAAATCGGCCTTCATCCTTTCGAGTTCTCTCAGCTTATCGCACATGAGGTTAAGCGCCGCCGCTAATTCACCGATCTCCGGCGGAGATGTAATCTGTAACCCGCCTTCGAAATGCCCTTGCGCAATCTCTCGGGTCTTACTTTTCAACAACCCAATCGGTCTGGTGATGCTTCGGGTAACAATGAGCGACATCACGACGATGACGATCAGGCACCCGACCGTGATGACAACGGAAATCTCGCGGGCCTGTTCCGCCGCCTCCGCCAGCTCCCTCACCTTGGTGTAGGTGGCCTGTTGCTGATCGGCTCTTAACTTTTCCAACGAGGCCAACATTTGATCGACGATCCGGTTTTTTTCCTCCTTGAACTGGCTTTGAACGTAAACCTTTTTCTTGCGCAGAAGTTCAGCTTCCCTAGCCACCAACTCCTCATAACTCTGATAATCCCGGTGAATCTTGCTTAGAAGAGTTCCGGCCCTACTATCCCCGAGAGCCAGGGCGGTTGCGAGCTGAACGTAAAAATCCTGCTTCAAGGTCAGGAATTGCTTGTATAACGCCTCATCCTTGGTGATGGTAAATTTTTGCTCGTATCGGCTTTGCGACAGCAACGAATCGGCCAGGATCTTTTCGTATTCGAGGATGCGAGTGTCAACTTTTAATACCGACTCGGTGAGCTCGTCGAAACGATGAAGCTGAAAAATAGCGTAGGCGCTCACCGCCGTTACCAATAGGAAGATAACGAGATATCCGAGAGCCAGACGGGAAAACAGGCTTAGCCGCATGATCGGGATGGTTCCACTGTGGAACGGAACGATTAATTAATCTTAGGATCGGTCGCGCCGGTGTCAAAGGGTTCCGTTTGACCGGCATTGGCTGACAAAAGTTTCTGTCCAAATTGCTCTATCCTCTTTTCGGCGCTTTGATAGCTGGACTGCGCGTGCCCCAGATGTTTTCCCAAAAGGCCGAAATCGTCACGAAAGCGCGTAAAATCGCCTTGCAAGCGGCTCAGATACTGAATGATCTCTTTTGCGCTCTCCTCTATTTTCATGCCCTTGAGTCCAAGAACGATGGCCTGCAGGTAAGCGTAAAAGCTGTTAGGAGAGACCGGTATCACATGCTTGCTCATGGCATAATAACTGAGACTCTTCTCTTCCGCCGATTCGTCTCTAATGATCGTCTCATAGTAAACGTTCTCGGCGGGAATATACATGAGGGCGAAATCGTAGGTTCCCTCGTCCGGAAGAATATACTTTCCCGCAATGGCATCGATATGTTTCCTGACGTCACCGGCAAACTGTCTCTTTGCCCGCGCCTTGTCCTCATCGGTGGCGAAATCGATGATTCTTTTGAAATTCTCCAAAGGAAACTTCGAATCCACCGGCACCAGCGAACTTCCGAGTCGGATCACCGCATCGACCTTCTCACCGCTACGAAAACTGTACTGAGTTGAAAAGTGTTGCGCGGGGAGAACCTGGCCCAACAAATCCTCCAGGAAGAACTCGCCCAATCCGCCGCGCAGTTTGGGCGACCGGAGAATCTCGTGGAGCGATGCGATGTCCTTACCGACCTCGTATATTTTCCGGTTCGCCTCTTCGAGTCCACCCAGACTCCTCTGAACGTTGCCCACCACTCTGGCCGCATTGTCCAGCCTCTCGCCCATATTCTGTTGCGTGCGCTGCAAAACTTCAGAGTTTTCCCGCAAGCGCTCGTTGACGTGGCCGAGCATTTGTCCGAGTTGCTGTTGGATGAGCTGCGTACTCTGGTCGAGGACCTGACTGAACTGAAGGCGGAGTTGATCGATTTGTTGCTGCATCAACAACCAGGGCTGATCGCCTTGCCGTTCTCGCAAAAGGGACCGGATGCGACTTAGAAAAAACCAGCCGAGAAGCACCACGGCTATAAAAAACAGCAAAAGAAGCGGCAGAGAGTTTGAAAATTCCACGGATTGGGTGGCGAATTTAAAGAAGCCTCAGCGCATACTCAAGAATTTCGCTGAGTTTCCTGATTTGAGTGGCTCGCATGGAACGCTCTTCGCGAGGCGAGGAAAAATAATCGTCGAGGCTTTTCTTCAAATTCCACTCGAGCAACTCCACGCATTGCTCCATACTGACCTTTTCGGAACGACGACGTCGCGCCTGATGCAGTTCTTCAATTTGGATAATCCGCGCCATACCAGCGCTAAGAATAAAGGCGGGATGGAGAAATTGTCAAGGCCTCTCCCCTACCCGAGGTTCTTGTTGCGTGACACAATGGATTGCACCTAAACCGGCAACGACATCGGCGCAGTGAATACCGATCACTTCTCGCGTCGGAAACAGCTCTCCCAATACGCCCAGCGCGTGATGGTCATTGGGATCATCAAAAGTGGGAACCAGGACGACTTCGTTGGCGATATAGAAATTCGCATAGCTCGCGGGTAAACGCGATCCTTCGTAGATGACCGCGCCGGGAGACGGCAAGTGCACAATATTCAGCTTGCTGCCGCCCTGGTCGCGTGCTCCTTTAAGACGCTCAAGGTTCTCTTGCAAAGGAGCATAGTTTTCATCTTGCGAATGGGCTTCGACAACACAGACCACCGTGGTGGCGTCGACGAAGCGGGCGATATCGTCGATGTGGCCGTCGGTATCATCGCCAACCACTCCCTCGCCTAACCAAATGATCTGACTCACACCCAGCGAGTCTTTGAGGACCTGCTCGATTTCGCCGCGGCTCAGATGGGGATTGCGATTTTTATTGAGCAGGCACTGTTCGGTGGTAAGACATGTCCCTTCGCCGTTGACTTCGATGGAACCGCCTTCAAGAACGATCGAATGTTCAAAGACCGGCAGGCGAAGCAACCGCGCAATTTCCTTGGCAACCCCGTCGTCGTGATCATAGGCCTTATATTTTCCGCCCCAGCCATTGAAGATCCAATCATTGAAGGCCAAGGGATTGCCTTGTCGCTCTCGGATGACAAACGTCGGACCGTAGTCGCGCATCCAAACGTCAACCGTTGGAATCTTTACCAGCGAAACGTTTTCCATCGCCGCTCCGGCCGCTTTCAGGCGAGCCGTGACATCTTGCTGTGTTTGATCGTCATTGACGAGGAGATGAACCCTCTCGCGCGCTGCCAGCGTTTCGATCATCTTGACCCATACGTCCCTGACGCGCTCGAGTTGAGTCGGCCAGGTTTCAAGATTGCGCGGCCAGGAAAGCCAAGTGGCCCGGTGCGGCGCCCATTCCGCGGGCATGAAATAACCCAAGTCCCGCGGCACCGGTGAGCGTTTGTGTGAGATCGTCATGGGTGCGTCTGAATAAGAGAAACAGCTTGCACTGGGTCTATTTGGACGAGTCGATGAAGCGCGCCTGCAACGAGCCGTAGGCATCGATACGCCGGTCTCGGAAGAAAGGCCAGCTCTCGCGGGTCTCGTCGATTTTCCGCAGATCGCACTTGGCGATGAGAATTTCTTCACCATCGCCGCCTGCCTGCGCCATAATTTCTCCCGATGGGCCCGCGACAAATGAATGCCCCCAGAATTTTAGGCTTGCCTCCCGGCCGACGCGATTGACCGAAGCGACGTAGACGCCGTTAGCCACCGCATGGGCGCGCTGGATGAGTTCCCAGGCGTTGCGTTGTTTTTGCGCGACCGGGCGCGGCTCCTTGGGAATCCAGCCGATTGCCGTCGGATAAACCAGTAT
>JBBDNJ010000212.1:0-16656 GCA_040877705.1 Binatia bacterium | reverse complement strand
AACAGGATGTTCACTGGTTTAGCCGACCCGGCATCCGGCCGCGCTTCAAGTGGTCGGCGATCGTCGAGTGGCTGGAGCAGCCGAGGCCCAAGGAACAGATTCCGATGGCGCGCGGCTATTATCTGGGGAAATAAAGAGTAAGGCGAAAAGGAGGAAAACCATGAGCGAGCAGATTGAGAAAGTCGAAAAGCATCTCTACCAGCGCACGTACCAGACCGGCTCTGGTGAGGTGGTTACGAAGTACTACGCCCGGTTCACCTGCTGGGACGGCATCAACAGGACTTTTCCTGTTGGCGAATCCGAGAGCGAGGCCAAGGGCAAGCTTGGCGAGCTACGCCGGAAAAATTATGGCGAGTACGACTTTGACCGGGAGAAGCGCGAACGCGAGAAGGTCAAGAAGGCGATGACGCTTTCCGCATGGCTGGACCGCTACCTGGATCTTGTGAAAGACACGCAATCGGGCGGGACCAAGAAGGCGCAATGCGCCCATTTGAAGCGGTTATTGGGCCATCTACTGCTGTCGGAGATCAACCGGGTCCGTATCATCGAATACAAGAACCGTCGGTTGTCTGAAAGCTTGATCCGTCACGGTAACCCGGTCGAGGGAACGCGAATCCAGGGCGCCACGGTGAACCGGGAAGTGAGTTGCTTGACCACCGCGTTGAATCTGGCATCCGATGAAGGGCTTTGCGACGGCGCGCCAAGGGTCAAGAAAGAACGCGAGACACCGCGAGAGCGGACGCTTACCGATGATGAGTACAGGGCGCTCTTAGAGGCTTCACCGCGGTGGCTCCAGCGCCTTCTCATCGGTGCCAACGAGACCGCGATCGACCAAGGCGTGTTGCTCCGGCTCACGTGGGATAGCATGCGGGACGGCTTGATAAAGGCCGGCAGGGACAAGACCGGAGTCCGGCAAAGGGTTGGCATCTCCCCGGCGCTAAACGCGGTCCTGGACGAACTCAGGGCCGAATATCGGCGCATCCCGAACACCGACAAAAGGGTGTTTACCAAGGGCGGAAAGCCAATCCACAAGGCCGCACTGCGGCATGCCTTTGACAAGGCCGTCGGCGATGCCAAGGTCCAGGATTTTGTCTTCAAGGATTTCCGGCACTGCGCCCGGACCCGGTGGGCATCATTAGGGTTGCCGTTCGAAATTGGCGAGATCGGCATCGGCCACAAGATTCGGGGAGTGGCCGGGAAATATATCAACCTGACCGATGATCAGATTCGAAATGCTTTCCAGGAGATGTTCCAAAAATTTGCAACAGGCTTACGACAGGAAGCTGCCAGCGATGCGCGTTAGTAAGGCCATGTCGTCTAAGTGCTTGATTTTATGGTGCGAGGAGGGGGATTTGAACCCCCACGCCATTTCTGGCACTAGCCCCTCAAACTAGCGCGTCTGCCGATTCCGCCATCCTCGCGACGGTGGTTATGGGTTTGCTGACTTCTGTGGCTGCGTCTCTTTAGGGGTTGTTGGAACAACTGATGCCTCAGGACTATTTGTTGGCCCGGATTGTTCTTTAGCCGGTGGTGCTGATTGTGTCGGTATATCGGGCTGTGCAGCGGGACTGCGTTGGTCGAATATCGTGTCAGTGGGTCTTTGCCCGGCAAAATACCCTAAGGCCAAGGATGTGACCATGAATACGATGGCCATTGCCGTAGTTAGTTTTGTCAGAAAATTTCCTGCGCCACTGCTACCGAATATCGTCGAGCTCGAACCGCCACCAAATACGGCGCCAATCTCAGCGCCTTTACCGGTTTGGAGCAACACCACCAGGATTAAACCAATACAAACAATGAAATGAATAATCGTAACCGCGACAACCATAATCTCTATCCGTTACTGTCGAAACAACGAATCACTGGAACAAAGGTCTCTACCTTCAGGCTTGCTCCCCCGACGAGTAAGCCATCGACCTCCGAAGTCTTTGCCAGATCGTTGGCATTCTCAGGTTTCACGCTTCCGCCATACAATATTCGCACCCGGTTGGCACTACTTTGGCCGAATGAGACCGCGAGAAAACGGCGAATCCGCCCATGAATTTCAGCTATTTGCTTGGGATCTGCGTTGTGACCGGTCCCAATTGCCCAGACTGGCTCGTAAGCAACTTCGACATTGGCTATATCATTTTTCTCCAGTTGCTTCAACGCAGTTCGCAGTTGGCGCGTAATCACTTTTGTAGTTAAGCCGTCCTCTCGTTCCGCGAGTGTTTCGCCAACACACAGAATAGGTCGAAGTTTGTTCCTGATCGCAGCAACCATTTTTTTTGCTATCATCTCGTCAGTTTCGTGAAAAATATGGCGACGCTCTGAGTGGCCCACGATCACGTACATGCAACCAATGTCACGCAGCATAACTGGACTTACTTCACCGGTAAACGCGCCACTGTCTTGCCAATGGCAGTTCTGCGCTGCAAGCGAGATTTCAGACATACGAATTTTTTGATGTACCTGAACCAGGGCGGTCACCGGTGGAGCTAAAGCTAAAAAAGCCTTCGATGGCTTTTCCTTAAGCTCTTTAGCAACGGCGCGAGCGAGACTGGTAGCCTCCGACAAGGTTCCGTTCATCTTCCAATTGCCAACCACAAGCGGTGATCTCATACGGTTTCCTCAAGCGCTTTGATGCCTGGGAGATCTCGGCCTTCGAGAAACTCTAAAGTCGCACCGCCTCCGGTGGAAAGGTGCGTGATTTTATCGGTGACCCCGGCGGCAGTGACTGCGGCAACGGTGTCCCCTCCGGCTATTACACTGACAAGCTTTGTATGACTTTCGGCCAAAGCCCGGGCCAAGGCGTTACTTCCTTGGCTGAAGGGCTCTATTTCAAAAAGACCGACGGGACCGTTCCACAGTACCATTTTCGCCTTGGTGATCTCCTCGACGAATCGCCCTATAGTCTCCGGGCCGATATCCAGTCCCATTCGCCCGGCTGGAATATTAATGTCACTTGTGGAGGGATTCTTTTTTTCTCCATCTCCGGTCAGGTGATCAGAGGGCAAGAGTATTTTGACACCCAGCGTGTTTGCCTCAGTTATAAGCTCTTTAGCAAGAGATATTTTGTCTTCTTCGACGAGAGACTTTCCCACGTTGATTCCATTGGCCTTTAGAAAAGTGTAGGCCATCCCGCCGCCGATGAGCAATGCGTCGATTTTAGGTAATAAATTTTTGATGACATTGATCTTATCTGAAACTTTAGCGCCACCGAGAACGGTAACAAAAGGCTTTTCCGGATTAGAAAGAAGGCGCGAGAGATAATGAACTTCCTTTTGCAGCAAAAGCCCGGCAGCTTTCACTTTAAAAAAGGCCGCCATACCCGCAATCGAAGCATGCGCGCGATGTGCGGCGCCGAATGCATCGTTGATATACACATCGGCAAGCGAAGCGAGAGCACGAGAGAAATCCGTATCATTCTTTTCTTCTTCCGCGTGAAATCGTAGGTTCTCCAGCAAAACAACGCGAAATTTGGAATTCCGCGCAATTTTCTCTACCTCAGCGCCAACGCAATCCGGCGCGAGGATAACCGATTCTCCAAGGGCTTGGCTAAGATAATCCCGCACCGGGGCGAGGCTATACTTTGGGTTTTGCCTACCTTCGGGACGACCCAGGTGTGATGCGACGATTACTGTTTTGGCTTTTTCCAAAATCAATCGTATCGTTGGCAATGCGCTTTCAATGCGGTGGGGTTCAGTAATCGTACCTTTGGCGATAGGCACGTTGAAATCAACCCGCACGAATACTCTCTTGTCTATGGTGTCGATCTGATCGATACGCCGAATCATAGTCACATCCTGTTTCTAAAACGAGAAATAACAGTAAATGTTAACTTATTAATTGACTAATTACAGAGCTTATATTACTTTTTCAAATAAGTTTTTGAAACCCATCATGTTTTCTTTCTCGTCTTTCCACCTTTTAGCCCAAGACGGTTTGTTTGTGCCGCAACAGCAGGGCATCCTGGATCTTGTTCGCGGTTCGGGTATCGTCGTTCAAGCGGTCCTATACCTGCTGATATTGTTCTCCGTCATCGGTTGGGGGATCATCGCCTTTAAATATCGGCAGATGCGCAGAGCCAAGCGCGAAACTGAGAAATTCATTGAAATCTTTTGGGAAAGACGCAACCTCTCATCCATCCACGATGCCAGCCGGGAGTTGAAAGCCAGTCCCGTGGCGCAGGTCTTTCGCTCGGGTTATGAAGAACTCGTTCGCGTCTCTCGTTCGAAAAAGGATTCGCCTGGGGCAGATAATTTGACTACGGAGCTGGGCGGCGTCGATAACGTCTCCCGCGCCATGAAACGTGCGACCAGTGTCGAAATCACCAAGCTTGAGAAGCATTGCACGTTCCTCGCAACTACGGCCAGCGCGGCGCCTTTCATCGGTCTTTTTGGAACCGTCTGGGGAATCATGAATGCGTTTTTGGGCCTTAGCGTGACCCATTCATCTAGTATTCAAGCCGTCGCGCCAGGCATTGCTGAGGCCCTTATCGCCACCGCAGTTGGTCTGGCAGCGGCAATTCCTGCGCTCATGGCCTATAATTACTTCGTTCAACAGATTAAAGTGCTAGCCGTTGAAATGGATAACTTCTCGCACGAATTTTTGAATATAGCCGAACGCCACTTCTTCAAATAGAAAAGAGGGTCACATGTCGATGGATGCTTCTTCCTCACGGGACAACACAACGATTTCTCAAATTAACGTCACCCCGCTCGTGGACGTCATGTTGGTTCTGCTGGTTATTTTCATGGTCACTGCGCCGATTATTCAGCAGGGCGTCCAGGTCAATTTACCGCAAGCGAGAACCGGGGCGATTACCGGAAGCGATGATTTGCTGGTTGTGAGCATTGCCAAGACCGGCAAGATCTATTTAAATGATAATGTTATGACGTTGGATGAACTCGGCACAAAACTGCGCGCTATCCGAAAGAATCAAGCCGATAAGCAAGTCTATGTCCGTGCGGATCAGGACGTTCTTTACGGCACGGTGATGAAAACGATCGCCGAGTTAAAACAAGCCGGTATAGATCGGGTGGGGATGGTGACTCGCCCGACGTCAGAAGACGGATGATAAGAGATGTCAGGTGACCCGAATCAATCAACTATTAGTTTGCAAGAAAAGTCGCTCTCGCCGGTTGCGACGGGTGAGCGCCTTTCAAAGTGGTTACTCTTCTCTTTCATCTTTCATTTTACGTTACTCATCGCGCTTTTTATTTCGCCTTATTTTCCATCGCGAAAGCCTTCAGCCCCGCCAATCTACACAGTAGATCTTGTCGGAGGAGAAAAGATAGGAGGAAATAACTCGGGCACGCGGCTTCAGCCGACCCCACCTCCTAAGGAGTTTCCTAAAAAAGACATGCCGCAGCCGCCGCTCCCCGCTCCTGAAACAAAGAAAGAGGTGCCGAAAGCGAAAGAAAAGATCGAAAAGATTGAAAAAATCGATAAAATTGAAAAAGTTCCAGCGAATGAAAAAGCTGAAAAGGTGACAAAGAAGGTAGAGAAAGCGGCTCCGGTTGAAGAAAA
This sequence comes from Binatia bacterium, assembly GCA_040877705.1. GTDB lineage: Bacteria > Desulfobacterota > Binatia > UBA9968 > UBA9968 > WHTF01. The sequence continues at coordinate 11,145 of JBBDNJ010000212.1, read as the reverse complement.
AGTAGCGCCAAGAGAGCCGGTAAGAAGGGAAATCGAGAAGAGTGAGCCGACTAAAGATACCAAAACCAATACACCGCCAGAAGAAAGATCTGCCGATTTAGACAAGGTGCGCGAAAAATTAATCCAATCGGCGGTTGATCGCGTGAAAAGTCGAGCCGAAAGCGCGCAAAAATCCGCTGTTTCAAAAGGAGGGGATGCGCTAAGTGTCGGCCCCGGGGAAGGCGAAGGTGCAATTGCGCTTGGTCAGGGAGGGCGGGGAGGCGGAACTGTTGTTAAGGGTGTTGAATTTATTGCCTATCAAAACAGCATAGTCAGTACGATCAAGCAAAACTGGGCTTGGCCTGGGCAAAAGGGTAGTTTGAAGGCTTTGGTCCGCTTTGGAATTAAAGACAACGGGGAAATCATAGGGATTAAAATTGCGGAACCGTCCGGAGATCCGGCATTTGATGAGTCGATTTTGCGGGCTTTGAGAAAATCCAGTCCATTGCCGTCACCGCCAGAATCGTACCGCAAGGATTTCTCTCAGGTGGAGATGAATTTTCAACCGTGAGATTGGGGGAGACTAAGTGAAGGCGAAGCTTCTTGTTGCTGTTCTTTTCTTCACGCTTGTGCATGCGTTTACTGCGGTTGCGCAAGTACGCCTGGATGTAATCGGTCCGGGAATGCCGAAGTATCCGATTGCTATTTCACCCCTCAAAAATGCCGCAAACGGCGCCGACGCCGGGCGCATCTCGGAAGGCGTCGCCGACGCGATCGTATATGATCTCGATCTTTCAGGTTGGTTTAGGGTATTGGATCGAGCCACTTATATCGAACACCCACAACGTAGCGGCGACACCCTCGGAAGTTTTGATTTCAAAGACTGGTCGACCATCGGTGCGGTGGGACTGGTAAAGGGTAGGTTTTCTGTCCAGGGCGAGGAACTTACGGTTGAGCTTCGTCTGTTTGATGTGACTCAGGGCAAGGAAGTCATAGGAAAGCGGTACACGGGGCGTGCCCGAGATTTTCGTCGCATAGCGCACAAATTCGCCGACGAAATTATTAAGCAGTTCACTGGTGTGGCGGGTATCTTTAATACGCGAATCGCCTATACCTCCACGAGTGGTGGCCGATTTAAGGAAATTCACGTTGCCCATCTGGACGGCAGCGAGAAATATCAGGTGACCAATAATCGTACCATCAACTTGTCTCCAGCATGGACGCCGGACGGGAAGGCAATTCTTTATACTTCTTATAAAGACCGCAATCCTAGTTTATATTTATTCGACCTATTCAGCGGCAAAGATATGAAGTTTTCCGCCCGCACGGGACTCAACCTCGGTGGGAAATGGTCCCCGGATGGTCAGAATGTCGCGGTTTCACTCGAACGTGGAGGCAATAGCGACATCTACCTTCTGGCGCGCAATGGCAATATCGTGCGACGCTTGACAGAAGATTCAGGAATAGATGTCTCGCCCTCGTGGTCGCCGGATGGTCGGCAGTTGGTGTTTATCTCTGATCGAAGCGGATCACCCCAACTCTACATCCTGGATGTTGCCAGCGGTAAAACACGACGCTTGACCTATAGTGGAAGTTATAACACGTCACCGGGTTGGTCGCCTGCAGGTGATAAAATCGCGTACATTAGCAGGGTGGGGGGTAAATTTTCGATCTTTGCCATTGGCGTCAATGGCGGAGAACCGACACGGCTCACAACGAATGGGTTCGACAATGAAGATCCAGCGTGGTCACCGGACGGACGCTTTATCGTCTTTTCTTCTAATCGAGCCGGGCGTTACCATCTCTACGTAATGCAAAGCACTGGCGATAACCAGCGTCGATTGACAGGCTCTGGGGGAGATGATACAAAACCTAACTGGTCCCCTCGGTTGGAATAACTTCTTCAAATTCATGTCGCGTCTGTGCAAATTCCCGAAAGGAGTATTTAGGAATGCTTTATTTTAGAATGGCATGCTATGCGCTCATGGCTATTTTCATTCTATCAGTTGGGGGTTGTGCTCCTTCGACCGTGCCGAAGCCTGATCTTCCGCCCGCGGGCTCGACAGGATCCGGAGAGGGGGTTTTGGGAAAAGGTCAGCAACCAGGGGAAGGACGGAGTAGTACAACACGCGAATCAACTGCCCCATCAACCTCCAGTCTCGATCAGCTAAAGGCGGGCAAGCCGCCTGTAACTTCTTCATCCAGCCCTCTAAAAGATATTTTTTTTGAGTTTGACAGCTACGACATCAGCGGCGATGCCCGGGATACACTGCGAAGCAACGCGGACTGGCTCAAGAGTAATTCGTCAGCTAGGATAGAGATCGAGGGCCATTGCGATGAACGAGGCACCAGTGAATACAACCTGGCGCTCGGAGCCAAGCGGGCTCAGACAGCGAAGGATTATCTAGTAAGCCTAGGGATTTCCGTTGAACGTATTTCGACGATCAGTTACGGCGAAGAGATCCCGATGTGCACCGAAGCGAACGATAGTTGTTGGGGCCAGAATCGGCGCGCGCGTTTCGTAGCCATTCCAAGCCGCCCGGCTTCTTAGATTAACTATGTCCGCAAATCTCGTTTGAATAACTGACATGAAGATCCGGTTCGTATTACTGATAGGGCTTGTGTTTGCGGGAATCTCTGCTTGCGCGCAACCGCAGCAGATCGAGTTGCTGGAGCGAGAGCAGCGGCGCATGCGTAATGACAGTGCGCGTATTCAAACTGAGATGCAATCGATACGTTCAAGCCTCGCGGATACAAGAGCCAATATGCAGCAGTTGCAACGCGAATTCAGCGCCTTGAAGGAACGGATTGAAGAAACCCGTTATCAAGTGGATCGGCAAATCGGCCAGTCAAGCCGTGAGGGAGACCAGCGGGTTAAGAATCTTGAAGGACGCGTTGCTCAACTCACTGAAGGGCTCAAAGCGCACGAAGCACAGCTGAAATCGCGCGAGGATGCGTTGAAAGAATTGCAAAAGGCTATGCAGAAGCCTGCGAGTATACCTTCATCCGCGGAACCAGGTGAGGCGTCGTCGGGGGAAAGCGAACCGCTTCGAAGAGATTATGAAGTTGCCTGGCGAGCTCTGGAAAATAAAGATTACCGCATCGCCATTGGCCGATTTAAGGAGTTTCTTACAAAGTACCCCCAAAGTAGGCTCGCCAACAACGCTCAATATTGGATCGGTGAGAGCCATTATGCTCTGAGGGAATTTGATCAGGCGATCATCGAGTTCGATACGGTCCGAAGTAAGTATCCGCAGGGAGACAAAGTTGTCGCAGCACTCCTAAAGCAAGGGTTCGCATTTGCGGAATTAGGTGAAAAAGTAAACGCTCGGCTAATCCTACAAGAGGTCGTTGAGAAGTACGCGCAATCGCCGGAAGCGGTGCAAGCCAAGCAGAAGTTGAAATCGCTCGAGTCATGAGGACTCGCCTTTCCTGCTCAATAATTTCTTAGTTGCCCTCTCTTGCTGCGCGTAGTGCGCAATTATTCTTTTCGAAACCGTTTACAAGTGGGCAGTCAAGAAACTATGGAAGTTTTTCGCCACATTGAAGATTTTATCCCGCCCGACTCCGGCTCCGTTGCGACTATGGGAAATTTTGACGGGATACATCTCGGCCATCAAACCCTGGTAAGCAATGCCGTTTCGGAGGCAAGACAATGCGGCTCAACCTCGGTAGTGCTGACTTTCGAGCCTCATCCTCTCAAACTACTTGCTCCCGAGCGCGCGCCGCGAATGATTCTCACCCATCAAGATAAGATGGACCTGCTGCAGGCGCTTGGAGTGGACACCGTAATCATTCAAAAGTTTGATCGCGATTTCTCAAGCATCCACGCTGAAGACTTCGTTCGCCGCTGTCTCGTGGAGCATATTCATTTATCCAAAATCTGGCTGGGGCGAGATTTGCGATTTGGCCGCGGGAGGAAAGGCGGTGCGGAAGACCTGATTCGCTGGGGTGGCGAACTGGGCTTTACCGTCGGCATCGTCGAGCCGATACTGGTTCAAGGTGTACGGATAAGCAGTTCTCGTATCCGGCAACTGATCGAGGAAGGTCGAGTGGATGAAGTTGATCCCATGCTGGGACGTTCTCACTTCGTGTCCGGTGTTGTTGTGAGCGGTCATCGTCGCGGACGGGAGCTCGGTTTCCCGACGGCTAACTTGGCTTGTAGTACCGAAGTGCTTCCGAAGGACGGCATCTATGCGACTGTTTTTGCATGGAAAAACCAGCGGTGGTTGAGCGTCAGTAATGTAGGCGTCAATCCTACTTTCGGCGCAGGGCCGCGCACGGTCGAAAGCTTTATTCTGGATTTTACTCAGGACGTTTACGGTGAACCGGTAAAATTATTCTTCGTGAACAGGATTAGAGAAGAGCGGAAGTTTGCCCAAATGGAAGATTTGATTAGCCAAATGCATCAAGACGTGAAGGCGGCCCGCTTGGTCTTCGAGCATTCACAGTTCGCCATTGCCAATAAATAGATCGGACGAGCTTCGTCGATGGCCCTTGAACGAGCCGTGGTTGAAGAGAAAACTGCCGGGATGCGTCTAGATGTCTTTGTCACCCAGCATTTTGGCGAGACGATGGAGCAGCACAGCTTCAGTCGGTCACGTCTGCAGAGGTTGATTGCCGAAGGACATATTACCGTAAACGGTGCCATGGCAAAATCGAGTACGCGGCTCAAAACTAGCGATTTGGTAGAACTCTGCGCTATTCCACCAACAGAAACGAACCTGACGGCGGAAGCGGTACCACTTGACCTCGTCTATGAAGATAGTGAATACGTCGTCGTCAATAAGGCTCCTGGCATGGTAGTTCACCCAGCGGCTGGGAGTCGGAATGGAACTCTAGTCAACGCGCTTTTATATCATTGTCCGAATCTGAGGGGTATCGGCGGTGAAGGTCGCCCCGGTATCGTGCACCGACTCGACAAAGATACATCCGGGGTGATGGTGGTTGCTAAAAACGACCGGTCCCTGCAGCACTTGGCGCGTCAGTTTAAAGACCGGACGGTTCAGAAGGAATATCTTGCCTTAGTTTGGGGCAAGTTCGACGAGCAAAGTGGTATCATTGACCGTCCCATTGGACGCCATCGCTCACAACGACAGAAAATGTCGAGCCTGCACGCGCATTCCAGAACACGCGAAGCGGTGACGGAATGGAGCGTTGAGAAAACATTTAAGATGAGGAGCGACGCGACGAGCATCAGGTGGGTTACTTTTTTACGGCTCAAGCCTCGAACCGGCCGCACGCATCAAATTCGCGTCCACCTGGCTGACCGTGGCCATCCGCTTGTGGGAGACAAGGTATATGGGAGGCGTGACCGGAGCAGTTTAGTCAACCGAGGGATCGCTATGTTCGTGAACATTTTTCCCCGGCAGGCGTTGCATGCGGAGAGGTTGGCGTTCGATCATCCAAAGTCGGGTCTCCGAGTTGAATTTAAAGTGCCAATCTGTGACGACATGGCTCGACTCTTGATGGAATTAGAAAAAATTGATGATGGAAGAAGTCTGTTTGAGGTCGATAGGGGTTGACAAGGAAATTTCTTTTAAATATGATTTCTTTAAGGAATTGGCCCAATTCAGCGATTTCTTGAATCGATCCCCACATTAAACAATCATCTGTTGAATCCGTTCTTAAGTTGATTTGGATCCTAAAAGCAGTTCTGCTGCGCGCCAAAGCCTGTCGTACTGACATGCCGTATTTGCAATCGTGTTCACTATGAGAATTGTCCGAGCTTTTGAGCAGTCTTCGGATATTGGTTTTGTGATTTCCGTGCGTAACATTCGCAAGCAGAGAGTCTGCGAAGAAATCAGAATTTGGTTTAAGTTTCAGGAGATGAAAGGAGAGGCATAGTTATGGTCCGTGGTAGAACTCGAGCCGCCGAATCCGAGGCTGTGGAAGATAATGGGCTGAATCTAAAGGCGCTAAAGGAAAAGAAAATCAGCGATTTGGCGTTGATCGGTAAGAATTTCAATATTGAAGGCGCCGCTAATATGCGCAAGCAGGAGCTGATCTTTGCGATCCTGCAAGCCCAGACCGAGCAAAATGGTCATATCTACGGCGAAGGGGTCTTGGAAACCCTGCCGGATGGATTCGGTTTTTTGAGGGCACCCGACTACAATTACTTGCCAGGCCCTGACGATATTTATGTCTCCCCAAGTCAAATACGCCGATTTAGCCTGCGGACAGGAGACATTATCTCCGGCCATATCCGGCCACCGAAAGAAGGAGAAAGATATTTTGCTCTTCTCAAAGTCGAATCAATCAATTACGAGGACCCTGAAAAAGCCCGAGAGAAGATCCTCTTCGACAATCTAACTCCCTTATATCCAAATGAGCGCCTTCGGCTGGAGTATCAGCCCGAGGATTACACCACTCGAATCGTTGACCTTTTAACGCCCATCGGTAAAGGTCAACGTGGCCTGATCGTTGCCGCGCCTCGTACTGGTAAAACCATGATGCTGCAACATATCGCTAAAGCCATCGCCAATAATCACAAAGAGGTTGTTCTCATTGTGCTATTGATCGATGAGCGGCCCGAAGAGGTCACGGATATGCAACGCTCGGTTGATGGAGAAGTGATTAGTTCTACGTTCGATGAACCGGCAACGCGGCACGTGCAAGTTGCTGAAATGGTGATTGAGAAGGCAAAGCGGTTGGTCGAGCATGGCAAAGACGTCGTGATTTTGCTCGACAGCATCACCCGTCTCGCGCGTGCCTACAATACGGTGGTGCCGCCAAGTGGCAAGATCTTATCCGGCGGTGTCGACTCCAATGCCTTGCATAAACCGAAAAAGTTTTTTGGCGCGGCGAGAAATATCGAGGACGGCGGCAGTTTAACGATTATCGCGACTGCTCTCATCGACACCGGTAGCCGAATGGATGAGGTTATCTTTGAAGAATTTAAGGGGACGGGTAACATGGAGGTCCATTTGGATAGGCGATTGATGGATAAGAGAGTTTTTCCAGCCATCGACATCAATAAATCTGGAACCAGAAAGGAAGAGTTGTTGATTTCGAAGGAGGACCTCAATCGCATCTGGATATTGCGAAAAGTTTTGTCGCAACTCAGCGTGGTCGATGCCATGGAATTTTTATTGGACAAGATGCACGGGACGAAAGACAACAAAGAGTTTTTTGAGTCGATGAATCAGTAGCGCGTATCGGCTTTCAGTTTCCTTGCGTCTAGGCCGGTTCTTTGTTACAAAATCGCAAGGTTACCAGTGTCATTCAACTGTGTTGCAGCCTTCGGTGTCGTATTACAAGGATGAATCCGAAGGCGTTTTCTTATCAATTCACACCCTTTTTGATCTTTTCCATGGTGCCCGCTATGGGATTGGAGGAGAGTTGAGAAAAGGGGGAGGCTCGAAACCAAAGGAGAGCAAAATATGACCGAGATTTCAATGAAACAACTTCTGGAGGCTGGAGTTCATTTTGGACATCAAACCAGCCGTTGGAATCCGAAAATGAAACCGTACATTTTTGGAGCGCGAAACGGAATACACATTATCGATTTACAGCAAACCGTGACGATGTTTAAGGATGTCGAAGGAGTGGTGCGTAATATCGCTGCTTCCGGAGGAAGCATTCTTTTTATCGGCACAAAAAAACAAGCGCAGGATTCAGTGAAGGAAGAGGCTGTTCGGTGTGCGATGTTTCATGTGCATAACCGATGGTTGGGCGGGACTCTCACCAATTTTTCCACGATCCGGCAAAGTATCGACCGTTTGAGAAAACTCGAAGAGATGGAAAATGATCCGAAAATCGTCGCCGCTTTAACAAAAAAAGAAATGCTCGGCCTGACGCGCGAAAAAGATAAGCTTGAGCAGTCGCTCGGAGGGATCAAGGCAATGCGTAAGCTTCCCGATGCTATTTTCGTGGTTGACCCGAAACAGGAAGAGATTGCCGTACGTGAGGCAAGAAAGCTCGGTATTCCGGTGATCGCTGTTATCGACACTAACTGTGATCCCGATATGGTAGATCATAAGATCCCAGGTAACGATGATGCGATTAGAGCCATCCGGCTCTTTTGCGCGGCTATGGCCGATGCAATTATCGAAGGCAGAGGGCTTTACGATCAGTCTTTGGCTAAAGATAAGGATGATGAAGCAGGCATAACTGCCGCAGCGGTCAATGATTTAGATCATGCAGTTGAACAGTCGGCTGTGGGAGGAGTTTAAAGTTAATGGAAGTTAGTGCATCTGCGGTAAAGGAACTCCGGGAAACAACCGGCGCCGGTATGATGGACTGCAAGAAGGCTTTATCCGAATGCAGCGGCGACCTAGAGAAGGCGGTTGGTTATCTCCGGCAAAAAGGGCTTGCGGCGGCGGCCAAAAGAGCGTCTCGAGCCGCAACTGATGGCGCCGTAGGAGCCTACGTGCATCCCGGTGGGAAAGTCGGTGTTTTGGTAGAACTTAATTGTGAGACAGACTTCGTTGCCCGAACCACCGAATTTCAGAATCTAATAAAGGATATCGCCATGCAGATTGCCGCGGCTAACCCACGGTACATTCGTTCCGAAGAGGTGCCGCGCGGAGAGCTGGAGAAGGAACGGGAAATTTACCGCCAACAAGCTCTCGAATCCGGTAAGCCGGAAAAGATCGTCGATAAAATCGTTGATGGAAAGATGGAGCGCTTTTACTCAGAGGTGTGTCTTCTCGAACAGGCCTTCATTAAAGATCCTGACCGTAAAGTCGCTGACATTCTCACGGAAGCGGTCGCACGTCTGGGCGAGAACATTCAGGTCAAGCGGTTCTCTCGATACCATTTAGGCGAAGGAGCGTTGCAGGAGTAAGCCGTTAGGCCCATGAACGAGGTCAAGTTAAAATATAAGCGCATTATTTTGAAGGTGACCGGTGAAATCTTTGCAGGTTCGCAGAAGTTCGGCATCGACGGAAAAACGGTCAAGGCCTTTGCGCAGGAGATTAAAGACGTCAAGGAAATGGGCTGCGAGATGGCATTGGTCATCGGCGGCGGAAATATCTTTCGGGGCGCGGTTGCTAGCGAGATCGGCATGGATCGGGCGAGCGCCGATACCATGGGGATGCTGGCCACAGTGATTAATAGCCTGGCATTGCAAGACGCTTTGGAGAAGCTAGGTGTTTCGACTCGAGTGTTGTCGGCAATCGAGATGAGACAGGTTGCGGAGCCCTATATCAGGCGTCGGGCGACACGGCATTTAGAAAAAGGCCGTGTCGTCATTTTTGCCGGTGGGACCGGTAACCCCTATTTCACTACGGACACGACAGCGAGCCTTCGAGCGATGGAAGTCGGGGCGGAAGTTATTTTGAAGGCTACCAAGGTCGAAGGTGTTTATGATGCCGACCCTTTCAAGCATGAGGGCGCCACGAAGTTTGAGGAGCTGACCTATATCGAAGTGTTAAACCGCGAGCTTAAGATCATGGATTCGACGGCGATTTCCCTTTGTATGGATCATCAGCTGCCGATCATTGTTTTCAATCTCATGGAGAATGGAAATATCAAAAGAGTCGTTGCCGGTGAACCTATCGGCACACTGGTAAGCGCGGGGAAACGATGAACGATGCTATTTTCACTCAATTGCAAAAAGAGATGGAAGGGTCAGTTGCGGCGCTGCGCAAAGAGTTGGCAAGAGTGCGGACCGGCAGAGCGTCGACAGCCCTGCTCGAAAGCGTGATTGTCGAATATTACGGCGCCAATACACTCTTGAATCAACTGGCGACTCTGAGCGCTCCGGAGCCGAGGCTTTTGGTTATTCAGCCGTTTGACAGGAATGCTCTCGGCGATATCGAAAAGGCGATTCTTAAAAGCGACCTGGGGTTAACTCCCGCCAACGACGGGAAAATTATTCGTGTTCCGATTCCGCAGCTTACCGAAGAGCGGCGCAAGGACCTCGTCAAGCACATCAAGAAAATCGGCGAAGAGTTTCGTGTTTCGATGCGTAATCACCGTCGCTTGGCCATCGAACACCTGAAAGAATCCGAAAAAAAGAAAGAAATCACGGCGGATGAATTCAAACACGCTCAGGATCGAGTGCAAAAGATCACCGATGAATACGTCGGTCGTGTTGACAAGGTGTTGAAAGTCAAGGAGGAGGAGATCATGGAGGTCTGAAACGCCGGCGATCTCCTCTCCAACCACCAACCTTCAATCATGCGCCGCAATTACTAACCCCACGGGCGCCCGCCACGGTATCAACTTCAGTGAATCCACGCGGCTCAAGGAAGAATTTTAAGGATCTGGACGAGAATCGCCTGCCTCGTCACGTCGCTATCATTATGGATGGGAACGGCCGTTGGGCGACCCTTCAGGGAAAAAGTCGGATCGAAGGGCACCGGCGCGGAAAGACCTCGGTTCGGGTCATTGTCGAGATGAGCCGCAAGCTGGGAATCCCCTATTTAACTCTGTTCGCCTTCTCCACAGAAAACTGGTTGCGACCGCACGACGAGGTCTACGCCCTGATGGGGCTGCTGGAGACCTATCTTATCGCGGAACAGCCAAAAATGATGCGCTACGGTATCAGGCTGCAGGCTGTTGGAGACCGCGATCGCTTACCGGAGAACGTGCGACGCACCCTTGAGGATGTGATAGAGTTGACCCGCGACAACAATCGAATGACGGTGGTCTTGGCATTAAGTTATAGCGGGCGCGATGAAGTCGTGAGAATGGCAAATAAGATTGCTCGCAAAATCGGCGACGGCGAGTTACAGCCGGGTGATATTGACGAGGAGATCGTTTCCAATCATATGGATACTCCGGAGGTGCCGGACCCGGACCTCTTGATACGCACCAGTGGCGAGATGCGTATCAGTAACTTTTATCTTTGGCAAATCGCGTATAGTGAGCTTTATGTAACACCCACCCTTTGGCCGGACTTTCGCGAACAAGAATACCTGCAGGCGCTGATGGAATTTCAGCGGCGGCGCAGGCGCTTCGGAAGAACGGATGAGCAGGCCACCGAGCCAGCGAGGTTGAGCGCGGGGAGTGGTGGAAGCGAATCTTAAATCGAGACTGATTACGGGGTTCATCGGAATACCGCTCTTGGTTTTACTGATCGGCTGGGGTTATCCATGGCTGTTTCAAGGGATTTTTTTTCTGTTTATCATCGTCGGCCTGCGCGAGTATTTTGCGATGGTTTTTCCCGGGCACGTAAGAGATCAATTATTCGGTATTGCTTCCGGTTTTGCGGTGTCT
>JBBDNJ010000211.1:0-16876 GCA_040877705.1 Binatia bacterium | reverse complement strand
AAACCATTGAAACGTTGGAACGCGAACGCGTTGCGTTCGCTCAATCCGCCGCTGCCCACAGCACCCGGTCCGCGGGTAGCTCTATATCCAGTCTTTCCCAGCTGTCGCCCAGATCACGGCTGATCATGAGATCGCCCGCGCCGCCGGCGCCGTGAGCGTGGCCGCGCGCCACATTGCCGAAGCCGGCAAAGACCGCGCGGTGATCCGTCGGATGATGGACCAAGGCCCAGATCATCGAGTCGAGATCGTCCGCGAGTCCGTCGGTGATGCGCGTCCAGGATCGCGCACCATCGGTGCTTTTGAACATGGCCGCACGCGCGCCGCGGTTCTCTCTACGCCAGAAACCGGGGGAGGCGTCCGCGGTCGCAATCAGCATTGTCGGTTGTTCGCTGTCATGCTGCGACGGCAAGAAAAGAAAGTCGTGAAAGTAGTCGCGCGTGACGCCATTCTCCGCGCGCACCCAGCCGTCCTCCGGCTTGTCGCTGGTAAAAAAGCCCCGCGCCGACGCGACATAGTAACGATCGGCTCGTTTGGGGAAGTTCGAGATAACGTGAATGTCCAGGTAGTCGATGCCCTTGCTGACGTCTTCCCAAGTCTTGCCCCGGTCGAAGCTGCGCACGATGCCGCCGTGTTCGAGACACAAGTAAATCGTGTTGGGATCGTCTTGGTGAATGTGAATATTGCGCACATGGCCGTGGTGGGGCGCTTGGGGATACCACCAGTTTTTGCGCACGGTTTGGGGAAGTGCCTTGAGCTCGGTGATTTCCTGCCAGTTGTCGCCGCCATCCTCGCTGCGAAATAGCGCCACGGGTTCGACGCCCGAGTAAACAACTTGGTCGTCGGTGGGATCGACGGTTACGGAACGAATATCACCGTCGAGCACTTTCGCCCAGCTCTTGCCGCCGTCGTTAGTACGATAGAGCCCGTCGTGGGTGACGCCGACGAAGACCCGATCCGGCGACTGCTTGCAGCCGTGGATGGAGTCGATGATGCCGTCTTCGAAGTGGCGCGCGACTTCTTCCCAGCCGTTGTTCGTCGAGCGCCAAGTGATCAGACCGTGCTGCGTGCCGGCGTAAAGTCTAACTCCTTCGCTCATACTCTTTCTCCTTTGTGCTGATTCACCGCCGGAGCTCGTAGTACTGTCAATCCGATACGTAACTTCTTGTTCAAGCCGTTCAAGCAGTTCAAAACGTTCAAGTGGTTTAAATGCTCAGAGGTTCTTTAACGGCTTGAACAATTTGAACGGCTTGAACGTTTTGAACTTTCCTTTTCCGTCATGGGAACAACTCAATCTTGCCGGTGCCGCCTTGACGATCCCATTCTGATTCGATGCGCGAGAAAAACTCCCAGGCGCGATTGGATCGGCGTTCAAAGTCGATCTCGGCGTTAAACGCTCGGCACTCTTCGGCGCTGAAATGCTCTACCGGTCCCAAAGCCGCCGCCTGCATCGTTTTTTTTGCGTCATCTTCCAGGATCAAAGATGCGAACAAGACTTCGGCGAGGCTTTTGCCGGCCACGACAATGCCATGGCCGCGCATCAGCACCGCGCGGTTCTCGCCGATGCTTTTGAGCAGGGCCTCTCCCCTTTGCGGTGTCGTCACCAGGTGCGCTTCTTTATAAAGCGGCACGCCCTCGCCAAAGATTGTTCCTTGCAAAGTTACCGGATGAAAATCGCGCTGGGCGATGGCGAACAGGGTTGCGTAGGGTGTATGCAAGTGCGCGACCGCGAGAGCGTCAGAGCGTGCGCCGTGCAGCGCCGTATGGATTGGCCATTCGATCGGGGGCGGTGTGTTACCGGCCTTCGGCTTGCCATCGAGCGCAATCGGTATCATATCGTCGGCGCGTAAGCTCCCTTTGTCCGAACCCATGCCCGGCGTGATAAGAACGGTTTTTGTCTCGGGCTGGTAGACGCTTACATGGCCAAACACGCCGATCATGCCCTGCATAGCGAAAATGCGTGTGCAGGTGGCGAGTTGTTGGCGTAGATCGTTTTCCGCAATCATTTCGCAGTTCTCCTTTGCGCGGCTTCCAATTCCTTTTTCACTTCTTCGACGAGCCGCAGGCTGAGCAAGCGCTCGGCCGGAATATCGTTTTTAATCTGCAGCGGTATCTTGATGTCGTATTCCAGAAAATTTTTAATCCCTTCGGCGTTCGGCAGCCCCGGGACGCCCGGCGATAGCGCGCGCAGGTAATTCTTCACGCCATCGACGAGCATCGCTCGTGTGGCGTTGCCGAGCTGAAGCTTCTTGATGCCGAGATCGACTGCTTCCTCAGGCTTTTCGCGCACGAACATGAGGCCTCGCAGCACGCCTTTGAGCCAGCGCTTGATCTGCGCTGGATTTTCCCGAATTTTTCTCTCCGTCGTGACGAAGCCTTGAAAGGGCATGGGAAAAAGATCACCGAGAAAACCGAGCGACACGAGCCCTTCTTTTTGGGCGAAGACGAGTCCGCCCGGATCCACCGTCGTAGCGTGGGCGGCGCCGGTCTTGACGGCCATGACCCGTGTGCTGGTATTCGCGCCCATGGCAATCCGGATGATCTCATCCGCCGCGACGCCGCCGCGCTCGGCGAACATGGTCATGATTCGGTCCTGGGTGTCGCCGGGGCTGCCGATAGCGATTCGCTTCCCTTTCAAATCGGCGGCACGTTTGATACTCGGATCGACGACCAGGTAAAAGGTAACTTTGTCCACCTGAAACATGATCCCTTTGATCGGCGCGCCTTTGATCGCGGCGCGCATGCCGCTGCCGCCGGCGCCGCTGAAATCGACGTCGCCGCTGAGCAAAGCAGCGATGGATAGCGGCCCGGAAATGACGACGGTCTCGTTATCGAGCCCCTCATCTTTGAAAAAACCGCGCGCGTCAGCAACGTGAATGGAAAGATAGTTAAGATTGGCCTGGGGAATGGCCGTGCGGATTTTCTCAGCGCGCGGACTAGGCACAAAAGCGAGCGTCATCAAAATCAGAATCGTGCTTGGCAACGTCTTCATCTATTTTAACCTCCTCTCCCTCGAGAAGGATTGAGGTGAGGGTGAATGACTGCTGACCCCTCATCCTAACCTTCACTTGCAAGGGAGAAATACTCAAAAAGAATTAATTGATTTCCTTGGTTTACCCTCACGAGAAATATCGATAGATCAGTCGCTTTGGATGAATGATGGCCAGATAAAGAGCGCGCAACTTGCCCTTGATGCCGCAGCGCGGTGTAAACAGATCTTTCAGCATCAGACCGAGCGGAATTTTGTGCTTGGGGAACTTCTGCTCGCCAATGTTGCGCAATCCGTACCTCTCTTTGTTCTCTTTCAACACATAGATCACATTACCGCCACCGGCTTCTTTCTCACCATACGTGTAACCTCCGACTGCTTCCGCTTGCTTCTTTGCTTTCTCGCTCATTTCTACCGTCAGACCGAAATCCAGGGCTTCCGTCGGGCACGCCTGAACGCAGAAGGGTTGCTTGTCTTCGCTGATGCGGTCGCTGCACATGGTGCACTTGCTGGCTTTTTGGGTGATGTCGTTCTTGGTGATAACGTCCCAGGGACAAGCGTGGATGCAGTATTCGCAACCGATGCAGACTTCCTGGTTGATGACCACCGGGCCTTCTTCGTATTTTGTAATCGCCTCCACCGGGCAGACCGCGGCGCAGGCGGCAAATTCGCAGTGCATGCAGCTGTTGCGCGCCCACAGCGGCGAGAGACCCTCAAGCACCGGCGGCTCGATGGTTATCCAGTTCGTGCTCGAAAGAGAGTAAAGACTGGTGCGGTCATGATCGTTCCAATCCTTACAGGCTTGCACGCAGTGGCGGCAGCCGATGCATTTTGTCGCATTGAAGAGGATGGTTCTCGGTTTGCCGTCGCTGAGTCTGGCTGTCGGAACGAGATTGCCGTATTGTTGAGGTTGGATCGGATTCTTGGCCATGCGGCGTCCTTTCAGCTGATCGGTTTCATTGAACACCGGAGGCATATCACTTCTTTTTCGCAGGCGTCAACTGCTGAAGGCGAAAACGATAAAGTGAATTACGGAGCGAAAAATGTTGCGGAACTCAGAGGCGGGAAAATCAGGGAAGCGGCGCGGAACAAAAAACAAAGGGGTCGATCCGCTTCCCGGCGGATACAAAAAACACAGCCTTAGCGAAAGCGGATCGACCGTTAAAGGTTCTCTTACAGCTCAATGACAGAAGCTATGAGCATTCATGATTAAATTTCATCGCGCCGACGAACACTTCCCGAAGCGTCGCGGGGCAGAGGTTTGTCCGTCTCGGCGTAATCGGCGCCGGCTTCGCCGGTAGAAGATACGTCCTCGGCGCCGGTCTTCTCTAATATGTCCTTGGCGCGACTCGTCCACTCCGAATTATCGCAGTGTACGGACGTAAGAATCCCACCGTTTTTGATTCTGCCTTCATACCTTTTGGCTTCGTATTCGGGAATTCCGGCGCCGATGAGGGCGCCCGTTAGGCCGCCTACGGCTCCGCCAACGCCAGCGCCGGCGAGCGCGGCCATGATCGGACCTGCAGCGATGAAGGGTCCGACACCTGGGATTGCAATGGCGCCAATCCCCGCTAACCAACCTAACACGCCGCCTGCAACTGCCCCGGTGCCTGCACCCGCGGACGCGCCTTCGGGGGCTTTCGTTCCCTTCTCGTGAGCGAAATCTTTGCTGCCTTGATTATCGGGGAACAAAACCGAGATGTCTTCATTCCGGAAGCCGGCGCTTTGCAATGCGGAAACGCCTCTCTCCAAAGCTGACTCATTCGGATATATTCCGAATGCCGCGGTATTTTTGCCTGCCATAAAAGTTACTCCTTTCTAGATTCAATAAATTGAAAAGTAAAGCGAATCGCGTGCCAATTGAAAATTCCTTTCAGGCAGTAAGTAAAGAGCTGGTTTTTTTAAGCTTTGTCCCAAACCAAGGAAACGGTTGCGTTGTTTCAAAGCGCAATTGGGACAAGAGCGCGATGATCGCGCTTGTCTGAAGATCACTCGCGGAGGTCGACCTATGAGTTGGATTTCACAATGCGGTGATGCTACCGCGTTGCCGCCTCAGAGCTGGCAGCTTCGTGGCTCCATGGCGTGAACTCCTCGATTCCGAGCAGATCGAGAGTTTCCTTGAATGGCCGGCCGGTTCTTTCGTGGCGCCCCGATAAGCGGTAGTACTCGTAAATCATATCCGGCAGCCACTTGGCGATGGTGAACCCTTTATATTTGCCGTCGGGGATCGGTTCCAAAAAATGCGGTCCGACGTCTTTCCAGTCCAAGTCGGCGATCCAACCTCGCTGGCTGCCGAAGATACTTTGCAGTATCATACTGCGGTGGCCGGCGGCGAGCGCGTCATCCATGGTAAATTTCCAGCCGGTGATGGCATTGAAGGAATCGACGATGCTATTCAGCCCGTCCGGTTTCTGATTCATTTGCGCAAACCAGCAGCCGCCGAAGATGCCGGTGAACTGGCGGTATTGCTCCGAAAGAACATGAGACCATGCCCAGCCATCCGGCTTGTCCGCTTCGAGAGGTCCCCACGTTTCTTTGTAGCGTAGGTCGGGAGGCGGTTTAGTCAAACCGCCGCCCTGCGGCTTCATGCCGCCGCTGGCGACCAACTCGCGCAGCATTTGACCCAGCATGGGACGCCACTCGTGCATCGCCGGAGTTCCACCTTTGGTATGGACCGCCCAGTTGGGTGCGTCACCGCCGAGGGCTTCGGCGAGCTGTTTCGGTCCGTCGGCGAGTAGATTGCCCAGCCAACCTTCGCGCCGCGCCGCCATATCCAATAGCTTATCCGTGGCTTCAACGTTGCCCCATTCCAGACGCAGGCCATTAGTCCTGTCTGGACCCAGTAGACCTTTTTCCCAAGCCTCGAAAGCTACGCCGGCGCCGCAGGAGAAATGGCTGCACTCGATGCCGACATCGTTGATGCGCTCGGCGAGATAAAGCGCTGCGTTGCCCTTGATACCCAGATTGAAGAATGCGTCGAGCCATTCGCCGCCGGCATTGAAGTGTAGAAGAGTTCCCTTATGGGCTCCTTCGCCGATGGTCGCATCCCAGGGACACATTCTCGCGCATTGAAAGCAGGGGCGAAGAACGACGTCGTTTTGATCGAAACCTTGAATGTGCGCAGGTGATAAATCGGTGCTGCGCCAATTGAAATTATTCAGGGCGCCCCAAGATTCGCCGTGGCCATATTTGGTTTTCTTCTTTTTAACGTCGTGTTGCTGGAGTGTCGTGCGCCAGCGCCAGCCGGCGTCGACCAGGGCGGCCTTGTTACAGACACTCGGACGCCGGGTGCCGGTGACGACGATGCCCTTTAATTTCTTGGAGCCGAATACGGCGCCACCGCTGTGGGCGGCGAAGTGATTGTAGTCATTGGCGAGCATCGCCGCGCGATTGAGGTTTTCTCCCGCAGGGCCGATACACATGACCTTTGCGTCCTGCTTTCCGACTGCTTCGCGCAAGCGATCCTCCGTGGCGCGCGTGCCCAGGCCCCAGAACTTTGCCGCGTCGCGCAGTTCTGCCTTTGCCTTGGTTGATATAGAGATAGACCGGTTTCGGCGCAACACCGGTAAGAATCATGCCGTCGTAGCCCGCGGCTTTGAGATAAGTTCCCCAGTAGCCGCTGGTGGCGCCGCGGCCAAGGGTGCTGCCGGTGAGGGGACTGAGGAACACCGCCGTCACCTTGGTGCCGCCGGGAGTAAAGCCGTTACCGGTGAGCGGTCCGGTCATGATGACGATGCGGCTTTCGGGGCCGAGAGGCGTGGCGTCAAGCGGCAGTTCTTTCAGAAGAATATACAAGGCGAGCGACTGTCCGCCGATGAATTTCTTTAAAATCGGTTCCTCGGGAAGGTTCTCGTCGCGCATGGAACCCGTAGTGAGGTCTACGCGCAGAATTTTGCCCATGTAGCCGCCGGGAAGAGGAGATGTGCGTAGCGCGGTGAATAGGTTCATCGTTGTACGCACATACTTTTAGGGCGCAAATGCATTCTAATTGGACTTAAGGTCACGACCAGCTCTTCGTTCACACGCATTCTGCACGCTCTTTGATCGGCGCGAAGATGTTGTCCAGCCTCGCTCCTCGTACGACAGTGTGTCTTTCTTTTCTAACATCATGAATAATCCAGGCCTAAAGATATTTCTTCTCCGTAAAATATTTCTTGGCCCCCGGATGCAGGGGGATATTCAATTGCCCGGCTTCACCGCCGCGGCAAAACTCGCGCATAGTCATAGGTCTTTTGTCGAAGTGATCCACCGGGATTGCCTTGTAACAGAGGTCTACGGCTTTGGCCATGTTGTAGGCCACCTCGGACGGCAAGTCGGCATGGCAGAAGAAGGTCCAGCCGCTGAAGTCGATGCAGCGAATATCTCGATCCATCTTCGGATAGTGCTTGCGTGTCAGATTGGCGCTGGGGAAGCCGATCTTTTGCATATGACGCACAGCGGCATCGTTGACCGGCAGGAAACGCATCCCCGACTTGAGCGCTACCGAGCCCCAGCTCTTCACGCCTTCGTCAAAGACGGCGTCGGCTGCCCCTGATTGTATGTGGTTCTTACGGTCATCGCTGCTGGGTGAAGCAGCCTCCATGATTCTTCCGCCCCAGCGCTCAATATCGCGGAAGGTCATGCCGTAGGTTTTCAGAACTTCCTCGATGGCAAAAAGGGTGGTTTGCAGCTTGCCGCGTCTTCGCGTCGAAATACGCAGCGGATATTTTTGGTTTTTAATGTCTTCGAGCGACTGAATACGGCTGTCCTTGCGCACCGCGAAGATCAGCCGGTCCCAGGTGGGAAACACGCCAATGGCGCGCAAGGGGATTTTCTTTTTATAAAAGCCGCGGCCGAGATAAGCCATGGCCGAAAGACCGATGGGATTGCCGAAGCCGAAGTCGTGTTTCTTCTTGTCCACTAGAATCGCCGGACCGGTGCCGCCGAGTTCGGAGTCGCGCCAACCCATGGCAACATCGAGCTGTGATTTGGCTGGCAGATCGACGTTGTTGAAAAAAGTTAAAGCGACTACATTAGCGATGTCGACGCGCTTCGAAGTTGCCGCGATGGAGAGTTTGATGGGTTCGTTCATCGGGTGTTTTGCCTTCCGTGATTTTTCAGTGATGTCTGCCGGCCCGCCTATTGGGTATGCCCCTATGATAAATCTTTTGTAATTTCATGGGACACTCCTGCCATTTAAATAACCAGGGATTCTCTGTCGTGGCTATTAGCCTGTTAGCTCGAATATCGCAAGATTAAAAGCGACTCGTTGATTCCTCTTGTTTCTTCTGATTATGATTTTCAATCATATGGTCCAGACCTTTTTCAAAGTCTTAGCGCCGCAGGAGGCGTTGCGTTTGCTGCTGCAGGTGACGCCGGTGGGAGTCGAGCGAATTGCCACCCTCGCCGCACGCGCCCGCGTCCTGGCGGAGGATCTTCGTTCCGCCGTCGACTTGCCGCACTTTCACCGCGCGGCGATGGATGGTTATGCCGTCAGGTCAAAGGACACCTTCGGTGCGAGTCAGAGCCTGCCGGCGTATTTGAAACTTGCCGGCGTGGTGGAAATGGGCAAGGAGGCAACCCAGCCGGTGGCGCCGGGCGAAGCGATTCGCATCTCGACGGGCGGCATGATGCCGCCGAAAAGCGACGCCGTGGTGATGGTCGAGTATACCGACGAAGCCGAAGGCGGGCTGGTGGAAATTCACCGCGGCGTATCGCCGGGGCAAAATGTCATTCAAATCGGCGATGACATCAAGAAAGGCGATCCGGTCTTTCAGCACGGACGGCGACTCAAGGCGCATGACATCGGCGCGCTGACAGGCATCGGCATTTCATCCGTGCCGGTGTTTAAGCGGCCGCGGATAGCGCTGATTTCGACCGGCGATGAAATCGTCGATGCCGACGCGACTCCGCTTCCCGGACAGGTGCGCAATATCAACCAGCATTCGTTGGCAGGTCTGATCGAAGAGTGTGGCGCTGAGTTAAGGGATTGGGGCGTGATTCCCGATGATCGCCAGCAGCTCACTACAGCCATCGGGCAAGCTTTAAATTGGGCCGATCTCGTGCTCTTGTCCGGCGGCAGCTCCATGGGCGCGAAAGATATCGCGCTGGAAACCATTCTGTCTTTTCCGGACTCGGAATTTATCTTTCACGGTATTTCGGTGGCGCCGGGCAAACCGACCATTTTTGCCAAAGCATGCGGCAAGCCGATCATGGGGCTCCCTGGTTATCCAGTATCGGCGCTGGTGATTTTCGATCTCTTTGCCGGACCGCTGATCCGCAGGTTGGGCGGCGAGGAAATCGCGGCGCTCGGCCGATTTGCCAAAACTGCAAGGGCGATCTTAAAGACCAACATCGCTTCGCAGGTTGGCCGCGAGGATTACGTCCGGGTGGCGCTCGCGCAGGAAGGCAAGCAATTCGTCGCGACTCCTTTACCGAACAAATCCGGCGCGATTTTTACGTTAGTCAAAGCCGACGGTATGGTGCGGATCGATCTCAACCAGGACGGTCTGGAAGCGGGAGAAGAGGTCGAGGTCATACTGTTTTAAGTCCGTTTTGTATGGGATGAGTACGTAGATATCGAGTGTCATGGCACGCAAACGATACCTCAAGAAGACGCCGTTAAACCAGGCCAGAGAACTTTTCCTGGCGAGTGTGGACCCGCTCGCGCTGCAAAGCGAGAATATTCCCGTTGACGACGCTCTCGATCGCATCACCGCGGCAGCCGTTTTCGCAAAGATCTCATCGCCCCATTATCATGCCGCTGCCATGGACGGTATCTGCGTGCGCGCCGAAGCCACCTTTGGTGCTACTGAATTCGTCGGCAAGAAACTTACCCCGGCCGATGGCGAATCGCCCGATGCCAGCGCGTTTGCTTACGTCGACACCGGTAACTCGCTGCCGGCATGGGCGAATGCGGTGATCATGATCGAAAAGGTCCGCCAGCTTGATGACGGATCGGTGGAAATTTTTGAGTCCGTCGGCCCTTGGAACCATGTTCGTTTAGTGGGCGAGGATGTGGTTGCGACCGAATTGCTTTTGCCGCGTTGTCATCGTCTTCGCCCCTACGATCTCGGTGCTCTACTGGCCGCGGGTCATACGCGGGTAACCGTAAAAGCGCGTCCGAAGGTCGGCATTATTCCGACCGGCGATGAGTTGATCCAGCCCGGCGATGAAGCCAAACCGGGATCAGTCATTGAATTCAATTCGACGATTTTGGCGGCTTTTGTGCGCGAATGGGGTGGAGCGCCGATCAAATACGCTAGAGCCAGGGATGATGCCGAGTTGCTTAAGCAGGCCGTCCGGCGTGCCGCTGAAGAGTGCGATCTCATTACAATCATCGCCGGGTCGTCAGCCGGTGACCACGATCTGACCGCAGAGGTCGTTGCCGACGCGGGCGAATTGTCGGCGCATGGTATCGACGTCATGCCGGGAAAACCAGCGGTGTTGGGCGTCGTCGGCAAGCCGGTGATCGGCGTACCCGGCTATCCGGTGTCCGCGATCATCATCGCACGGGAAATCCTCAGACCGGCGCTGGAGAAATTTCTTGGCTGTGCGGCGCCGTCATTGCCGAGCGTTCATGCTCTGGTGCCGAAGAAAATTGCTTCGCATCTCGGCCTCGAAGAATTCATCCGTGTATCGCTCGGACGGGTGGGCGAAAAGCTGGTGGCGGTCCCGCTGGCGCGGGGTGCTGGAGTTATTACGACCATGGTTCACGCCGATGGCCTGTTGCGCATACCCAGCCTGGTTGAAGGATTGAACGGCGGCGAAGAAGTGGAGGTCAATCTCCTCCGGCCGCAAGCCGATATCGAGAATACCATTCTTTGCACCGGCAGCCATGATCTCGCTATCGGCGTTCTTGAAGACCAACTCAAGCAGCGTTGTCCGGAGCTGAAAATAGCGGCGACCAATGTCGGCAGTTTGGGAGGTTTGCTCGCGCTGCAGCGCGGTGAGACCCACATCGCCGGTACTCATCTGCTCGACCCGCCGACCGGGGTCTATAATATTCCCGAGATTAAAAAAACGATTCCAAAACTCCCCGTTATCCTGGTGCACCTTGCTCAGCGTGAGCAAGGTATCCTCGTGGTGCGCGGTAATCCCAAATCGATCCACGGTCTTGACGATCTGAACTCCGGAATTCGATTCGTGAACCGGCAACCTGGTTCGGGTACTCGTGTTCTCTTGGATTTCGAGCTCAAGAGACTTGGTATCGATCCAAACTCTATCGACGGTTATGAACGGGAAGAGTTCACGCACATGTCGGTGGGTGTTGCGGTGGCCAGCGGACTGGCCGACGCCGGTCTCGGCGTGCGCGCCGCCGCCGTCGCGCTGGGACTCGATTTTATACCTGTGGCTAACGAGCAGTACGACTTAGTCTTTCTCCATTCCTTCTTCGAATCCCAGCGCGGAGCGCAGCTGATGGCGATCCTTAAATCTGAATCGTTCAAAGCTGCTGTCGGCGCGCTGGGCGGGTACGATACTCGAGATGCCGGCAAGCTTCTCTATCGCCAATAGCCCGCGCGCGGTCCAGACGACAAGGTCAAAATTTCACGAAAACGGTATCGAGTATTTCCCTCCCGCTAAGCGTTGCCTCGGATCTACCGCGGCTAGCGGACCCCCAACACGTCGTGAAAAATAATGCTGGCGCGCCTGCCCAGCACCGTCGCGCCGTGTCCGCATTTGTCCATTTTCGTGCGGTTGAGTCATTCTGCAAACAAATTTATTTTGCAATAACGAATGGTTAGCCGGGGTTGAAGGGTGGCATCGCCATTGCGAACCGGACCTCTGGGAGTTTTTATGGACTACAAGTTAGACAATATTCGTTTGTTGACTCTCGACGAAGCCGCGACACTTCTTCACGTATCAAAGCGCACTCTCCAGCGGATGATCAAAACTCGTGAGCTGCCGGCCTTCAAGGTCGGCGGGCAATGGCGTCTGCGGGAGAGTCAACTCAGGCAATGGGTTGAAAACCGGGAAACCGACAGTGTTGAGCGAGAAAAAGCAAAATGATTATGACGTGGAGGGGTTGGATAGGTATGGCGGGCGTGGCTTGGCCAAGACATGATGTTTTCCTTCACTCGATTCATTACACGAAGGGTGGCCCTTCGTTGTTTCTTGTTAACACCAATATTCGCAAATGATCCGCCGGCGCTTGAGGCGCAAACTATGAGCAAAGCTGAGACCCTGACCGGCCGTAGAAGCTTTATGCGCAGAGTGTCCCCGGGGCTCCTGCAAAGCTTCTGGGATCTGCTACCGTCCGGGGGATCTTTGCCGGCAGATGTCTGGCAAAGCCGGCATCGATTCCTGTTGGGGCTTACTTGGTCGCACGCTTTGCTGATTACGCTGATCGGGCCCGTGCTTGGGTATAGCTGGGAGCTTAGTTTCCGTGCGCTGTTTCGCGACGGCACGGTGCTTCATACGTTGGCAGAAGGATCGATCGTCGGATTTTTTGCGAGCATTGCAACTCTGGTTACGATCAACCGGGCGATTCGGGCAACGGCGGTCGGCTTCGGGCTTGTGAGCGCTTCGGCGATTCTGGTTCATCTCTCCGGCGGCTATATCGAGCTTCACTTCCATTTTTTTGTCGTGCTCGCCTTTTTGGCGCTTTACCAGGACCGGGTTTGTTACCTGCTGGCTATTGTTTACGTCGCGCTCCATCACGGCATTGTCGGTGCGATATGGCCCCAGCAGGTCTACAACCATGCGGCGGCAATAAACGCTCCGTGGACCTGGGCCGGTATCCACGCATTTTTTGTCCTGTCCGCTGCTGTAGGCAGTGTGATTGCCTGGCGCTTCAATGAGAAGGCGTTCGCTCAAACTAAATTGATCCTGGATTCGGCGGGCGAGGGCATTTTTGGATTGGACCGAGAAGCGAAGATCATTTTCATGAACCCGGCAGCCGCTTCGTTCCTGCATTGGCAAGCCAAGGAAGCGATCGGCAAAGCGATTCACCAGGTGCTGCGCCACACGCGGGCTGACGGCGGCGAGTTTTCAAAGCAGGCGTCGCCAATTTTTGCCTCTCTCAAAGACGGCGCCAGGCGCCAAGTAACCGATGAGCTCTTCTGGCGATTGGATGGCACGAGCTTTCCTGTGGAATATAAATGCACGCCCATTGTAGAACGCGAGTCACTGGCGGGAGCCGTCGTGACCTTCACCGACATCACCCCGCGCAAGCAGCGAGAGGTGGCCTTGCGCGAGAGCGAAGAACGCTTTCGCCAGATCGCGGAAAATATCAAGGAGGTTTTTTGGATCACGGATCCCCTGAACGACAAAAAGCTTTACGTCAGTCCCGCGTACCGGGAAGTGTGGGGCCGCGATCCTGCTAAGATAGCCTCGTTATCCCAGTCCTGGCTGGGCTTAATCCATACTGAAGATCTGAGCCGCGTTCTTGCGGCGGTGCTGACCAAGCAGGTGACCGGGCAGTACGATGAGGAGTATCGGATCGTGCGTCCGGACGGCTCTGTCCGCTGGATAAAAGATCGGGCCTTTCCGGTGCGTGACGAATCGGGCAACGTTTATCGCATAATCGGATTGGCCGGAGACATCACCGAACGCAAGCAGTCAGAGGAGGATTTGCGGAGCCGTTATAATGAAGTCGCGATTTTGCATGAAGTGAGCCAGATGATTTTGGGCGCTATGGATCTCGAGCCTGTTTTGGCCAAGATCCTTCGCCGGGCGCTGGCAACGCTTTCCCTCGACCTAGGTAATATTCGCCTATTTGAGCCCATCGGGGGGCTGCGAGTCGGGGTTCATCGAGGCTATCGCGACCCCGAGAATATACGCGTCTACTATGCGGATATGAGAAACCCACGAAGCGATGTTCTTTCTTTGCGGGTCATTGCTTCCGGCAAAAGTCTGGTGCTGGAGGACATTGCGACGGCAGACGGACTACCCGCGTTTAAGAAAGAAGGGGCTTGCTCGGCTATTGTGGTGCCGATCGTCATGGAAACAGAAACCCTCGGCCTGATCGAGGTTGGCAGCCGCACTTCCTGTACGTTCCGGCCGGGCGACGTTCGTCTTCTCGAAGCGATCGGAAATCAGGTTGGCATTGCCGTACAGAAGGCACGGCTTCTCCAGGAGACGGAGCGGCGCGCGCAGGAACAGGAAGCGCTCAATGTTATCGCCGAGGCCATCAGTCAGTCGCTTCGCACCGATGAACTGCTGAAAATCGCTTTGGAGAAGGTTTTCGAGGTGACCGGACGCGAAAGGGTATCTATTAAACTCAAGGATTCCACTACAGGTGGGCTGATGTTGGTCGCGCACCGGGGGTTTTCACCGGAGGAAGTTGAGGAACTGCTTCGTACGACGTCGGATTCGAGCAGCGAAGAGGTTTTTGCCACCGGGCAGCCGCGGGTCATCAACAATTCTTCGGCAGGTGGAGACTCTAAAGCGCTGTTGCCGCAAAGCGACACCGTGAGCTTGCTTCCAATAAAAGCGGGCGCGAATGTGGTGGGAATTTTAGGCGTCTCCGCCGGCCGGCCGATTCGCTTCGAGCTACGTGAGATAGAGTTGTTGGAGGCGATCGGAAATATGATCGGCGTGGCGCTCGAGAACGCCCGTCTGTTCAGCGAGACCGAGGCACGTTATCGGGAATTGCAAATTCTCCAGGCAATTAGCCAAACGATTTTGGGTTCCATTGATCTTAAAGCCATACTGAACGAGGTCCTTGATAAAGCCTATGAAATTGGCGGTTTCGATATTGGAGTTATCCGTATTTTTGATCAAGCGGGAGAAATTCTGGAACCGGTTGCGATGCGAGGCTATCAGGCTCCCAAAAACGTTGAAGATCATCGCAAGGTCATAGAAGGCTTGACGAGTGGTAGCGGGACCCAGGAAGCGCTGGTCGATAAAGCTGTACATGTAGTGGATCTCAATCGGACCAGTGGAATGCGCACATTCAGAAAAGAAGGAGTGCGCACGGCTGTCGTGGTTCCCCTTCGGAGCTACGACAATGTGCTGGGTATCATTCATCTTGGGAACCGTTCCGAGCGGGTATTTGCACAAAGGGAACTTCAGCTTTTGGGAGCTATCGGCGACCAGGCGGGAATAGCGATCCAGAAGGCCAGGCTCTACGAAGAGAGCCGGCAGGCGCAAGCGGCATTGGAGGGAAAGGCGGCCGAGCTGGCCCGCTCGAACATCGATCTGCAGCATTTCTCCGAGGAAATCAAAATTGCCAAGGAGAAACTCGAACGGGTCAACAGTGTGTTGACCGTTCAGGCGGCCGAGCTGGCTCGTTCCAATACCGAGCTGGAGCAATTTGCTTACGTTGCCTCGCACGATTTACAGGAGCCATTGAGAATGGTTGCGAGCTACGTGCAACTCCTCGCGCGTCGCTACAAAGGCAAACTTGATGCCGAGGCGGAAGAATTTATCGGTTTTGCTGTGGACGGGTCCAAGCGGATGCAAGACCTGATTATAGCTTTGCTGGCCTATTCTCGCATAGGGACCAAGACGAGAGAGCTTGCGCCGACCGAGTGTGAGGCTGTTCTTCAGATCACTCTTAAGAATCTTCAAATCGCGATCGATGACAGTCAGGCGACGATTACCCACGACTCTCTGCCGACGGTCATGGCCGATGCCACTCAACTGGGACAGCTGTTTCAGAACCTGATCGGTAACGCGATCAAATTTCGCGGCGATAAGCGGCCTGCCGTTCATGTGTCTGCGGAACAAAACGGCAAAGAATGGTTGTTCTCTTTTCGCGATGACGGTATCGGCATCGACCCACAGTATGCGGAACGGATTTTTGTCATTTTTCAGCGCTTGCACAGCAAGGAAGAGTACCCGGGAACGGGTATCGGACTGGCGCTCTGCAAAAAGATCGTCGAGCGGCACGGCGGGCGGATCTGGCTGGAGTCGGAGCCGGGGAAGGGCTCGACATTTCGCTTTACGCTGTCGGCGTGAAATGACAGCAAAGGAGACAAAGAGTTATGAGTGTTCATAATGGCTCTATCCAGTTGCTCCTAGTGGAAGACAACCCCGGCGATGTCCGTTTGACCAAGGAGGCGCTTAAGGAAGGCAGACTCCTCAATAAGGTGAGCGTCGTCGGCGACGGAGTGGAGGCCATCTCATTCCTGCATCGACAGGGCAAGTATGCCGATGCCGTGCAACCCGACTTGATTTTACTCGACTTGAATCTGCCGAAAAAAGACGGCAGGGAGGTCTTGGCCGAGATCAAGGCGGATCCCAATCTGCGGCGAATCCCCGTGGTTGTCCTGACAACGTCCTCGGCGGAAGAAGACATACTCAAAACTTACGATTTGCATGCCAACTGCTACATCACCAAACCGGTGGATCTCGAGCAATTCATGCGGGTGGTGAAGTCCATCGAGGATTTCTGGATCAGCGTGGTCAGGCTGCCGTCAGACGAAGGAATTAAATGAGCAGCCCACCCATCAAGGTTTTGTTGATCGAGGATAACCCCGGAGACGCTCGTCTTCTGCGTGAGTACTTACATGAAGCGGGGAGCTCTCAGTTTGAATTGGTCCATGCGGATCGATTGAGCGAAGCTTTGACGCGGCTCGGCGAAGGGCTATTCGACGTGGTCCTGCTGGATCTCTCGCTTCCCGATGCGCATGGTCTCGCGACGATCAGCCGTTTGGGCAGCCAGGCGGACGGCGCGCCGATCGTGGTTCTAACCGGTCTTGACGATGAAGAGATTGCGATTCGGGCGCTTCAACAGGGGGCGCAAGACTATTTAATCAAAGGGCAGGCGGACGGTCATTTGCTGGCGCGCGCGCTGCGCTACGCCATCCAGCGGCACAAAGCTGAGGAGAGTCTGAAAGCACGAAACCGAGAGCTGATGGTGTTGAGAAAAATCAGCGAGACGATTTTGGCATCGTTGGATTTGAGGTTGGTGCTCGAACAGATCCTGGAGCAAGCTATGTTCATCGGCTCCTTCGATCTCGGCAA
>JBBDNJ010000210.1:0-16985 GCA_040877705.1 Binatia bacterium | reverse complement strand
GGTATTCGTATTCGATCGTTTCATAGCATCACCACCTTACAGCACCCCACGAGCAAGCAAGATGCCAGCTCCGGAACATTGTAATTCAATGCTAAATGCTGTGTGGATTGTCATAATACCGCCATAATAATGGCGGGACTCGGTCCTTTGTGCGCAATTTCGAACACCCGGCGCCCGGCAATCCATTCGTGAAAGGACAAAATCGGCGGCTCATCCGGCGGGGCTCTACACAAATGGAAAAATAATCGATAAACTTCCTCCCGATCAACGATCTTTCGCTATGAACGATACTAAATCCCGTTTTCTCTTGTTGGGAGCGGCGGTGGCCGGCTTGGGAATTATCCTCGGTACCGCGCTCTGGCTCAAACTAGCGCCACACGCCCGCTTCAGCGGCGCGCAACGGAGCCCCTTGGAAGAAATGAGCCACTATGGCTCGGTACCTGAGTTTTCCCTGGTGGAACGAAGCGGCAAGCAGATCGATCTCGCGCAACTGCGTGGCACAATTTGGATTGCCGACTTCATCTATACAAACTGCGAAGATATCTGCCCGCTGCAAACCGCGGAAATGGTCAAGCTGCAAAAAGAACTGTTGCCGCAAACGGCGGTTAAGTTGTTGTCTTTTTCCGTCGATCCCGGCAGAGATACGGCGGCGGTTCTCTCGCAATATGCCGATCGTTACAAGGCCGATACCGATCGCTGGCTATTTTTGACCGGCGGGCAAGATGAGATTAGGAATCTCGTGCAGAATGGTTTTCGCTTGAGCGCGGCGATGGCGTCGACTGACGATAGCATCATCCTGCACAGCCCGAGATTCGTCTTGGTCGACCGGCAAGCACAGATTCGCGGTTACTATGACAGCCGCGATAAAGAGGCGCTGCACCGTCTCCGCAAAGATGTCGCCATCCTAGCGAATCGATAAAGGAGTCCGGCCAATGGCAAAGACAAGTACGAGCAAAACAGGTTCAACCGCCCAAGCGGCCTCGCAGGGCGCAGCTAAACAGGGTCCCAACTGGCCGATATTCGTCCTGGCCTTGGCTGGCATGATCCTGTCCGGTTATCTCACCTATTCGGCCTGGGAAGGACGATCGGTGGCGGGCTGCACGGTGGGCAGCGCCTGCGACGTCGTGCTCAATAGCCGCTGGTCGAGGCTCCTCGGCATGCCGACTTCATTCTGGGGTTTTCTGACCTATGCTTTGCTGGCCGCTATTGCCTGGAACAAACCTACCGCCAGCCAGTGGAAGCTGGCCTGGATCGTGACCATCATCGGCTTTCTTTACAGTTTGTACCTGACCGGCGTTTCGCTGATCGTTTTGAATTCCGCTTGCCCCTATTGCCTAACCTCGTTGGGACTGATGACGGCGATCTTCGCCGTTCTTGTCGCTCAGCGTCCAGCCAGGATGCCCGGATTTTCCTGGGGTCCATGGCTGGGGAAAACCGGCGGTGCGGCACTGCTGATCATCGTTGGCCTGCATCTGCATTACTCCGGCTACATTGGCAAAGCCGCCGGTCCGGAAGACCCATGGGTGCGCGGCCTGGTCGAACACCTGGTCAGTACTGAGGCTAAATTTTATGGCGCTTCATGGTGCCCCCATTGCATTGAGCAAAAGGATCTCTTCGGCGCCACGTCACGCCGGGTGCCGTATATTGAATGCAGCCCAGGCGGGCCGCGCGCACCGCAAGCGATGGTTTGCAGTGAAGCGGGCATCAAGAGCTATCCCACATGGATCATCAACGGCGAGCGCTACACCGGCACCCAATCGCTGGACAGCTTGGCGCAGTTCAGCAAGTACAAGCCCGAAGGAGCAAAACAATGAAGTTGTTCACTTTGCCAAAAGTACTGTTACTGGCGGCCGCTGCGATGCTGTCGCTGCTTTCGTCCTACGGCGCGGCAAATGGCGACCCGTCGAAGTACCCCCAGTTTGCCCAGCAATCGGTGCCTGCCGACGTAAAGCTGTCGTTTATTTCCATCGATGAGCTGATCGCTCAAGTCAAAGCCGGCAAGAAACCGCTGATTATCGACGTGCGTACGACGGCGGAATACCGCGAGGTCCATATCCTGAGTGCCGTATCCGCGCCGCTAGCGGAATTTAAAGATAATGTGAAAAATATTCCCAAGGACCGGTTAGTCGTCCTCTATTGAGCGTGCCCCCATCACCTGGCCAGTTTGGCCTATGGCATTCTTTATGAAAACGGTTATCGCAATATGAAAATTCTCGACGAAGGCCTCGTCGGTTGGCACGACAAGCGCTATCCCATGGAGGGGACCAAGGTTCCTTGAGCGGACCTCATGGCGCGCCAAAAAGCAGTCATTCTTCTTAGCGGCGGCATCGACTCGGCCACTGCGGCGGCGCTCGCGCAACAGGATCATTTCGAGCTCTATGCCCTAACCTTCCGCTATGGGCAGCGGCACGAACGCGAGATCGAAGCGGCGAAAAAAGTAGCGGCTTGGTTGCGGACCAAAGAGCACTTGACCCTTGAATTCGATCTCAGGGCCATCGGCGGCTCGGCTTTAACCGATCGCATTCAGGTTCCCAAGGGGCGCAGCGCATCGGACATCGCTCATGGCATACCGGTAACTTATGTGCCGGCGCGAAATACGATTTTTCTTTCCTTCGGCCTATCGCTGGCCGAGAAAATCAAAGCTTCCGATATCTTCTTCGGCGCCAATCAACTCGACTATAGCGGTTATCCCGACTGCCGCGACGAATATATCAGCGCCTTCGAACGGATGGCGAACCTGGCAACCAGAGCGGCGGTAGAAGGCAAAATGCAGTTAAAGATTCATGCCCCCTTGATTCACATGACCAAGGCCGAGATCATACGCCAAGGCGCCAAACTGGGAATCGACTACGGACTCACCTGGAGTTGCTACGATCCATCCGCCGACGGGAAAGCCTGCGGCCTGTGCGACAGCTGTCAGCTTAGGCTGAAAGGATTCAAAGAGGCAGGTCTCGCCGATCCCATCGCTTACAGCGTTTTTTAACGTTAATAATCTTCAATGCTCCCCGAACCGTTTACGCCGCAATTTCTCACCCAACTAGAAACTCTCCGGTTGCGCACGAGGAAGGAGTTTCTCGGCAGCCACACCGGCAGTTATTCATCGCCCCGGCGCGGCACCAGCCTGGAATTCGCCGACTACCGGCGCTACTCGCCGGGCGACGATCTGCGTTATCTCGACTGGGGGATCTACGCTCGCACCGACCGGCTCTATATCAAGGTTTTCCGCGAAGAGGTCGATCTTTTTACCTACTTTTTTATCGATGCCAGCGCCTCGATGGCGTTTCCGTCGGTCGAAGACAAGTTCCTACCCGCTACCCATATAGGATTGGCGCTTGCTTATGTCGTTTTGGCAAACCATGATCACGTTAAGTTCCACTTGCTGCACGGCGAATCTGCCAGTCCCGCGTCGCCTTTTTATCGCGGCCGCCGCCGCATGATCGATTGCGTGCGATTCGCCACATCGCTGGCGCCGCGCGGCCCGCTGAATCTGGCTCCGGCATTGGGAGAACACCTCAAGAAGCTGCGCCGGCCCGGCAAGGCGATCTTGATCTCCGACTTCATGATGGCGGCACAGTCGTACCAGAGCGGGCTCAATCTCTTGCGCGCCCTTAACCTCGACATCGCGGTGATTCAGATTTTGACGCGGCAGGAGATCGATCCGCCCTTCTCCAACGGTCGCTTGAATGTGGTTGACAGTGAGACCAATAGCGAAATCCGGCTGCAATGGAATGCCGCCGCCCGGCAGGAATATCAAGCAAGGCTGGCGCACCATAATTCGGAACTGCGCAGCTTCTGTCATCAAAGCGGCATCCATTATTCGCTCTACGTCAACGATCGGGATCTTGGCGATTTCGTTTTCGCCACGCTGCCGGCCATCGGCTTGTTCAAGTAGTCTGCGCCATGGAGTTTCTCAACCCCGCAGCTCTCTACGGATTTTTCGCGTTGCCGCTATTGTTGGTTCCTTATCTCATCGGGCGCAAACCGCGGCGCGTGGTCTTTTCGAGCGTGCTGTTATTCATCGAGCAAGGCACGCAGGCTTCCGTTAAACCCGGGGGCAGGCTGCGTCTGCCGCCGATATTTTTTCTCCAATTGCTCCTGTTGCTCCTGTTGATCTTGGCCCTGGGAGAACCGGTGTTCTCAGTGCGTGTGTCGAACATCGCTATCGTCATGGACAACTCGGCCAGCATGCAGGTCCAGGAAGACGGCACAGAACGCATCGCACTGGCGCGGGGTCGGGCCAGAAGAGTGATCGCCGATCTCGGCGCGAGCGGCAAGATAGACATTTACCGCACCGTGCCGCGCCTCGAGAAAGTCAACAAAAACACGCTTTCGCCGTCTGATGCCGCGGCGCTGCTGGTCCGCCTGGAGCCCTACGACTTGGCCGATGTCGCCGCCAATTATAATGATCTCCTCAACCAGCTGACCGCCGATCAGAAATATGAGCGCGTTTACTGGATCACCGACCGGCCCGCACGCGGACAGTCCGGCGCCACTCGGGTTATTACCGTGGGACGACCGCGGGATAATCTGGCGGTGACGGCGTTTAATGTCTCTGCTGCATCGCTGGCCAACGCGCGTTGGGAAGCTCAGGTTGAAGTGACCAATTATTCCGCCAGAGACCGGCGCGTCGAAGTTACCCTCAGAGCCGGTGTGGCCGCGCTGGCGAGCCGGGAAATAACCGCGCCGGCGGGCCGGAGCGGCTTGGCGTCGTTCCAGGGCTTTGCCGAGCACCCGTATTACGAAGCCGAAATCGATGTGCAGGATGCGTTAGCTCTCGACAATCGCCAGTTTGCCGTGCCGGTAAGCTCGCCCAATTTGAAGATCCTGGGGGTTTCTCCGCGTCCTCAGGCGCTCAGGAGCCTGCGCGCCATTCCCGGAGTCACCGTCGATATCGTCGCGCCGGAGGATTACGGAAAAACCGACCGTTCAGGTTACGGGCTCGAGATTTTTCATCTTTCGACTCCGGCCATGTTACAGGCCAATCCTTTGTTGTTGATCCTGCCGCCCGACAATAATCCTTTGGTCGATTTGGGAGATCCCGTTATCAGAGCGGTGGCGTCGGGTTGGCGGGAGTCTCATCCACTTAATCGCTATGTCAATTTCGCGCTTTTTCGTCCGACCTATGCTCGACCGCTAAAACCCCAAGTCGCCGGTGAGACTCTGGTTGAATCTCAGGAAGGGGTGCTTGCCTTCGCCGCGGAGCGTCAAGGCAAAAGACATCTGGTGCTGGGCTTTGACCCTTTTCCCTATCTCGGGCGAAACAACTTGCCGATGTCGATCTTCACCCTGAATTTTCTCGACTGGTTTCTAGCCGGAAGCGGCGTTAAAGGTCAATTGACTGGACAACCCGTTATCTTTGGAACTATTCAACAGAAAACATCATTGATGATGACCCCGCGTGGAGACAAACATTCGCTCAAAGCAGGCTCGGCCAGTTTTCCTGATACTTTTTTCCAGGGCATCTATCAGCTCAGCCGGAATGGCAATCGGCAACTCTTCGCGATTAACTATCAGGAGGCCAGCGAGTCTGATCTGCGCGAGCACAACCCTATTAATCTCCAGGAGACCAATGGCGGCAAAAGCAGCGTCTCTGCGCTTTTCTCCTTCTGGCCCTATCTCCTTACGTTGTCCTTGCTCCTTTTCATCATTGAATGGTTTTTCGTCCCTCCAGTGTTGCGGCGCGGTGTTCGCGCGGGACCCGTCCGGCCAAAGCTAGCTTGATTGACTGCAGCGGTCTCAGGGAGATCTTTCAAAGAGGGCTTTCCGATGATCGCCCACCACCCACTTGAGGTTGACAGGGCCGGCCAAACGGTTTATTTAGTGTAAACTTTTTATGCAGCTGGAATCATACAGGATCGTCGGCCGGCATAGCGATACGGCACAGCGCTTAAGAAGTGTTCGAGTCGTTTGTAACTTGCTGGTCTGGTTTTGGGTGTTTGCAGTCTTGGCAAGGCCTGCAGAAGCTGAGGCCTCCAAACAACAGACCGTACATGAAAAATTCTCCAAAGGAACCCGGATTCCCGCTCCCCGTATCCTCAGGCTTACGAATACTCAGCCGTATAAAGCCATTCCGCCTCGAAAGACAGGGCCCAATAATCCGCTTGAGAAGCGGCAGCACGTCATTCATCGGATCCGATCCGGCGATACATTACCCAAAATCCTCAATCGATTTAGCTTAACGGGCAATGAAAAGCAGATGTGGGGCCGCGCCATCCGGCTACACTTCAGGTTGGGAACGCTAAAGCCGGGTAGAGAAGTTCACTTCTATTTTTCCACACCGAGTATCAATGGCAACAAGGGTAGCGAGTCGTTGGCCGCCCTCGAACTCGACTACAACGATACAATAGACCTGACCTGGGAAAGAAGTGGCCAAAGCATTCTTTTTGAACGGCGAGAAAAGCCCTTCGAAATCGAGTTAAAGACCGCCGCGGCAATGGTCGATAACTCTCTCTACGCCGCAGGTCAAAAAGCGGGCATCCATTCGAATCTACTGTCCCAACTGGCTGATATTTTTACTTGGGATGTCGATCTGGAAAAGGACATCAACACCGGCGACAGTTTCAAAATTCTTTATGAGGAGCGGAGCCGAAAGGGCCAATCGACCAAAGCCTCGCTGCGGATTCTGGCCGCTGAACTGACCAATGCAGGGCAGACAATGACCGCCATCTACTTTGAGAAACAGAAAGGTAAGGGCGGGTATTACAATCTCGAAGGCAGAAGCTTAGCGCGTTCCTTCCTTCGTTTTCCATTGGAGTTTACCAGCATTACCTCTCAGTTCACTGATTCGCGCTTTCATCCAGTCTTGAAAACTAACATGCCGCACACCGGCGTCGATTTTGCGGCGGCGCGCGGTACCCCGGTTCGAGCAGTCGGCGATGGTTTAATTACCCAAGCCCGCCGGAATGGGACTTATGGGAAATTAGTCGAAATCCAGCACGATCCCACCTACACGACCCGTTACGCCCATCTTGGAAGATTTGCTCAAGGAATTAAAGCCGGCACCGTTGTAAAGAAGGGGCAGGTGATTGGATTCGTCGGTTCCACGGGAAGAACCACCGGTCCCCATCTCCATTTTGAACTCTACCAAGATCAACAATACGTCAATCCACTTAATATCCAGTTCCCAGCGGAAGATACCATCGAGCCCGCGTTACAAAGACTATTCGAAAATCAGAAGGAAACTTTCCTGGTTGAGCTGACCTCTTTGCCGCAATCGTAAATCTTTTATTCTCTCCAGTCACGGCACTGTGCCCCAGCGGTTTTAAATCGTCGCGAAATTGATTAATCTTGCGGCTAGGTATTTCAATCGGCTTTTCCGGCCCAGCTTTGTGTTCGGCGGTCGTCATTGATTGGCATCAAGCGCAAAATCATTCTTCTGCTAGTTACGGCGGGACCCGCTGGCTACTTTCCTGTTGCCCCCGGCACCTGCGGCACGCTGATCGCCGTGCCATTTTCTTTAGCTTTAAATCGACTGGCGACGTTTTCCATAGCTTTGGCCTTGGTGGCTCTTGTCGGTTTCATTTCCGGCGCGATCTGGTTGTCCGGAAAAGGCGCCGCTATCGTGGAGCAAAAGGATCCGAGTGTCATCGTCATAGATGAAATCGCCGGATTTCTGCTAGCGAACTTTCTCGCGCCGTTTGGAAAGGTGTCTCTGTTACTGGCTTTCGTGCTTTTTCGTTTCTTTGACATTGCGAAAATCTACCCGGCATCGAGAATTGAGAAACTGCCGGGAGGAAAAGGAATCGTGCTCGATGACGTCGTCGCCGGGTTATACTGTTTTAGCATTCTGCAGCTGCTAAACTGGTGGGAACTGATATGATCGAGAAAGCCATTATTTTGAGCACCGGGGACGAACTCACAACCGGACGAGTCATCGACACCAACTCAACGACGATCGCGGCGCGCCTTTTTTCAGCGGGTGTCGAGGTAACCGCGGTTCTGAAGGTAGGCGACAATAAAGATCAAATGGTTTGGGCCCTGCGCCAGGCTCGGGACCTCGGCGACATCGTGATTGGCACCGGCGGACTGGGACCCACCGCGGATGATCTCACCACCGAAGTGACAGCCGACTTTCTCGGCTGTAAACTGAAACAAAACGAGCAAGTCGCCGCGGCGCTTCGGCAGCACTTTAGAGACCGCGGCCTAGCCTGGTCGGCAAATACCCTCAAGCAAGCAATGTTCCCAGAAGGATCGACGATCATCGCCAATCCTGTCGGCACGGCGCCCGGCTTCCATGTGCCACTCGGTCCGGGTAAGAGACTTTTTTGGCTCTCCGGAGTGCCGCAAGAAATGACCGCAATGTTACATCAAACGGTTTTGCCCTGGATCAACGCACAGCGGAGCGATGCCATCGAAACTTTCGCCTGCACCTTCAAGATCCACGGCGTCACCGAAGGCAGACTTGACGACATGCTGCGCCCCATGAATTTTGCAGATCAGGCAAGGCTGTCATTTCGTGTTCACTATCCGGACCTGTCGCTGCGCATAACCTTCAGGGGCGAGCAAGAGGAATTCGAGAAACTTAGAACTGAAATAAAAAAAATCCTGGGTGAGTACCTCTATGCCGAGGGCGACATCACCTTAGAAGAACTCATTGGCCGGCTGCTTTTAGAAAGGCGCCAAACTTTAGCCCTCGCTGAGTCCTGTACCGGTGGCTACATCAGCCACCGCGTTACCCGCGTGGCCGGTAGCTCCGTCTATTACTACGGCGGTGCCGTCACTTATTCCAATGAGGCCAAAAAGCACTTTCTCGGCGTCCGGTCAAAGACGTTGGTGGAACACGGCGCGGTCAGCCGGGAGACTGCCTTGGAAATGTCGGCGGGCATCAAAGAACGGACCGGAGCAAGCATCGGCCTTAGCGTCACGGGTGTGGCCGGCCCCGGCGGCGGCAGCCCGCAAAAGCCGGTCGGTATGGTGTGGCTGAGCATCGCTCAGAACCAACGGCACGAAGCCAAGCTTTTTCAATTCAGCGGCGACCGGGAGAGAATCATCCTGGGAACATCGCAAGCCGCCCTGAACTGGTTGCGCACCAGCCTGTTAGAATAAGAGAGCAGTGATTCGCGCCTTTATTGGGGTTCGAATAGCCCCTGAGGTCCGCGCCCGGATAGCCGAGGCGACAGCGCAACTCGCCCGGCAAATTCCTGGAATTCGTTGGGTGCCGGCAGAGAATTTTCATTTCACGCTGAAGTTTCTCGGTGCTATAGAACAGTCCCAGATCGAGCCCATCTGCGAGGCGCTCGCAGAGGCTTTCCGCCCCTTTCAGCGCTTTACTATAAATGCTAAGTGTTTAGGAGTATTCCCGGATTTGAAACGGGCTCGCGTCTTATGGGTCGGCCTTGAAGGAAATAATCTGCTGGCCCTGGCGAAGAGAGTCGAAATCGTGTTAGAACCTTCGGCTATCCTCGAGACAATAGAGTTTTTCGGCCCCACTTGACGGTGGGCCGCTGGCACGCTCTCAGCGGCTCCCATAAAGGACTCGGGGACAAACTCGATCCCTGGAGCAGTTTCGAGTTCGGCCAGTCCGTAGTCGACGAGGTAGTCTTATTTGAAAGTGTGCTCAAATCGACGGGCGCAGTCTATCGGCGCCTCAGAGCGCTTCGGCTCGACGATGATTAGCGACAACGGGATCGGTTCAACGTAGGAGGCAAAATTCATGGATCTAAATCGAGAGAAAGCCCTTGATCTCGCGGTAAGCCAGATCGAAAAACAATTCGGCAAAGGGGCCATCATGAAGCTCGGCGAGGGGGGCGTAGTCAAGGACGTCCCCGTGATCTCGACCGGGTCTCTCGGACTCGATATCGCTCTGGGAATCGGCGGTGTGCCGCGCGGCCGAGTGATTGAGATTTACGGCCCGGAAGCCTCTGGTAAGACGACGCTGGCATTGCAAATCGTCGCAGAAGCGCAGAAGCAAGGCGGTATGGGGGCCTACATCGATGCGGAACATGCATTGGATTTGGGTTATGCGAAGAAGCTCGGCGTCAAAACCGACGATCTTCTGGTCTCACAACCGGATCACGGCGAACAGGCCCTGGAAATCGGCGAGACCCTGG
Source organism: Binatia bacterium (assembly GCA_040877705.1). Lineage (GTDB taxonomy): Bacteria > Desulfobacterota > Binatia > UBA9968 > UBA9968 > WHTF01. Next base: position 6,936 of record JBBDNJ010000210.1, on the reverse strand, counting down.
TCCGCAGCGGCGCCATTGATGTCTTGGTGATCGACTCGGTCGCCGCTCTAGTGCCTAGAGCGGAACTCGAAGGCGAAATGGGCGATTCCCATATGGGACTGCAAGCGCGACTCATGTCCCAAGCTTTGCGCAAACTCACTGGAACCATTTCTCGCTCGCACACTGTGGTTATTTTTATCAACCAGATCCGCATGAAGATCGGCGTGATGTTCGGCAATCCCGAAACCACCACCGGCGGCAACGCGCTGAAGTTTTATGCCTCGGTGCGCATGGATATCCGCCGCATCGGCGCGTTAAAGGACGGTGACAATATCGTTGGCGGGCGGACCCGGGTCAAGGTCGTCAAGAATAAGATGGCTCCTCCGTTCAAAGAAGCGGAATTTGACATTCTTTATGGAACTGGAATTTCCCGCGATGGTGAGATCGTCGATCTCGGCAGCGAAATGGGTGTCGTGGAAAAAAGCGGCGCTTGGTATTCGTTCGGCGGCGAGAGGATCGGCCAGGGACGCGAAGCGGCGAAAAACTTTCTCAAGGAACACCCCGAAACCGCCCAGCAAATCATGGCGCGGGTGATGGAGAATACCGGGCTCAAGCGGGACGAACCACCGGTTTCGGCTACGACCGCCGAAAAGAAAGAGAAAAACAAAATAAAGTAACGGTAAAAGGTGCATTGGAACTCTGAACCGAGCAAATCACAGACCCAAATCGCCTGACTCGCAAGAGGAGGCGCTTAAATCCGCCCTTCGATTTCTCAGCTATCGCGCACGCAGTGAAGCGGAAGTACTCACCCATCTGTCTCGCAAAGGCTTCTCAGCCGCCGCCGGCGAGCAGACTTTGAGAAAACTCCGTTCCTTCAATTATATTAATGACGAATCCTTTGCGCATCATTGGGCGCTGTCGAGAGCTGAGAGCCGCGGCTACGGACCGCAAAGAATCGAACAAGAACTAAAGGCGAAAGGGATCGTCCAGCCGATGATCCAGGATGTTCTCGCCGCAACCTTCGGTGCTGGCGATGAGAACAAGCGAGCCAAAGCATTATTGGATAAGAAATTTAGAGGAGTGAATCTTCGCGATCCCAAAACCCTTCGCCGTGCCGGTGCATTTCTCCAGCGTCGTGGCTATAGCAGCCAAGTGATTGTCGATTTGATGCGGCGGCGCGCGGAGGAAGATTAGAAAAACATCATGACTGGAAACGACATTCGCAGATCTTTTTTGGACTACTTCGTTAAGCAGACACATACCGTAGTGAAGAGTTCCTCCCTGGTGCCCGACAAAGACCCGACCTTGCTCTTCACCAATGCGGGTATGGTGCAGTTTAAGAACGTTTTTCTCGGTCAGGAACGCCTGCCGTACAGGCGTGCCGCCAGTGCGCAGAAGTGTTTGCGGATCAGCGGCAAACACAATGACCTGGAGGCGGTCGGCCGGGATACCTATCATCACACTTTTTTTGAAATGTTAGGGAACTGGTCTTTCGGCGATTACTATAAAGCCGAAGCGATTGAATGGGCCTGGAAGCTGCTTACGAATGAATGGGGCTTGCCCGAGGACAAACTGTGGGCGACTGTTTATCGCGATGACGATGAAGCCGAGCGGCTCTGGATCAAAATCAGCGGATTGCCGGATGAACGCATTCGGCGTTTCGGCGAAAAGGAGAACTTTTGGGAAATGGGCGAGACCGGCCCCTGCGGTCCTTGCAGCGAGATTCATCTCGACCGTGGACCGCAAGCGTGCGATAGGAAAGGCCAGCAAGGACACACCTGCCAGGTCAACGGCGATTGCGCCCGCTATATCGAGCTGTGGAATCTGGTCTTCATTCAATATAACCGCAAAGACAACCGAGAGTTGGAAGAGCTGCCGTCAAAACATGTCGATACCGGCATGGGCCTGGAGCGCATCACCGCGGTGCTGCAAAACGTGCTGTCGAATTACGACATTGACTACATGCGCGAGCTGACCGCCACGACTGAAAATTTGACCGGTAGACGATACGGCGCCGATCCCAACGCCGATATCTCCTTCCGGGTCATCGACGACCATGCTAGGGCCGTCAGCTTTCTTATCGCCGACGGTGTCATGTCGAGCAACGAAGGACGCGGTTATATTTTGCGCCGGCTGCTGAGAAGAGCGGCGCGGCACGGTCAATTGATCGGACTGAAGGAACCGTTTCTCCACCAGGTGGCGGGCACCGTCGGAAAGGTCATGGGCGATGCTTATCCGGAACTGCGCACCGAAGCGGCGCGCATTCGCGAGATCATCCGCAGTGAGGAAGAGCGCTTTAGTGAAACGCTGGAGAAAGGACTGGTGCTGCTCGAAGACGCCACCGCCAAACTCAAACAGCAAAAGAGTAACGTCCTTCCGGGCGACATCGCATTCCGCCTTTACGATACCTATGGTTTTCCTTTGGATCTGACAGAGGACATCCTCCGCGCCGAGAACATCGCGGTGGATCAACAAGGTTTCGAAAATCTCATGGAGGCGCAACGCAACCGCGGCCGCGAAGCGCGCGTGATTACGATGGACGTTTTTGATCAGGTGGCTGCTTCGGATTCGGTGAGGGTCACTCGATTTATTGGTTACGATCATATTGAGGGGGAATCCACGGTCCTTGCGCTCTATGGTAGCGGAGCGAGCAAAACGGAAGCTGTGGAAGGCGACGAAGTCGATTTACTCACGGCTGAGACTCCTTTTTATGGAGAATCCGGCGGCCAGGTGGGCGATCGCGGCACAATTTCAACGGCGCGCGGCGATTTAATTCAGGTCATGGACACGCAGCGCCCGACGCCACAGCTAACGGTCCATCGCAGCAAGGTCCATAAAGGCCGCGTGCAAATCGGCGACAGAGTGCATCTTGCCGTCGATCCCAAACATCGCCAGCGAACAAGGCTCAATCATTCGGCGACGCACATCCTTCACGCCGTACTCCGAGAGCAGCTCGGCAGCCATGTGCGCCAGGCCGGCTCTCTGGTCACGCCGGATCGACTGCGCTTCGACTTTAATCACACCGGTGCAATCGCCGACGAGAAGCTTGCCGATATTGAAGCCACGGTCAACAAACATATCCGGCAGGATGCCGCTGTGTCCATTGAAGAGTCGAGTTATGAGGAGGCTTTGCGTAAAGGCGCCCTTGCCTTTTTCGGCGACAAATACGGCGACCGGGTGCGGGTGGTCAAGATCGGCGACTTCTCGACCGAGTTATGCGGCGGCACCCATGTTCATCGTTCCGGCCAAATCGGCATTTTTAAGCTTCATGCTGAAGCCGGCGTTGCTGCTGGAGTACGTCGCGTCGAAGCGGTAACCGGTGAAGGTGCGCTGAGCTTGATACGCCGTTACGAAGACGATCTAAAGCAAATCGGCCAGATCCTGCGCGCCGGCGAAGATGGCGCGGTCGAGCGCGTCAAGAAGCTGTTGCAGCAGCAAAAAGATCTGGAAAAAGAGATTGAGCGGTTGCGCGGCCAACTCGGCAAGAACCAAATCCCGGACTTATTGGCCAAAAAAGAAAATATCAATGGCGTCGACGTCTTAGTCACGCGCGTGGAGGGGGTCGATCCAAAACAATTGCGCGAAATTGCCGACCAGCTTAAAGAGAAAATGTCCGGCGGATTCATCTTCCTCGCCAACCGGGGGGAGAACGGCGTTACCCTCGTCGCCAGCGTCAGCGGCGATCTCGCCAAGCGCATTCATGCGGGAAATATCATTAAAGAAGTAGCTCCCATTGTCGGCGGAGGAGGCGGCGGCCGCCCCGAATTCGCTCAGGCCGGCGGTAAAGATCCATCGCGCACCGACGAGGCGCTGGCACAGGTTAAGAAAATCATCGGCACAAAACTCTCTTGATGAAAATACCAACCGCAAGAATTACTGAAACGACCCGAGGTTTCTGCGACATCATCGACATCACCGACAAATCATTCTCCTCGATTTTGACAACCGGCCGCGCACACGTGAGATTGTCGTCCAAATCATAGGAGGTAAGGAGTGAAAGACGAGAAGGATAGAATGATCAGCAGCGCGCAGATAGTGGAAAGCGCGCGCTTGGAGTTCAACGATCCGCGCCTGTTTCGCGATCTTCTGGGGCAACACGACCAGCATCTCAAGATTCTCCAGCAAGCCTTGGAGGTTAAAATTCGTGCTCGCGGGTCATCGATCGAGATCGAGGGCGATCCGCTGCAGATGGAACTCGCCGGTCAGATCATTCGGCAGCTTTACGGACTCTTGGAAAAAGGCTATCCCGTCTTTCCCAGCGACGTCGACTATGCGATCCGCATTCTCAGCGGCGACAGCCGGGCTAAACTGCAAGACATCTTTCTCGATACGATTTACATTTCAGCTCATAAACGCACCATCACGCCCAAGAGCATCGCGCAAAAAGCCTACATCGATGCGATTCGCCGCTACGACATTGTTTTCGGGATCGGCCCGGCTGGCACGGGCAAAACTTATCTGGCCATGGCCATGGCGGTGGCGGAGTTGATGAAAAATAACTTCGTGCGGATCATATTGACCCGTCCGGCGGTGGAAGCGGGCGAGAAGCTAGGTTTTCTGCCGGGCGATCTGGCGGAAAAGGTGAATCCCTATCTCCGCCCCTTGTACGACGCGCTGCATGACATGGTGGATTTCGACCGAGCGCGCAAGTTGGTGGAACGCGGCACCATCGAAGTTGCACCGCTGGCCTTTATGCGTGGGCGAACTTTAAACGATTCCTTCGTGATCCTGGATGAAGCCCAGAATACGACCCCGGAACAGATGAAGATGTTCCTCACGCGCTTGGGCTATGGTTCGAAAGCGGTCATTACCGGCGACGTAACGCAGATCGATCTTCCCGCCGGAAAGGCGTCCGGCCTGAAGGAAGCGTTCCGCATTCTCAAAGGAGTACACGGAATCCGCTTCGTTACCTTTACGGAAAAAGACGTCGCCCGCCATCATCTAGTGCAAGAAATTATCACCGCCTATGAGCGCGATGAAAATCAGCTCGGTTCACGAGATCTGTTCGAAAAAAAGTGACGCGAAGAACCGATCAAATTGGACGGCGCAAGTGGTCGGGGGCGCCCCCCGGATCGAGATTTTGCGGTATTGCGCATCGATGCGCCGGCTAAGCGCCTTCAACCAATTCCTTTGGGAACATCGAAGGAGTTGCAGGTCGGCTAGAATGTCTTGGCCATAAAGAATCCCTTCGGCTTAAAGCTGAAGCGGACAAGAAGCAGCGCAAGAAAAAGGGCGCCTGACTCCTCAGGCGCCCTGCAGATTCACACGACAGTTCGTCGGCTTTATCTCTTAATAATCGTCGTGATCGTGAGGCATGGCCGGAGCATCCTTTTTCTTCTCCGGTTTATCCGCGATCATGGCTTCAGTAGTAATCAGCAAGCCGGCAACCGACGCGGCGTTCTGCAATGCGGTGCGCACGACTTTGGTTGGGTCGACGATACCGGCTTTGACGAGGTCTTCATATTCTTCAGTGGCGGCGTTAAAGCCGAACGCGCCTTTGCCATTTTTTACTTTATCTAGAACCACCGCGCCATCCAGTCCTGCGTTCTGCGCGATCCAACGGAGTGGTTCCTCAAGAGCTTTCCGAATGACCCGAACTCCCACTCGCTCTTCTTCGGACACGCGAATGTTGGCGAGAACCGCGGAAGCACGAATGAGCGCAACGCCACCACCGGGCACGATACCTTCTTCAACGGCTGCCCGGGTCGCATGCAGCGCATCCTCTACACGGGCTTTCTTCTCCTTCATTTCGATTTCGGTGGCGGCGCCGACTTTGATCACTGCTACCCCGCCGGCCAACTTCGCCAACCGCTCCTGCAGCTTTTCCCGGTCGTAATCCGATGTCGTTTCCTCGATCTGCGCCCGAATTTGGGCGATACGTCCTTCGATCGCGGATTTCTTGCCACCCCCTTCCACCACCGTCGTATTATCTTTATCGATGATCGCTCGTTTCACGCGACCAAGATCTTTGATCGTGACATTCTCAAGCTTGATTCCCAACTCTTCGGCAATCATCTTACCGTCAGTCAGAATCGCGATGTCTTCGAGCATCGCCTTGCGTCGATCGCCAAAGCCTGGAGCCTTAACCGCCACGACTTTCAGGATGCCGCGAATTTTGTTGACGACTAAAGTTGCCAGCGCTTCGCCTTCAATCTCCTCAGCGATGATCACTAGAGGCTTTCCCGTCTTTGCCACGCTTTCCAGCACCGGCAAGAGATCTTTCATGCTGGAGATCTTCTTTTCATGGATCAGGATGTAGGCATCTTCATAAACACATTCCATCCGTTCCGGATCCGTCACAAAATAAGGCGAGAGGTAGCCACGATCAAAACGCATGCCTTCGACGAGATCGAGGGTGGTTTCCAGACCCTTGGCTTCTTCAACGGTGATGACTCCCTCTTTACCGACTTTGTCCATCGCCTCGGCAAGAATAGCGCCGACGGCCTTGTCGTTGTTGGCCGAGATGGTGCCGACCTGGGCGATTTCTTCTCTAGCGCGCGTCGGCTTGGTGAGAGACTTCAGCTCCTCGGTTACCTTCGCCACCGCCTTGTCAATGCCGCGCTTGATGCTCATCGGATCATGACCGGCGGCAACCAACTTGAGCCCTTCGCCGAAAATAGCGCGGGCTAGAACCGTCGCCGTCGTGGTTCCATCGCCGGCGATATCGGAAGTTTTGCTAGCTACTTCCTTGACCATCTGGGCGCCCATATTCTCGAACTTGTCTTCGAGCTGAATTTCTTTGGCCACGGTAACGCCGTCTTTGGTAATAGTCGGGGCGCCCCAGGACTTCTCCAAGCAAACGTTGCGGCCTTTGGGACCCAAAGTTACGATAACGGTATCAGCCAATATATTGACACCGCGCAGAACCCTACTCCGCGCGTCTTCGCTAAAACGAACGTCTTTTGCAGCCATCTTCCTCTTACCTCCTTATTCAATTACTCCGAGGATATCATCTTC
>JBBDNJ010000209.1:0-17099 GCA_040877705.1 Binatia bacterium | reverse complement strand
ATAGGCCCAAAAAAAGGACCAGTCAATTCCTACCCATAAATTTGTCGCACACCCTCGCGAGATGATTACATTGACAGATTTAGTCTTGGTGAGTTAGGCTTATCGGCCGATGAAGCAGTGGTTTCAAAGGGGCGATTGTGATCCGACCATGAAAAGATATTTTAGAGTAGCGATTATATTGAGCTTTTATTGTACTGTTCTTCCTTCTTGCGCTGGTTTTCAGGCGCAGCAAAAGCTGGAATCCTTTCAACGAGATTCTTATCTCAACGGTTTATCATGGCTGAAAGCTAGGACCAGACTCAGGAGTATGTGCGCCGGAGCTTCTGCACGAACGGTTACGCCCGCGCAGGTAAAAAAAGAGGTCTGTGAAAAGCGATATATCAAACTTACCCCTTTCCCAAGTACTAATGACTGGGCGTGGGAACAATTGCCACGTTATCAAACAATAATCAAAGTGCATGAAGAGGAGGCGAGAAAGTCGCGGACAACGCTGAAACCATACGAAGAGTATATTTTGGGGGTAAGTCGACTTTTGGCCGAGAGAGCGGATACCGGAGAGATTACCGCTAACGATTTCGCCAACACTTTCAATGCCGCCTGGAAGTTTGTAACGGCCGAAATGCAGAGGGAATCGGATCTCCTTGTTAATGATCTGAGAACCGCACAAATCTCGGACGCCCAAACTTGGAAAAGTCTCGGAGAAATTGCTGCGGGCTTAGCAGTGGTAACCACTGCCGCGCTCATAGCGTCGGCCGCGGCGTCCGCATCGACGGTAACACACGCTGCGCCTCCTCCTCCACGACAAATCCATTGCAACGCACGGCGGGGCGGAAACACTACCTGTCAACTCATTAAAGAATGTAACCCAAGAGGAAGTTGTTGCATCATAAAGAATGTAACCCAGCGATGCGGAGTTTTTCACGGTTGATCTTGGATTTTTCCACACGTTGATGTGAACGAGTGAGTCGCTGTTGTTTTAGGTTCTCAGCAGTCGCTTTTTGAAAATCGGGTGATTGATGCTGAAATTTTTCTTCCCCATTTGCCCCAGGATGAACGCAGTGGTTTTGACCCTTACCAGACATCCCCCCGTCGACGGGTGTTGGGCCGTTGGTTTCGCTCCAGTAGAGTTTTGTTGTCTTTCGGATTTTCCATTCACGGTGTTGAGATCGATGGAGTCCATCGGGATCACTGCTGGCGTTGCGGTGCAAAGATTTTGGCGATCTCGCTGAGAGTCTGTTGTTCACTGCGAGTCGGGGATTGGCTATCGGGATCTTTCGATTGCGGGCTGATGCGCTGGTTAGCCATCTGATAGATGCGCTCAAGTTTTTGCTCCAAGCGTTGGGCCAGTTCAAAGGGATCGGTTTGGTCGCGTAGCCGTTTAAGCTGTTGGACTTTGACCGGATCGGCCTGGGGGCAGGCCAATAGCCGCTCCAATGGAGCCTGGGGTTTATCGTAACGGCGCTTAAGCTTGGAGCCGACCCGGGTCTTTTTCATTAGCTTCATGGATGGGAGAAACAGGTTTTGTAAGATGCGTAATTCGTTTTGATAAAGCTCGTTGATGGCCTTTTGCGCCGGCCCCGAGTCGTAGCGCAGGTAGCCCAGGATTTTGCGCACATGGGTGTAGTTTTTCTGTTCTATATGGGCGTTGTCATCTTTCTTGTAAGGCCGGCCACGAGTGAGCTGGATGTGGTTTTGATCGCAGAAGGTCTTGAGATGATAGTTGATAAATTCCGAGCCATTGTCCGAATCGATCCCCAACAGTTTGAAAGGCAGAGCCTGTTCAATATCCTGCATGGCGTTAAGCACCCCGATCTGGCTCTTGCCCATCACCGCGCGGCTTTCCACCCAGGTGGAGTGGATGTCGGTGACGTTGAGCGAGTGAAGGAACTCCCCTGAAGCCGAGTTGCCCGAGTGAGAGACCAGATCGATCTCGGTAAAGCCTGGACTCTTGACATCCCAGGAGTCGGTCTTGATCGGGATGTGGTGTTTGAGCAAAGTGCCCGGTTTGGTGCGCCCGTAGAGTCGCTTTTTCAGTTGGCCTTTCTTTCCCTTCAGCCGCCGGTCGATGGTTGCCGGGCTGATCGTGAGCAGTTGCTTTTGCACTGGGGCCGTCAGCGCCATGCGTTTGATCGCCCACGGCAGCCACAGCGCCAACAGAGATTTGAGCCTGACCGAGCAAGGGTAGCCTGCGGCCTCCCAGATCGCTGTAAGAGGCAAGATCACCTTGGCGCCATAGGTCGAAGGACGCCCCTTTCGTACTATCGTCTTGGGTTTTTGCGGCGCTGGACCGTTGAGCAGTCGAATGGCGTATTTGCGGTTGTAGTTGCAGACCTGACAGAACTCGTCGAGAATCCGGGCTCTGAGCGGCTTGGATACTTTCTGGTAACGAACATATATCGCTTTGAGATAATCCCATCTGGACTTTCCTCCCATATATACGTAACCCTCCCTGTTGTCGGTTTTTCTCCAACGTCTCTGGGTTACATTCTTTATGAGTCAACATCTCCTCCCAAAGTTACATTTTAGATGATTCAATACGACTATTTACTTACGTCGATTGCTTTTAGTACACTTTGCTACCTAAATATTTGTAGTGCACTGTCAGAGCTACCATCCTTTCGTTTAATTTTTAAACCATTGTGCGTAAATGGTTCGGATCGCCTCCTCGCTCACGGCTCTGCTGTTCCACATTCTGGTCACCGCTGGTATTCCCGCTGCAACACTTGGCGGCGGAAAAGCGCGGCAGAAAAGGGGTCTTTTATATACCTTTCGAGTGGAGCTGGAGATAACTGTACGATATGGTTTTGACAATGAAGTCGTCGGCACACAGTACACTGTAGTTATTGTTAAAGAAGTACTTCCGGCGAATCCCGAGCATCAATATGCTTTGGTGCCAGACGATAAATCCTAGCCCCAAGTCTCGGTTTTCCGCTTTCGCCATTAATGCTTTTCTGCCCCCATATTCCCCCACCCTCGGAGATCCGCTACAATCCCTGTATGCTTCCGCGCGACAACACAGCGGTCTTGTCCTTCCGTCTCGTCTCGACCCCAGTGCAAATCCATGAATTGCGAAATGCGCGTCGATAGCCGTTATGAGATTTAATCCTGACGTTTATGACGCTGAAGTTGAACGGGAGTTCAAGCGTTTTTTCAAATGGACAGGGGAAGAGGTCTGGCGCAAGAAGACCGCTAAGCTCAAACAATTACCGCGCCTGTCATATGTCGATGCTTACCGGGAATACTTGCACAACCGTAATCCATTAACTGTTTGCATCGAACAGTATTTTGATTTGAGCCAGCAGGGCAAATTAGTAGCGAGGCATCTCAATAATGAGATAAAGAAAGCCTGCGGGTACATTAAGCTCCTGAATTGTATTGCGCACGAACTATCCGACGGTGGCTTAAAAAGACTAAGGGGAAATATTGCTGACGATGAGTCCATAAAAGGATTTCTGTTCGAAATCGATATTGCCATTCACTTTTTGAAGCTCGGCTATGACGTAAGATTTATTGATTTGGACGGTGCCGGAAACTACGATTTACTGGTTTCGGATGATAAATTTGAGGTCGAAATTGAGTGCAAAAGGAAAAGCATGGATGCTGGACGAAAAATCCGGAAAGGGGACTTCTACCTTCTGGCTGATACTCTCTTTGGATCTTTGAAAGACCTACGGTCGCGCTTTGCTGTTTTGATCACCTCTGAAGGTAGAATGGGAGCAGACCCGAGTTTATATAAGTTGTTAGCAAATACGATCAACGAGGTCCTGGTCGCCGGAGGAAATAGAGCAAAGGTGGAAAATCTGAAGATTACAATCCAACCATTACCTGCGGATCGGCAGATAAAAACGGCTGACGAGTTTGCAAACGCCCTTGCTCCTTTTGATTCCTCTTTTGCTTACTACGCTGTGACCAGCGGCCCTGAGCACACGATGATCATCAGATGTGCGAGTGCCGACTCTAATAAAGTTCTCGACGCTATATACGATGATCTCAAGAAAGGCGCTTCTCAGCTTACAGGAACGAGGCCAAGTTTAGTGAGTTGTTTCATTGAAGAAATAGAGGACGAAAGTTGGGACTTACTTCGAAGCGGTAGTGGGCTGCCGTCACTTGCGGCCAGGCTGTTATCTAGTCCATCACGTGGTCATGTAAATCTAGTAGCTTTCAGCTCTGATCTTACCCCTCCGAAAGAAGAGGGTAATACTATCAGTTTTGCAGCCACAAATTTAGCTTTCTCAAACCCTGATCCGAAGTTTTTGCTCCCGCCGTCCTTCCTCTCGAGGCCGGCTTGAAACCCCTGAAATGATCTGACGCGCGCGGCGCCTTTAATCACTCGGCCTTCAACATTCTCGCGGTATTGATTTATTTCGGCGTCGAAATTTAAACCATAACCTTCTGAAGCGGATTTGAGCATTTCACAGTAGACGTGTAATCCATAATCCGAGGCGACGTGCGTTCTCAAGGACGAAGTTACTGGGGAGCCTCACGATCCGGCATGGGGAACATCGGTGTCAGGGCAAACCTTTTCGATCTTTGCTCAAAGAAAACACACTAGCAATAAGGTTTGCCTGACACCGTTCCGTGACGTTCTGGTGCGTTGATGACTTCAATCCAGTTTCAAAGATGTGGGCGTCGCGGAATTAACCACCGGCGTCTATCAGATCGACCGCGTCTCTGTGAATTAAAGACTCGCGACCTTTTTTTCTCCGCCCCTTTGCTTTTGAAACGTAGCGGTCTTGGGTTCGACCGCTAATCGGAAGCCGACGGCGTCGAGGACAGTGGACAAACTAAAAAACTCCGGATTCCCTTTCGTTGAAAGCATCCTGTAAAGATTTTCTCTGTTAAGCGAAGTAGACTCCGCAAGGGTGTGTAGTCCACGGGTCGGACCACGCTATGTCTCAGCGCTTTCAGCATTTTTCTCCCACGGGATACCGTCATCCGGTCTTAGCGCGTCACTTTCGCCGCCAAATCAGCCGCGGTGCGTCACGAGGGTCTGGCATGAGCCTGGACTTTAGAGTGCTGGCCAATTTGTTTTGCTCCTGATCCCACTCTCCCTTATAATTCTGGTTTACTTCCGCAGTTGCTCAGACTTGAACCACCGGCCATCCGGATCCTGGAACTAAAACTGCGCTTGACACTGTTTCTTGGGTTTCGTACCGTCGCGACGAGACAGCCGCCGTGATTGGCCGTTGTTCCGAACTAATTTATTCGGACGATTTGAACGTTTTGAACGGATTGAACGCCTTAAAAGCTGGAAGGAGATCATCGATGAATAACCTCGAACCTAAAGGCGCGGCTCACTGGATCGATCATTTTGTCGTCGGCACGAACGATATGGTCGCCTGGGCGGACTGGGCGGTGAACGGGATCGGCCTTACTCGAAGGCCGTTCAGGGGACTGACGACTGCGGCGCGGAAAAAGAATATCAAGATCATCTGCTTTTTGTGGTGGCAGGGCGGGTCGTGCCGCATCGGCGCGTTCCTCCAGCCCGAGATCTATCCGCCGGCAAACGAGCTGGGCAAGGAACTTCCTCGCTGCGGCTTTTACATCCGGCCCGAGGATATCGACACGCATTTGCGCCGGCTCGACAAGTACAAGATTCCGCGCACAGATCCGGTAAAGACCTCCGCAGACGGCGACGAAGGCACAGCGATCTATTTCGCCGATCCGGACGGTAATCAGTATGAATTCTGGGCGCCGGTGCATATGCCCGAAGGCGCCATGCAGATCGCGACTGAGGAGAAAGTCGGCCGTATCAGTCATGCCGTCTACGGCTGCCGCGATCTTTCTAAAACCGCCGCCTTCTTCGAAAAATATTGCGGCATCGAGCCGGAGCGAAGTTCCAAGACAGCCGAGGGGACGCTCGTACTTCGCTTACGAGCAGGCGCGCGCCTGGTTTACAAGTTGGTCGACCGGGCCGATGAGCGTCGCCGGACACGGACCCTGGTGGGACATGCATACCGCGCTGACGGTGCGCGAACAGGAATTCTTTCCCAGCTACCGGCGCATGTGGAAAGGACTTCCCGAAGAAGAAAACGAGAAGGCCAAGTTGAATCTGTCCCTGGAGCAGCAAGACGCGCTGCCAGCCCGCACGGGTTTGCACCGCAGTCAGGTCGGCCTTAAATGGAAAGAGATCTGCGAGCGCGGCGACGAATTCTACGACTGGGACGCCCACGCCTTTCACTTCATCGGCGGCATTCCTTTGAAGGACGACGGCTCGATGGCGCTGTACCAGGCTAAGGAACAGAAAGAATATTTGCGCGAGCTCGCCGAGTCTCTAAAGAAGGGCACGCTGGGATAACTACCGTGAGCGTGTCCGGAGAAGTGTCGTGTTCGTGACGGGAGAAAGGACGTGTTCGATGACCGACCCGAAGTTTATTGACGTTGATGGAATCAGGACCCGCTATTTCGATAACGGCAGCGGCGAAGTGCTGCTGCTGGTGCATGGCAGCCACATGGGCACACCCGACGCATGCGAAAGCGCCATCGACTGGGAATTTAATTTTGACGTTCTCGCCCAAGGGTTTCGCGTCATTGCCATAGACAAGCTCGGGCAAGGCTACACCGGCAATCCGAAATCCGACGCCGGCTACACGATGGCCGCGACGGTAAAGCACGCGGCGGGCTTGTTACAGGCGCTCGATCTCAAGAATGTTCATGTGATCGGCCACTCGCGCGGCGGCTATGTCGTCACCCGGCTCACCCTGGATCATCCGGAACTGGTGCGCTCTTGTATCATCGTCGACAGCGGCACGCTTGCGCCCGGACCGTCGAAGACGGAATACATCATGGCCAACGCGCCCAAGCCGCGCCTGAGCCGCGAAAGCCAGCGTTGGTGCATCGAGCACTACTCCTTCAGACCGAATCACATCACCCAAACCTGGCTCGACACTTGTGAAGACATCGCCCAGTCGGAAAAGTACCAGGAAACCGTCCGGAAGATGGAGGACGAAGGGCTAAAAAGAAAGCAATTCTTCACGCACTTGGCGCTGCACAAGGAAGAGACGCTCAATTGGATCATGCAAGGCAAGCTCACGCAGCCAACCATGTTGGTCTGGGGCTACAACGATCCGACGGCACAACTCAAACGCGGCCACGCACTGTTCGAAATCATCGCCGACAGTAATCCCAAGTCGGAAATGCACATCATCAATGAGGCTGGCCACTTCTGCTACCGCGAACAACCGGAGACGTTCAATGGGATAGTGAAAGCCTTCGTCGAAAAGTGCGCTAAGCTATGATTGTAGGTGGTGTGAAATTTTTTAAAGACTTTAAGCAGTTCTCTATTAGCCTTTCCGGATCGGTATCAAACAACACAGTCCCGCGCGTCGGCTTTTTACAGAAATCGATAATCTCCTTGATGTGGTCGGCGACTCCGCCGCTGCCTTCGAGCACGCCGATGACTTTGCCCTCGTCGTAGGCGATGGTGAACTCGTTCAAGGTGCCGGTGGCGCCGCCGAAAATGATGACGATGTCGGCGGAGCGCACGTTGATGACGTTGCGGCCTTTGAGGCCGAAGCCGGTATAGATAATGACGTCCGCCGCGTCGTGTGGCATTTTGTAGCGCTCGATGTGCTCCCGGCGATTTTCCGCGGGAGAAATGCCGAGCGCGAACCCGCCATGGCGGCAAGCCGACCTTGAGATCAAGTCCGGCAAACCGGTGGTCGCTCCGGTGATTAGAATACAGTCATGCTTTGCGATGGCGCCGCCGAGTTTTTCGGCGAGTTCCTTCAGCCGAACTTTTTCAGTATCGGTCAGCGCGTCATTTCCCGATGCGCCCATGACTCCAACGACAGGTTTGCTCATAGATCAATCCTAGCGGATAAACTGCCCCGTCGAGAGAAACCCTTAAATGACCTTGTCACGGCTCAGATCGGCGATGGCCGCGGCGTCGTAACCCAATTCTCCAAGGATTGCTTCGTTGTCTTCGCCGAGACCCGGAATGCGGTCGTAACGCGCCGGGCTGTCGGACATTTTCAGCGCGTTGGCAATCACCGGGACTTTACCTACCGGCGACTGCGCTTCGCGAATCAATTTGCGCGCTACAACCTGCGGATGCGCCAGCACCTGAGCGATGCCGCGCACGATGCCGTGCGGCATCTCGGCTTTCTTGAGTTGCGACAGCCAATGCTTGTGATCGCGCTCGAGAAAGATCGCCTCGATGACTTCCTCCAATGCTGCGCGGTTTTTTCTCCGATCCTGAACGGTGACGAATCGCGTATCTTCCAACAGCTCCGGTTTCTCAATGACAATCCGGCAAAACAGCTCCCAATCCGCCGGACTGGCCACGGCGAGATTCACATACTCGCCGTCCCCAGCCAGGTACGGCCCATAAGGCGTCACATAGTGGTGGCGCATGCCGGCGCGGCCCGGCTCCTCGCCCGCATGCCAGTAATGATGTGGAAAATAACCCAGCCACGAGACGATGGAATCCAACATCGACACATCGATGAGCTGGCCCTGACCGGTTTTTTCACGCTGATACAGCGCCAGCACGATACCGATCACCGCGTACATTCCCGAGGCGATGTCGGCGATGGCGATGCCGGCCTTCGCGGGCTTCTCGGGGTATCCGGTGGTCGCGATGATTCCGCCTTCTCCCTGTATGAGCAGATCGTATGCTTTAACATCACGGTAAGGTCCGTCCTGCCCATAGCCTGAAAGCGAACAATAGATCAGCCGCGGGTTTAATTCGTTAAGCTGTTCGTAACCGAGACCCAGGCGCCCGGCGACGCCGGGAGCGTAATTTTCAAAGAAAATATCGGATTTCTTCGCCAGCTTCTGAAGTATTTCTTTGCCCTTTTCCTTTTTCACGTCGACGGTCAGGCTGCGCTTGTTGCGATTCAGCCAGACGTAGCCTGAAGAGAGCCCTTTGACGACCGAGTCCCAGGAACGAATGACATCGCCCACCCCCGGCCGTTCGACTTTAATCACCTCCGCGCCCATGTCGGCGAGCAGACAAGTGGCAAACGGGCCTGAGAGCACCTGCTCGAAGGCGAGAATCTTCACTCCGTCTAACGCGCGCGCCGGTTGCTGATTACTTGCCACACTCACCTCGTTTTTGGTTCAAGCCGTTCAAATCGTTCGAACCTCTGAGGCGTCTTCAAATCTGTCCTGAGCCCTTCGACTCCGGTCAGGATAAAATCTGCCGATTGAAGCAGCATGTGTATTCTCGAAAGTCTTTAACGACTTGAACGTTTTGAACTATTTGAACGGTTTGAACAAATGTTTGAGTTCAAGCAGTTCAAGCCGTTACTTCTTATCTTCTTTAATCGTTGGAAATAAATCCTGTTTCGGCGCATGCGCTTTTTTCCAAACCATCACGCTGCGCGCGTAGTCGATGACGACCTTGCCCTCTTGTTGAATGCCGCGCGTGCGCACTTTGATAATCCCCCACTGCGGTTTGGATTTGGATTCACGGGTCTCGAGAACTTCGGACTCCGAATACAAGGTGTCGCCGGCAAACAACGGGTTCGGCAATTTGATCTCATCCCAGCCAAGGGCAAAACCATTTTCGCTCACGTCGGCTACGCCCATGCCTGCGACAATGGCCAAGGTCAAAGCGCTGTTGATCAGGCATTTACCGAATTCGGTGCGCTTGCCGTATTCGTTATTGAAGTGGATTTGATTGGTATTGTTGGTGAGCAGAGTGAACCAGATGTTGTCGGCCTCGGTTACGGTTCGTCCTAAACGACAACGATAGACATCGCCAACCTCAAAGTCTTCGAAGAATCGACCTTCCCATCCCGGCTTAACGGCCATAACCATTCCCCCTCTCTTGGAACGAAAACCATTCCGCTATAGTCTAGCGAGTGCTGAAGTAATCCTCTTTCAGGCTGCTCAAAAAGATCTCAGAGGCAAGGCGCGCGAAGAATCGACGCGCTGAGGCGTACTTGGGCAGTACGTCGAAGCGAGGCGAACGAGCGCAACGAAGCATATGAGGCTTTTTCAGCAGCCTGCTAGGGGCTAATTATAGGAGGTAGCGATGGATTTCAACCTGACACCGGACCAGCAACAGATCCGGGACGAAATCAAAAGAGTGTGCAAAGAGTTTCCCGATGCTTACTGGCGCGAGATCGACAGCAAAAAAGAGTATCCCGATGCCTTCGTACGCAAACTTTCCGAGCTCGGCTGGCTGGCGGCATTGATTCCGGAAGAATTCGGCGGCACCGGTCTCGGCATCACCGAAGCGAGCATCATCCTGGAAGAGATCAATCACTCCGGCGGCGTCGCCACTGCTTGTCACGCGCAGATGTACACCATGGGCACGCTCCTCCGGCATGGCAACCAGGAGCAGAAGAAACGCTACCTGCCGAAGATTGCCGCCGGCGACCTGCGCCTGCAGGCCTTCGGCGTCACCGAACCCGACTCCGGCTCGGAAACCACAAGGCTGCAAACCACGGCAGTCCGCAGAGGCGATAAATACCTCATCAACGGCCAGAAGATCTTCATCTCCCGCGTCCTGCAGTCGGACCTGATGCTCTTGCTCGCGCGCACGACGCCCTATGATGAATTGCAAGACAAAACCCGCGGCCTGTCGGTGTTCATCGTCGACCTCAAAGAAAATCAGGGAAAACTTGAAGTCAAGCCGTTGGATTTAATGATTAATCACCATACCAGTCAACTTTTCTTCGATAATGTTGAAGTGCCGGTAGAGAATCTCGTCGGTCAAGAAGGCATGGGCTTTCGCTACATCATCGACGGCTGGAACGCCGAACGCATCCTGGTCGCGGCCGAGGCCATCGGCGACGGCCGCTGGTTTGTCGAGCGCGCCGCAAAGTACGCGTCTGAACGCATCGTCTTCGGCCGTGCCATCGGTTCGAATCAGGGCATCCAGTTCCCCATCGCCCAAGCTTATGCGCAGATCGAGGCAGCGGATCTCGTCCGCTACCAGGCTGCGACTAAATTCGATCGCCAGGAGAAATGCGGCGCGGAAGCAAACATGGCCAAGCTTTTGGCCTCCGAAGCTGCCTGGGCAGCGGCCAACGCCTGCTTGACAACCCACGGTGGCTACGGCTTCGCCACGGAATACGATGTCGAACGAAAATTCAGAGAGACACGGTTACTGACCATAGCCCCGGTGAGCAACAACCTGGTGCTGGCGTATTTGGGTCAGCACGTCCTCGGCATGCCGAAATCGTATTAGCAGGCAGGGCGCTGAAAAAGACTCATATGCTTCGTTGCACTCAATCGCCTCGCGTCAACGTACCGAACGCGTACGCCTCCGCTCGTCGATTTTCGCGCGCCTCGCCTCTGAGATCTTTTTGAGCACCCTGCACAGGAGCTGTAGGGAACAGTCGCGTTCGTTCCCTACCACGATCGGTCACGCCGCCTGCGACTCGTGCATGCGGTGCACGGCAAAGATCACCAGGAGAAAAAGCACCGTCGATCCCAGCGATCCAATGACGAACACCGAGGCGATACCGGTCGCCTGGGCGATGAGCCCACCGAGCGACGGACCAATGATATTTCCCAGGTCGCCGGCTGAGTTATAAACCGCCGACGCGATACCGCGCTGTACCTTGGTTTCATCGACGTCTTGGACCAGACCCACCGCATTGGCGACAATGACGATGGCGCGCATCAAGCCGGACGTGATGTAAACGATTAAGATCGCGCTGAACCCCGTGAATAAGGGAATCAACATCAAGAGCGCGCATTGCAGCGGAATACCGCCATAGGAGAGCCCCCGGTGACCGACCTTGTTGACGATATGACCGCTGATCGGCCGGGTAACCGCGTTGATGCCGGCATAGGCGCCGCGGATCACGCCGATTTGAGTCAGAGTCATGCCTACGGCTAGACCGTAGAGCGAGATGAACACACCGCTCATCTGGTGCAGCAGGTTGAGAAATAGCGCCGTAACTACCACCGTTGCCAGCCCCGGCTCGAGTAGTGCTCGCCAAAACTCCTTCGAGGTAAGTTTTACCTTGGGCTTTTCCTTCGCTTTGCCGGCGCCCGGACCCATCGGCGATCGGAATAACCAAAGCAACGCACAGGGGATCAACGACAGAAATGCCGCGCTCTGAAAGGTCAATCCATAGCCGAAGTGATCGGCGATAAACCCGCCAATAAAATTGCCGGTTGAATAACCCACAGCCAAACTACCGACGTAATAACCCATGGCGTGACTGCGATTTTCATCGGCGGCGAGCGAGTCGACATAAAAGGCCATATACAGCGTCGTCACGGCGCCATACGCAAAGCCATTGAGCGCGTGGACGATGGCGAATGTCAGGCTATCCACGGCGAAGCTATAGGCGAAATTGGTGATCCCCATCGTCACGACCGCAATCGCGATCAGCATGCGCGCCCGGTTGTGGTTGTATGCCATTCCCAACGGCAGCCGCGAGGTTAGAGCGAGAACCGGCCCGAGTGAAATGAGCGTGCCGATCAATGCCACGGGAATACGCATGTCATCGAGAAACGGCGGAATAATCGTCGACGCCGAATTGCTTTGTATGGTGATTGCAACGACAGGCAACAAGAGCTTCAAAGTGCTCAACTTCATCGTCGAAGCATGGCAACTTTCAAATAACCAGAATTCATCCTTTCTTTTATTCTCCAAAAACATCACGGTTGCAAACAACCGATTGCATCGCATGGAGATAGACATTTCCGATGTCATCAGATAAGGAAACTGCGGTAGGAGAACGGTCCATGGATTTAATACGCTCGTGGATGTTTGTGCCGGGACACCGGCAAAGAATGATCGACAAGGCGCTCGGGCTCAATGCCGATGCCGTCATGCTCGATATCGAAGACGGTGTCGCGCCCAACGAAAAGGACAGCGCGCGACAAAATATCGCCCAATCGTTGGGCCGTAAAAAGACGCCGGCAACACCGGCTCGCTACGTGCGCATCAACGCCATCGGACACCCGCGCATGGACGCCGATCTACAAGCGGTCGTGCGGCCCGGCCTTGAAGGACTGGTCTGTCCAAAGGTAGACACCCCGGAGGAGGTCCGCCAGGTCGACGCGCTGCTCAAGGAACGCGAACCCAAACTCGGAATGGAAAAGGGCGGCGTCAAATTGTTGATCGCCATCGAGAGCCCGAAAGGCCTGTTAAACGCGCCGGCGATCGCCGCCAGTTCGCCGCGCATCAGTGGGCTTATTTTCGGTGCCGAGGATTATGGCCGTGAAATCGGCTTGCCAACTTCCCGGGAAGGTGAAGCACGCGATTTGATCTACGCTCGATCCGCGATCGTTGTCGCCGCGGCGGCTGCCCATGTTCAAGCCGTGGATGGAGTCTGGGTCGATCTCAATGACAGCCAGGGCCTGCTGGGCTTTGCCAGGCAAGCGCGCCGGCTGGGCTTTTCCGGCATGTCCTGTATTCACCCATCCCAGGTAGACGCCATCAATACGACGTTCAGTCCGACCGCAGAGGAAATAGCCTATGCCTGGCAGGTGCTGAAGGCTTTTGAAGAGGCCAATGCCCGCGGTGACGGCTCCATCGCCATGGGCGGGCAGTTGATCGACCGGCCCATCGTCGAGCGCGCGCGCCGGACTGTCGACATGGCGGCGGCACTGGGAATGAGCGGTTAACAGGCTGCTGAAAGCTTCACGCTGAAAAAGGATGAAATATGAAAGCGGAAAGATGAAATACGAATTCCGATCAGGATCGCGGATTTCATTTGTCCTAATTCATCCTTTAAGTGCGCGCGGATCGCCGCTGAGATCTTTTGGGCGGCGTGCAAGCAAACATGGACGCGCGGATCGAGTCCGCGCATGACGGACAAAGGCTCTATCATCGGACTTGTTGTATGACTGAGGCAACGCAAAAACTTGTTAAGGAGATGCATCATGAAGCGAGAACTCTTAGCTGCGCTGGCATTGGCCTGGATCTTTACTACCGGCGCCGCGGCACCGGTTAAAATGACGCCGGTGAAGGTGACCGACGGAGTGTACATGCTGGAGCACTCGCGGGGCTCCGGCAATTCCACGGTCGTGATAACCAACGATGGCGTACTGGTACTGGATTTTCATATCGACAATGCCGATCAAACACTGGCATTTATCCGCAAGAGCACCGACAAGAAAGTTAAATATCTGATCACCTCGCACAGCGCCGGTGACCACGCTTCAGGCGCTTGGCATTTCCGCGAAGACGCGCCGGTCTGGATCGCCACAAAAAACCAAGCGCATGACCTGCAAATGCAGGAGCGCGAGGAATTTATCGAACGCAAAAACTCCAAAGAGTTGCGCTATGCGGCTTATCAGAAAGGAGAGCCGCTCACGCCGACAATCGCGATCGACGGGCCCATGACGCTTTACTTCGGCGGCTTGACCTTTCAAATCACGCCGGAAGGCCGAGCCCACAGCACCGGGGACTTGACGGTGTACGTTCCGCAAAAGCGCGTGATGCTGATGGGCGATCTGCTCGACACGGAAATTCATCCGGGCCAAGGCGAATCCGCGGGCGTATTTTTCTCCAACACCGGTGGGTGGATCAAGGTCTTGGATAACATCATGGCGCGCAGTCTCGCCGTGGAAACCTACGTTCCAGGGCACGGCCCCGTGCATATCGGCAGAGGAGTTAAAGATCTGGAGGAGCAGAAGCGTTATTTCGTGGTCATGAGAGACGAAGTCGCCAAAATGGTCCAAGCAGGCAAAACTCTGGAGGAGATCGAAAAGGAATTTAAAGTTCCTCAGGAATTTGCGCATTACAAACGCCCGGAAAGACTTAAACAATTTTTTAAACTGTTCTACCATCAATTGGCGGAAACAGGATATTAGGGACCGCTTCGGACGAGAAAAAACGGAGGAGCACCGCATGCACATGAAGAAAATGAAGATTTTGACCGGCGTGTTTATTGTTGCTGTCGGTTTAGTTTCGACCGGATGGGCGCAGACCGCGAAGCGTATGTCGCTGGCGCAACTGACGGCGTACAACAAGCCGGACCGGGAGAAGGTCCTGTATGAAGGCGCCAAAGCCGAAGGTAAGATCACCTGGTATACGTCTCTGGCCGGCGGCTCGTACAAGGATCTTGCCGCCGCCTTCGAGACAAAATATCCCGGGGTGAAGGTGGAAGCCTACCGCGGCACACGTCAAGAGCTCGGCGCCAGGATACTGGCCGAAAGTCAGGCCAACCGGCATATCGTCGACACGATCGAGACCACGATTCCCCTTTTTAAGCTGTTAAAAGACAATAAGCTTATCGTCCCGTACTATTTTCCCACTGAGTCAAAGTATCCAGATCATGTAAAAGAAAAGGGCCCCAAGGGACTGGTGTACTGGGCCATCGATCGCGAGTCGCATATCGGTCTTGCCTACAACAAGAATTCGATACCGGCCAACCTGGTGCCGAAGAACTATGAGGGTCTGCTGCGGCCCGAGCTAAAAGGTAAAATCGGCTTCGCCGGCAGCGACACGGGCGTGACTGTAGTCGGAGCGATGCTGAAGTTCAAAGGTGAAGAATATCTCAAGAAGTTGAACGAGCAGAATCCCGCCGTGCATAATGTCTCCGGACGAGCGCTTCTCGATATGGTCATATCCGGCGAGGTGGGAGTATCGCCGACGACCTTCCGCAATCATGTCGAAGTATCGCTCAAGGCCAAAGCGCCGATCGCCTGGGTACCGATGGATGTCGTGCCGTCCAACTCCGGGTCAACCGCCGTTTCGGCCCACGCGCCGCACCCGCACGCGGCCTTGCTCTTGGCCGATTTCATCTTGGGTGAAGGCGGTCAGAAAGTCCTCGATCAATACGAGTACGGCAGCCCGATAAAGGACTATGGCTTCAAGCGCTGGTACCCCGAGCAGGGATTGACCACCCAGCAGTACGAAAAGCTCGATGAGCGGTGGAATAAAGCCTTGCGCGAGCTCGCCCGCAGATGAATTTCAGCGTTCCGTTAGAGGCCGCGGCACTCGCCACGAGAGGAGGCAAGCATGAATACCGGCTCCTATATTGATGGCCGATGGTTTCATCCCAAATCCGAGCGGCTGGTGCGCAACATTAATCCCGCGGATCTCGACGATGTGATTGCGGAGTTTCCCGCGGCTACGGCGCAAGACGCGCAACGCGCCATCGAAGCGGCACAGACAGCATTTAAGAACTGGAAAAAAACACCCGGTCCCGAGCGCGGGCGCGTGCTGTGGCGCGCGGCGGATATCGCGCGCCAGCGTGCCGACGAAATCGCCCGCACCCTGACGCGCGAGGAAGGCAAGATTTTAAAAGAAGCCAAGGGCGAAGTCATGAAAGGGATTTCGCTGTTGGAATTTTATGCCGGTGAGGGGTTCCGCATGCATGGTAAGACACTCCCTTCAGAAGCGCGCGATACCTTTACCTACACCGTTCGCAGGCCCTTGGGGGTTGTCGGTCTCATCGCGCCATGGAACTTTCCCTGGGCCATTCCGGTATGGAAATCGGCGCCGGCGCTGGCGGCGGGCAATACCGTGATCTTCAAGCCGGCTGAGTTAACCCCCGCCACGGCATCGTTGCTCACCGAGATTTATGAGCAGGCCGGTCTTCCGCCGGGCGTATTCAATATGCTGGTCGGCTCCGGCTCGGTGGTCGGCGAAGCGATCGTCAATTCTCCAGCCATTCGCGCCGTATCGTTTACCGGCTCCAACGAAATCGGCGGCGCTCTCTACGTCAAAGCCGCGCAGCGCGGCGCCAAGGTGACCTGCGAGATGGGCGGCAAGAACGCGGTCATCGTCATGGCCGATGCCGATCTTGACAAAGCGGCCGTGGCCATTCACGGCGGCGCCTTCGGTTCCACCGGGCAACGCTGCACGGCGACGTCGCACGTGATCACCGATCCGGCGATTAAGGATGCGCTCGTTCAACGGCTCATGGACGCGGCAAAGAAGATCAAAATCGGTCCCGGTTTGGATGAAACCGTCGATATGGGACCGGCGGTGGATGAGAAGCAGTGGAAAACCGACTTGAACTACATCGAGATCGGCCGGGAAGAAGGCGCTCGTTTGCTGCTCGGCGGCAAAAAGCCCGAGCATCTAGGCAAGGGCTATTTCGTCGAGCCGACGATCTTCGATAACGTCGCACCCGGCATGCGCCTCTTTAAAGAAGAAGTTTTCGGACCCGTTCTCTCTGTCACGACGGCGAATAATCTAAACGAGGCGCTGGCTTATGCCAACAGCGTGG
>JBBDNJ010000208.1:9643-17125 GCA_040877705.1 Binatia bacterium | reverse complement strand
TCCAGATCAAATTCAGCCTGGAAGTAATGAATACGCTCTCACCGAATAGTCGACGAACACATGGGCATTTATTGGGGTCGGCCATGAGTTGTTGCGCTTCCTCCGTTTCCAAATGTTCTGACGGATCCCAACGCTTAACTTTGGTTTTCGCCATAATTCTCTCTTAAATCTCTCGTGCGCGTTTTGTCCCATCTGTCGATATTCCGCTCTCGAGTGCGCTTGTTGAGCAGTTCTTGGATGAGAGTTTCGCACCTACATCACGACCACGCGCGTTTTGAGCTTTCCTTTGGCCGCGCGTTCGAGAAGTTTATCGATTTTGTTCTGAAACAGTTGTGCGATCTGCTCGTGTCCGCATTCCTGGCATACCGTGCACGGGATATTTTGGATTTCAATAAGCTCGGTCTGTATTGTCGTTCGGGCTAAATAAGTCCTCGATCCGCACTGCGGGCACTTTCCTGGCATAAGATTCAGCTAACGTTGACTTGGATTTGTTGTGATCGATCACACCCATGAACTCGGGGAGAAGCCGGCCTATCCCCAACGCGCGATTAGGGCGAGCAAGTCGCAGACGCGATTGGAGTATCCCCACTCGTTGTCGTACCAGCTGAGGCATTTTAGATATCTGCCGCCCGTAACGCTGGTAAATGCCGGGTCGAAAATAGAAGAATGGGAATTCCCTATGACGTCCGACGACACGACGGGGGATTCCATGAGTTGCAAAATGCCCTTCATCCTTTTCGACTCCGCCGCGGATCTTATCGCGGCATGAACGTCATTGGCGCTGACGCTTTTTTCCAATTCGGCAAACAAATCGACCACTGAACCGTCGGGCACCGGCACGCGCGCGGCGATACCGTCCAGCCGTCCTTTTAGCTCGGGCAAGACCTCGCCCACCGCCTTCGCGGCACCGGTAGAAGTCGGAATGATATTTTCCGCCGCGGCGCGGCTGCGTCGCCAGTCCGAGTGCGGCACGTCGGCAAGGCGCTGATCGTTGGTATAGGCGTGCACGGTATTGATGACACCTTCCACAATGCCGAAGGAATCATGGAGCACCTTTGCCAGCGGCGCCAGACAATTCGTCGTACAGCTCGCGTTCGAAATCATCCGGTGCTCCGGCTTAAGCCCGTCGTCGTTGACCCCGATCACTACGGTGTAATCGATTTCATCCTTTGCCGGCACGGTCAGAATGACGCGCTTGGCGCCGGCTTCCAGATGTTTGCCGAGCTGTTCCCGGCTGGTGAAGATTCCCGTCGATTCAATGACGACGTCGATCTCGAGCTCGCGCCACGGCAGTTTGAGCGGTTCCTTTTCATGAAGCATGCGGGTTCGGCCACGCGAGGTAACCAATTCATCACCTTCGAGCCGCAATGCGCCCTTAAAGCGCCCCATCACGGTGTCATAATTGAGCAAGTATCGTAGCGCGTCGTGGTCGAAGACGTCGTTGATCGCAACCAACTCGGCGTCTGCGCGCTTGTCGAGAATGCGGAAGACAGAACGGCCGATTCGGCCAAATCCATTAATCGCAACTCTCATAACTCACCTCCGTTGCCGTCAAACTTGCTATACTGCCGGACCACATCGAGCACGCGGCACGCATGGCCGATGCTCTCGTACCAGGCGAGCACTTTGACGATTTTCTTTCCTGCCTTGAGAGTCGCGCGCGTATCGAAGAGCAACGATTGCCGGCAACCGATAACATCGGATGAAACAATCGGATCGTCGGTGACGCCGATCAAGTCCGGGTGCCGAGCGGCGGCGGCGCGCATAGCCTCGTTCACTTGATCGACGGTAACGCTGCCGTCCTGCATGACGCAGTTGACGTCCAGCAACGATCCGCGTTGCACGGGCACGTTCAGAGCGTAACCGCTCAACTTCCCCGCAAACTTCGGCAGAACCATCTCCACCCATCGCGCCGATTCATTATTATTTGGGATGATGTTTTCCGCCGCGGGGCGGCTGCGGCGGAAATCCTCGTGGGCGTAGTCCTGCAGCGATTGATCGCTCGAATAAGCGTGGACGGTCGTCAGCGACGCGCAGTCCACACCCAGGCTCTGATCGAGAGATTGCAACAAGAGCGCGAACGCGTTGGTCGTTGCCGAACCCGCGGAAATCAGTTTGTCGGCGCCTGCGGCCTGACTTTCATTAACGCCGGGTATGACGATCCGATCGATCGGCTCCGACGGCAGAGACGCGAGAATCACGCGCTTGGCGCCGGCGCGCACATGCCCTTCCACGTCCCGGCGCCGCCGGTATCTCCCCGTGGCATCGACGACGCAGTCAACGTCGAGAACATCCCATGGCACATCTTCCGGCCGCGCCAGCTGGAGCATCCTGGTGCGGAATTTCTCGTTGATCAGATAATTGTCTTGGAGCTTGCAGGATGGCCCCTCCATGCCGTCACTTTTGAGCAGGTACTCGATGATTTCCGGCTTGCCGATATCGGCCACGGCAACTATCTCAATGTCGTCTTTTTCCAGCGCGAGTTGATAGATGTACCGACCGATCTGACCCAAGCCCATAATACCGACGCGGATTTTCCCGTCACGCATTTGGCCACCTCCGTTCGCGCAAAATCAACTGCCAAGGTCATAATTATTCATACCACGCATTTTGAAATCGATAAAACAAAAGTAAAAACAGTTCACTGGCAAAAAGACATCAATACGCCACAATGCCCAATCGGGACCACTACTGTCTCCGCAGCGTCCGGAGAGGTTTTGTCGCTATGTCGGCTTGACTAGACCTGCGCGCAGAATCTTGCCGATTGCGCTTTTGGGCACGCTGCCGATTTTGTAGGGCGCGATTTGGGAGCGGAGGCTTTCACGGATGGATTGCGCGCATTCTATCGGTCGTCCCACGGCATCTCGGGGAGCTTGTAGATGTCCTTTCTCGATGCCGGCTTAATCTCGAATATCCTGCAAAAACCAACCCGTCGGTATTTCTTGTCCCAAGCCACGTTTCTTGGCTTCGCGCACGACGTAGCCGGCCGTGGATGCGAACTGCAGACCTTGGGTTCCGCTATTGGCAAAGAAGGTCACCTGACTGCGATCGGTTCGGCCCTTGATTTTACCGGACATCACATCGGTCAGAAGCGGTAAGTCCGTGGAAAAGATGTCCACGCGGGGATTGGCGATTCTCTTGATCTCTTCCTCGTTGCCGGCCACCACCGCGGCTTCGCCGCCGATGCGGCGCATGCCGACGTCGAGGTTCATGGTGGCTCGGCCCATCTTGATGACAAGATCGGACTTCTTGACGATTTCGGGATTCCATTCATTCGATTTGACGCATGTGAGATGCATTCCGGGTTCGATCCACGAAGGCTCGTTCACCACCACTTGAATGGAATCGGTGCAACTGGCGACGATATCGCTGCCGCGCACGGCATCCTCCGGGCGTTCGACTGGGACGATTTTTAGTCCCAATCTCTCATTCATTTCCGTGGCAAAAGCGTCCCGGTTCTTTTGGGTCGGGCTGTAAACTCTTACTTCGGCGATCTTTCTCACTTCGTTGAAAGCGAGCAGATAGGTGCGCGCCATGCCACCGGAGCCGAAGATGCCGACGACCTTGGAATCTTCGCGCGAGAGGTATTTCACGCCCAATCCGGCGCAGCCGCCCACGCGCATATGCTGGATAACCCCGTCGTTGATAATCGCCAACGGCTCGCCGTTGCGGGTGGAAAAGACCATTACAATGCCGCAGAAAGTTCCCGGCTCGACGCAATACTTTTCGACGGTCTTGCCTTCCGGCCATTCCAACATGTCGGACTTCATGCGAATGGCGAAAGTTTCGAAACTTCGCGAGGCTCCCTCCATGGTACCCCAACGATACATCAGCTTGGGATCGTCGTTGGGAACGAATAGATCGTAGCGCCCGCGGTAGACTGCGCGTTCATCGATGAGATCGCGATAGCCGGTTTCCAAGGCTGTCATACAGCCTTTCATATCGAGGATTTGCTCGACGGTTTGATTATCGATCAGCAGCATCAGGTCTCCCTTGTCTAAAACATAATGAACTCAGCCTCCTCTATTTCGCAGAAGCGGTGAGATTGCAAGGGAAGTTAGAAATTGGCAGCGAGACTTCGCAGAGAACCGGCGTTTTAGCTGAATTTTTTAGAAGCGTGTCTGATCTGAGCGCGGTGATAGCAACAGCAGAAGATCAGCTGTCCAGTTCCGGCTTAGGAAGAACCACGTGGGGGATGCCTTCCTCGGCGAGCTCGGCTCCTTCGGCTGCCGTGGCGGTGCCGTGAATGGGCCGTTCCTCGGCTTTGCCTCGGTGAATCTGCCGGGCCTCCTCGGCAAAACGAGGTCCCACGTCTTCAAAATTTTGCTTGACGTAGTGATGAACCTTAAGAAGCATCTCCTTGAATTCAGCCGGAGATGGCGGCACCGGGCAAGTTTGCTGGGGTCTGGCTGCAGGAAGCTTGGCAGGTTGTTCCTTTTTCACGTGGACAGCACAGGCGTGCGGTAACTTTTCCACTTTTGTCGTGCCGCAGGCCGGACAAGAAATCAGTTTTTTGTCGACCTGTTTCTGGTAATCCTCAAAACTTGGAAACCAGCCCTCGAACTTGTGCTTCTTTTTGCAGACAAGATTATAGACAACCATAAAATACCAATAGATGAATAATCATTAAGTTTAGACGGGATGTCAAGGGCATATCTGGTCCGGTTCAGTATAAGCGTCGGGTGGTTGCCAAGAATTTTTTGTTTTGGATTCGGCGTTTATTAGGATTGGCGCGATAATTTGATGAACCCAACAATCGTGATAAAGTCGACCCAATGTCGGGTGATTACACTATCAAGGTTGTTCGAAAGGTCTCCGAAGTTGACGCGGAAGAGTGGGACGGCTTGGTCGGCAACGGGTCGCCGTTCCTGAAATGGAATTGGCTGGAGAGTTTGGAACGGTCCGGCTGCGTTAACGAAGATACCGGCTGGCTGCCGCACCACCTGGTGGTGGAAAGCGTTGGAAAGCTAATCGCCGCCTGCCCCATGTATCTGAAGCTTCATAGTATGGGTGAGTTCGTGTTCGATTACGAATGGGCCGAAACGGCGCACCATGTCGGAATTCAGTACTATCCGAAAATGCTCGTTGGCGTGCCGTTTACGCCCGTTACCGGGCATCGCTTTTTGACCGCCGAGAGTGTCGATCGAAATGCCGTGATAGCTCGCATGGGACAGGCATTGGCCAAGATTGCCGCCGATAATAAAATTTCTTCTGTGCATGTCAATTTCTGCCTGGACGACGAGCGCCAGGCTCTCGAAAGCATCGGTTTCATTGCCCGCAACGGAATCCAGTTCCACTGGCAAAATCACGGTTTCACCTCCTTCGATCAGTATCTCGGCAGCTTTCGGAGCGACCGGCGCAACAAGATCAAACGAGAACGGCGCGAAGTTGCCCAGCGGGAAATTTCAATTAAAGCAATTGAAGGCGAAGAGCTGACGCAAAAACACATGCGCACTATGTTTCGTCTCTACAAAGACCATGTCGATCGGCTCTACTATGGCCGGCAGTATCTCACCCAGGAGTTTTTTGATGAGATTCATCGACGGTTCGCCGCTAATGTTTGCCTGATGCTGGCGGAGCGCGACGGCAAGGTCATCGCCGGAACCTTCAATATCAGGGATCATGCCACCATGTATGGCCGCTATTGGGGCGCCTTCGAAGATCAGCCGTTTCTGCACTTCAATGTTTGTTACTACTCAGCTATCGAGCATTGCATCCGCATGGGGCTTGGACGCTTTGAAGCAGGCGCGGGTGGAAGTTTCAAGCAGCTACGAGGGCTCGATCCGGAGCCCACCACCAGTATGCATTTCATCGTCGACGGCAAATTCCGCCACGCGGTGGAGCGCTTCCTGAAACAAGAGCGCGAGATGATTCGCCAAAAACGCGATCTGCTGCTCGAGCGCAGCCAGATCAAACGCGAGCTCGAAGAGCCTTAGCGGGCCAATCGCCAGCGGTTTCCTTGACAGGGTATGAGCTTTCCTTTAACGTCGGCTTCGGAGTTGCGGACGTGAAGCCTTCCACAAGTAACATCATCGAACCGATACTGTTCTTTTTAGCGCTCTTAATCCTCTGGGAAATTCTCGTCGAAGTGATTAAGGTTCCCGCCTTCATCTTACCGCCGCCGCGGGATCTGTGGCTGGCTTTCATAGGCAAGCTGCCGATTCTCGGCCATCACGCCTTGATTACTTTTATCGAGGCCTTCGGCGGCTTTGCCTTGTCTTTGCTGCTTGGCATCGGCTTCGCGATTGCCGTGGTTTATTCACGCCATTTGAACAATACGGTTTACCCGCTCATCGTCATTCTTTACGCGATGCCCAAAAGCGCATTTGCCCCGCTCATGGTCATCTGGGTAGGCTACGGACTGTTTTCCAAAATCGCCATCGCCTTTTTAGTGGCGTTTTTCCCCGTCGTCGTGAATACGGTCGTCGGGCTCAAGGAAGTCGAACCGGAACTGCTGGAACTGGCACGGATCAATCGTGGCTCGCAATTCGACGTCTTCAAAAAGATTCGTCTGCCCAACTCGCTGCCGTACATGTTCGCCGGTATCAAAGTGGCCATCGTGCTATCCGTCACCGGCGCCATCGTGGCGGAGTTTGTCGCCGCCAACGAAGGACTCGGCTATCTGGTATTGCAGGCGAACTACAGCTTGGATACGGCATTTGCGTTGGTGATCTTGCTGACTCTGGCGGTATTGTCGTTGGGCCTGTTCTGGTTGGTTGAAATTGTCCAGCGAAAACTGGCGCCGTGGAGCGCCGCCGTGCGCGAAGTCGAAGGCTCATTCTGATTACCTGATAGCGGAGGACGCAATGAAAATTCAAAACCAGCGGCTCAGCGAACGGATCGGCGCGGCAGCGTTGTTCCTCTTGCTTCTTGGCTTGATCGCTACACCGGCGCGGGCCGCTGAACCCACACCCGCGACGATCCAATTGGATTTCATCGTCGGCGGTAAGCACGCGCCATGGTTCGTCGCCTTGGAAAAAGGTTTTTACGCCAAGCGCGGCTTGAATGCGACCGTGCGCGCCGGCAAGGGCTCCGCCGACACCGTACGCGGCATTGCCGCGGGCGGTGCCGACTTCGGTTTTGCCGATATCGCCACGGCGATTGTCGCCAAATCGCGCGGTACGCCCGTGCAAGCGGTGGCACAGCTCGGTTACATCGCGACGACGATCGTATGGCGCGACGAAGGTGTGATCAAGAGCATCAAAGATCTCGAAGGAAAATCGTGGGCGATCAGCCCGGGACAGGCGCAATGGTTCTTGATGCCGGCCTATTGCCGCATCAATAGGATCGATTTTAAATCCATCAAAATCCAGGAGACCGCCGCGCCGATTCAGCCGGCGGCGTTGGCTACCAAGAGGGCCGACTTCATCGTCATGTTCCGCGCTTCCAACGATGAAGTGGCCGAGCTCGCGGCCTCGAAAGTCGGGGTCAAGCTCCAGCGTGTTTTTATGAAGGACACCGGACTCGATATCTACGGCAGCG
>JBBDNJ010000208.1:0-9633 GCA_040877705.1 Binatia bacterium | reverse complement strand
TTCGGCCTGATTCGCGAGCGAGGCGAAGTGAAGATCTACGGCAGCGGCTTGATCGTCAAGGATGAGGACGTCAAAAAACGCCCGCGGCTCGTTCGCGCTTACGTCGAAGGGACCATGGAGGGACTGCGTTACGCGCGCGATAATCAGGAAGAGTCGCTCAAGATTCTGCTCAAACACAAACCCGAGCTCAATCCGGCTCTGACGACCGTGCAGCTGAAGAACGCTTTGACCGAAGTATTTTTGCCGCCGGAATCGATCCAGATCGGATTGGGTTATATGAAGCCGGATATCATGGAAAAGACCGTGCGCGTGACCAACGAGTATTTCGATGTCGGCCGCAAAGTCATGACCAAGGAAGTTTACACCAATCAATTCATTAAACGTTGACTCCTCGAGCGCCAGAGAAATTTCGTGCCGCCGCTGATTGCCGTCGACCGGGTCGGGAGAATTTTTACCAGCGGCGCCAAGACCGTGACGGCGCTCGAGAGCGTCTCGTTCGACATCGAAACGGGAAATTTCGTTTCCATCGTCGGCCCGAGCGGCTGCGGTAAGAGCACGCTCCTCAAGATCATTTCCGGGCTGTTGCCGGTATCGTCGGGAAAAGTTGCGGTCAACGGCGACCCGGTCGTAAGCCCGCTCGAAAACGTCGGCATGGTCTTTCAGGCGCCGGTATTACTCAAATGGCGATCGGTGCTCGGTAACATCCTGTTGCCGGTGGAATTTGCCAAATTGGATTTGCCGAGCCACGTCGAAAAGGCGCGGGCGCTGATTAAACTGGTCGGGCTGGAAGGCTTCGAAGAGATGTACCCGCACGAGCTTTCCGGCGGCATGCAGCAGCGGACATCGCTGTGCCGCGCCTTGGTCACCGATCCACAACTGCTTTTGATGGATGAGCCCTTCGGCGCGCTCGACGCGATGACGCGTGACGACTTGGATCTTGAGTTACTGCGATTGTGGGAGGAAAAGAAAAAGACGGTGCTTTTCGTGACGCACAGCATTCAGGAAGCGGTGTTCCTTTCGGATCACGTCTTCGTCATGTCTGCCAGACCGGGCAGACTTTTGGAGATGCTGTCGATGGATCTGCCTCGGCCGCGGACTTTGGAAATGATGAGCAGCCCGAAATTCGGCGAGTACACGTTAAAGATCCGCGGTCTGCTGTCCGCTGGCGGCGGCGTAACCGAGGTGATCGCCGGTTCCACCGCATGAATTTCTCCCCGTCGCACATGATAGGATATTGATGCCGGCAGTTTTTTCCCCCCGCATCGACAGGAACGGACGATAACTCGCGCATGGCCAAAAAAGAAGCAATGACTTATGCCAAGGCCGGTGTCAGCATCGAGGCGGGCGATGAACTGGTGCGCCGTATCGGTCCGATCGCCAAGGCAACCCAGGTGTCTGGCCTGCTGGCGGGAGTCGGCGGTTTCAGCGCGCTGTTCGATTTAAAAAGCCGGGGCTATCGTCATCCCGTCCTGGTGTCCTCCACCGACGGCGTCGGCACCAAGCTCAAGATCGCGTCCATGACGGGCAAACATGACACCATCGGCATCGATCTTGTGGCCATGGGCGTCAATGATATTCTGACTCAAGGCGCCGAGCCGCTGTTTTTTTTGGACTACTTTGTTTGCGGCAAACTCGACGTCGATATCGCCGAGGCGGTGGTGCGCGGCATCGCGGCAGGTTGCCGGCAGGCGGGCTGCGTATTGATCGGCGGCGAGACCGCTGAACATCCGGGCGATTTCGCCGCGGGAGAATATGATCTGGCGGGATTCGCCGTCGGCGCGGTCGAGAAGAGGAAAATTCTAAATACCAAAGCCATCGTTCAAGGCGATGTTTTGATCGGCCTGCCCTCCAGCGGCCTGCACAGCAACGGCTATTCGCTGGCGCGCAAGGTCTTGCTTTCGCGGGGCCGATTAAAAATCCACCAGCGTCTGCCTGAGCTTGGCCGCAATTTGGCCGAGGAGTTGCTGGAACCCACGCGCATCTATGCCAAAACGATTCGCGCGCTATTCGCCAAATGGCCCATCAAAGGCGCGGCGCATATCACCGGCGGCGGGATTACCGGGAATTTGCCGCGTGTTCTGCCGCGCGGCAGCCGGGCGGTGCTCGATCGGAACAGCTGGCCGGTGCCGCCGGTATTCGGTCTCATCAAAAAAATGGGTAGTGTTTCGCAGGACGAGATGGACAGTACGTTCAACAACGGCTTGGGTATGATCCTGGTGGTCGATAACAAGCAAGCCGATGGAGTCATGCGCTCGCTCTGCCGGATGCGAGAAAGGTGCTTTATGATCGGCGAGATTCGTAGAGGCGAGCGCGGCGTAGACATTCTCTCATAGGAAACTCTATGACACGGCAAGTACCGATAGGCGTTTTAATCTCCGGCAGCGGCACCAATTTACAAGCCATCATCGACGCGATCGAAGCGCAGGTGTTGGATGCGAGGATCGAGGTGGTTCTTAGCAATAAGGCGGATGCACAGGGTCTGGCGCGGGCAAAGAAACATCATCTCTGCACAGAAGTGTTGGACCCTAAGGGGTTCACGAGCCGCGAAGCGTACGATCAAGCCGTGGTGGAGATTCTGCAGCGACACGGTGTCGATCTGGTCGTGCTGGCGGGTTTTATGCGGCTGCTGTCGCCGGTTTTCGTCAAATCGTACTCCAACCGGATCATGAATGTTCACCCGGCGTTGCTGCCGGCATTTCCGGGTCTGCGCGTGCAGAAAAAGGCGCTGGAGCATGGCGTCCGATTCTCCGGTTGTACGGTGCACTTCGTCAACGACGAATGCGACGAGGGGCCCATCATTATTCAGGCTGTGGTGCCGGTCTTTGCCAACGACACCGAGAACTCATTAACGGCGCGCATTTTACACCAGGAGCATCGCATTTATCCCCGCGCGATTCAGCTCTACGCCGAGGGAAGACTGCGCGTCGCCGGGCGTCAAGTTCTAGTAGATCATCTTACAACGGATGAAAGCCAAGTGCTTATTCAACCGCCGCTGTGACGATGAAAAACAGGAAATACGCCGTTATCTTTATGGTCAAGCTCCTCGTCAGTGTGGGGTTGCTGACTTATTTTGTCACCCGGATCGATATCGAACAATTTTTCCGGACGCTGGCTTCAGCCGATTTTACTTATATTGCCATGGCGTTGGTCATCTATCTTTTGACCCAGGTGATGAGCGCGCTGAGGTGGACCGTCCTTACGCGTCCGCTGGGTATCCGGACCCCTTTCAAAGAATTAGTAGCCTACTACTTTATCGGCATGTTCTTTAATCTGTTTGCCCCGGGGACGGTCGGTGGCGACGTCAGCCGCGTCTACTATCTCGCCAAGGATCAGGAGAGCGATCGCAAAAAACCCTTATCATTGACCGCGGTTCATGCCACCGCATCGGTAGTGATGGACCGCGTGGTCGGCATGGTGGCGCTCATTTGGGTCGGCGCTGCGGGTCTTCTCCTGTTCCCTGAATACGACATTCCCCGTGCCATCCGCTATTTGACCTTGCTGCTGGCTTCGGGGTTTCTGATCGCCGGCTTACTCATGCCTCTTTGGCGACGTGTACTTCCCGGAGACGGTTACCCGCTGGTGGTGAAATTGCGCCTTATCTTGACCAGTTATCGAGAGGGTTGGCGAGTCATTCTTCAGGCGATTACACTCTCGTTGATCGTTCACCTGATTCAGGCGTGGATGCACGTCATCATGGGTCTGGCTCTTCATGTAAGCGTTCCTCTTTCTTTCTGCCTGATCGTTTATCCCCTGGTGGGGACCTTTGCGGCGTTGCCGATCAGCCTCAACGGTCTCGGCTTACGCGAGGGGGGATATATTTTTCTGCTTGCGTTGATCGGAATCGATTCAGAGAAAGGCATCGCCTTCGGCCTTTTATTGTTTCTCATTGTCGCGCTGGACAGCTTGATCGGTGGAATTCTCTTCTTGATAAAAAGAAGTCCGAAACCATCAGCGGCGGTTCGCGAAGCGAAGATCTAAGTCAGATAGCGAATAAATATCGTCGCCAGGCCGAGAAATGAAAGGAAACCGAACGCGTCGGTGAGGCCGGTAACGACGATTCCGGAACCCAAGGCCGGATCGAATCTCAACGCTTTCAGGAGCAGCGGGATGACCGCGCCGGACAGGCCCGCAACCAGTCCCAGATTCAGTATCATCGCGCAAGCGAGCACCAACCCAAGAATCGGATTTCCTTGCCATAAGACGGCGACGCAAGCGATCATCGCGCCGGCGGCCAAGGCGAGGCAAATATTGACGGAGACCTGCTTAACGATGGCCTTCCATGCCGACGAGAATTCAAGCTCGCCAAGCGCGATGCCGCGGATAATGACCGTCGCTGTTTGGGTTGCGCCATTGCCGCCGACCCCGGCGACGATGGGCATGAAGGTCACCAGGGCGACGACTTCGGTGATGGTACCTTGAAACATCGTGACGACAGAGGCAGCAGCGCCCGTGGTTAACAGATTCAACATTGTCCAGGGCAGGCGCATTCGAACGGAGCGGGAGATCGGCGTGAAAACCCGGTCCTCCTCCGCTAAACCGGCCATCTTGTACATGTCCTCCGTGCTTTCCTCGTTGATGATGTCGATAACGTCGTCAACCGTAATGATGCCTTCCAGATGGCCGCTCTCGTCGACGATCGGTAAAGCCAGAAGCTCGTACTTGGCAACGAGCCGGGCCGCTTCTTCTTGATCCATGAAGACGTCGCCTTTAACCGGGTCGGCGATCATCATTTCCTTCAGCGTGCGGTCTCGCGGTGCAATGACCAAGTTGCGAATCGGCACGACGCCGGCCAGTTTGTTGTCATCGTCGACGACGTAAAGATAGAAGAAACTTTCCAGTTCACCTCGCTCACGGATTTTGTCGATTGCGCCTTGAGCCGTGGCGCCCGGCAGCAACGCCATAAAATCCGTGTTCATGATCCTGCCGACGGTGCCTTCGGGGTAACTGATTAACTCGCGGACTTCTTCGCGTCGCTCGGGATCCAACAGCGATAAGATCGCCTCGCGCCGCTCTTCCGGGAGACTGTCGATGAAGGTTACGGCGTCATCGGGATCAGCCCGGACAATGACGCGCGCGACCTTCTCGTCGTCGATCATTGCCAAGATATCGGGTAAAAGCTCAGGCGGAAGTTCCTTGAGGGTTTTAGCCGCTCTGCGAGCGGAAAAAAGGATATCGAAAAATTGGCGCACCTCGGCGGGGTCCAGTCCCTTGAACAAGAGCGCGATATCGGCCGGGTGGCTTTTGCCGATAAATCTCAACACCCGATCCGGCGTCGCCGTGCGCAACATTTCCCGGACGGTGTCGTAGTCGATAGGTGTCGGTTTCATGTTATCCTTGAAGTAACGACTTCGACTTCTTCTTAACGATTGGCATGCGGATTTGCAAATGAGTTTTGGCCCCTTGGCGCGCGCTTAAACGCAGCGCAAAAATCTGATACCTTCTAGTTCGTTTTACACAGGCATAAAAAAGAGAGGAATCAGCATGTTCCCTATAAGGTTTTCTTGGCGGTTGGTATCCGGCTTAGGATTCGGATCGTTTCTGCCCGTTGCGGTTCTGCTAGGTCATTGGCTGCCGAGCGCGACCGCGGCAAATCCGGCCGCCCTGGGAACCCGGCCTCCCTCTTTTGCGGCCATCGCCAAGCGAACAATGCCGATCGTTGTCAATATCTCGACCACGGCGCAACGCGCCGCGCGTAGCAACTCCGGCGATCCCATCGACGAATTCTTGGGTCGGTTCTTCGGCGAGGAGCAATCCCGAGACGACGGTCAGAGGAGCCTCGGCTCGGGTATTCTGATCAGTAAAGACGGCGAGATCTTGACCAGTTACCACGTCGTCAGAAATGCCGACGCGATCAAAGTGAAACTTGCCGATCAGTCCGAACATGACGCGCTCCTGGTCGGCAAAGACGATAGAACCGATCTGGCGTTGATCAAAATCCGCAAGACCCCTGTGCCTCTCCCGTTTGCTCGTCTCGGCAAGTCAAGTCACTTGGATGTCGGGGATTGGGTCATGGCGATCGGCAATCCGTTCGGCCTTGAGCATACGGTGACGGCGGGGATTGTCAGTGCTAAGGGCCGCGTGATCGGCGCCGGACCCTACGACAACTTCATTCAGACCGACGCATCGATTAATCCCGGCAATAGCGGCGGTTCACTGATCAATGCGGTCGGCGAGGTGGTGGGTGTTAACAGCGCTATTTTCAGCCAGTCCGGCGGCAATATCGGCATTGGCTTCGCCATTCCCATGGATCTGGTCAAGAAGGTCGCGGACCAACTCAGAAAAAACGGCAAAGTGGTGCGTGGTTGGTTCGGCATTCGTGCACAAGACGTTTCTCCTCAAATCGCTTCATCTTCCGGCTTGGCGCATTTTGCCGGGAACATCAAGGTCGTTACGGAGGTCACCGAGAAAAGCCCCGCGGCAGAGGCGGGTGTCAAAATCGGCGACGTGATTATCGAATTCAACGGTAAGCCTCTGGCCAAGAATCCTGACCTTCGTACGATGATCGCGGACACGGCGCCTGGGCAGAAGGCCACGTTGAAGACAGTTCGGGAAAAACTCGAGCGTATCGTTTCAGTGCGTATCGGCGAGTTACCGGAAGACGGCGATGCCAATCCACAGGCCGAAACACGGGATCCGGAGCTGGGGTTGCGTGTTCTACGAGTCACGCCGGAGAGTTCGCGCCGGCTGGGCTTGAGTTCTATCAGGGGAGTGTTGGTTGTCGAAGTGCACTCCGGTAGCCCGGCGCACCAAGTGGGTGTCGAGCCGGCGGATGTGATTCGTGAAGTCAATCAGAGGCCGGTCAATAGTGTCAAAGATTTTGAACGCGCCGTGCGTCAAGGCAGACGGGGCGATCGAATCTTGCTCCTTGTCCAACGGGGAGATAACGCGGTATTCTTCGCTCTGAGGCGTAAGAATTAGGAGGGCTCATGTTCGGATTCGGCATTCAAGAACTCTTGATCGTTTTAGTCATTGCACTGGTGATTTTCGGACCCAGCAAACTGCCGCAAATCGGTAGCGGACTAGGCAAGGCGATCAGAGACTTCAAAAAAGGTGTCAGCAGCGACGACAGTGAGGATTCCGAAAAAGAAGCTAAAGACGAGAAGTCTAAAGACCTTCCTCGCTAGAACAGGAATGTTATTTAGTGCCGCTTCTTGGTTTTGCTGGCAGCACCATTGGTAAAATGTCGCCACCTGCTGGTTTTAGTGCCCAATACCACCGTGTAGAGCGATGTTTTTGAGAGCTTGTACGCTCTTTCGACCGACAAGTCAGCCGCCTCGATGAAAGGCTTTAAACGCAAGTTGGTTCGCCAGCCCAATTTCTTAGTGAGCGGATCCAGGGCCTCCGTCATGGAGCCAAGAACCGGGACATCGCTGGTAAAATGGTTCACGATGACGATTTTGCCGCCGGGCGTGCACACTCTTTTGGCCTCAGCGATCATCCGGATCGGATCGGGTACGACCGTGACGACATGGAAAGCCATCACGTAATCGAAAGTGTTGTCCGGGAAATCAAGACTGAGGGCGTTCATCTCCATGACCTTGAAATGCGACCAGCCATTCTCCTTTATCTTCTGGCGCGCTCGAGCCAACATGTCGGGCGCCAAGTCGATTCCGGTGACTTCGCAGTGAGTGGGATACGCCGGGAACGAAGTGCCGGTTCCGGCACCTACCTCTAAGATTTTTGCCCCAGGCGGGATCTCAAGATCTTCGATGACGCGCTCCAGGCGAGAATAGAAAATCTTGCCGAATATTTTGTCATAAAGAGGGGCGAATTCTGCATAGATTTTGCTCTCATGCGCCTCGCTATCTGCCATTACCGCCACCCCAAAGCTAAGATGTAAATATTAGGCATCACGTATGTCTCTGGATTGCTTTTTAAAGAACACCGAGATATCACGCTTGCGAAATCTCCATTGTTTTCCTTTTTTAAAGGCAGGGAGAATATTTTTTCGCGCGAACTCGTTTACGGTGTCCGGACTCATGTCGAGAATCACGGCAACTTGTTTGCTGTTTAGCAGCTCCTCTTCTCTTTCCAGCATAGTTTCCCTCCGAGGATGGTCTAGCTGCCACTTTGACTAAAAGATTTTTTTTTCTAACAAGTTCACCCGATGCTGTCAAGGAGAGCAGCGCAAGATGTGTTTGCGCCCAGGAGAAAGCGAGGCGCCGTTTAGCAATCCAATGCGCATGCGGCTTGCCTGTTTAACGTCAATACTCTTCGGCATTGTCCCAATGTCGCGATAAGAATATACATATAAATGCTTTCCTGGGACGTCTGCCGTCGCATGATGCATGATTCCACGTCAGACAAATGGGATAGTGCAAAATGCGCGCCTTTGAGTCTGAACCTGCGACTTTGTCGCTCGCTTGCGCCTCAATTGGAGTTCCTTTAGCATGACGTAGATCGCAGAAAGGTGATTTTGTCCGCAAAGGGCAAAGACAGGCTTGGCTGATTTTGCCCGCGGCTTCCTATGAAGAAGTTTCTTAAATTCTGCGGTTTCATTATAGCGACCTCCTTCTTATTCGTGATCATAGCAAGTCTCGCTTTCTACTATTTGGTTAGCGTCGGTGAGTTCCGCCGTTTTCTAGTGAGCCAGCTGGAGCAGCAGACGGAGTTTAAGGTTCAATTGGGCGAAGCGGATTTGGAAATCGGCTGGATCTCCGGCATCGCGTTCCGCGACCTGGCATTATCAGAACCTGCCGCCGCTCAGCCTCTCATTGTCGCGGAACGAATTACAGCGCGAGTTGCCCTGCTACCGCTCCTGCAAAGAAGGCTGATTTTTTATGAGGTTCGTCTGTTCAAACCGACCGCTCGAATCGTGCGTGATAAGGACGGTCGCATTCCGCTGCTCGATAAATTTCTAAATCTGCCGTTTCTGAAAGAGCAGAACAGCGAATTTCAGTTCGATCTGCGCTCAATCAAAGTTCAAAAAGGTCAAATCGAATGGATCGATCAACGGACGGAGGGAGTTCCGGTAACGTTTCGTCTACGCGATGTCGACGCCGACGTCGAGCGGGTTCGAGGCCGGCGGCTCCGGGAGTTTATGCAAAATCCGCTGAAAGCCAAGAAGAACAATCCCCTTGGGCCCGCCCTGCAATTCACGTTGAAGGGTACTCTAGAAAAAGATGCTCATCAGACCCATGTCAGCGCCAACGGGAGACTGGTGTCGCTCGAAGAGGTCCTGAAATTTCGCAGCTCCTGGTGGAGCGCGGATATAGAACTAGTCGATGTACCGGCGAATCTTTTGCTTCATTATGCCGGGCGTCGTATTCCACTCAAATCGATCAGTGGGTATTTTGCCCAGCGCGTGCGCGTCGAGGGCCGCCCATCTGAAAGCTTGCACTTCAGCGGCGACCTTGAGTTCAGGCAGCTTGGAATCGATGCGCCGGAGCTCTATGCTGCGCCCCTGACTCTCGGTGAGGGTCGAGCCAGTTTTGCGGTCGATTGGAGCCCGCAACGAATCGCCTTCTCGCAACTGAATTTTCGCTCCAATGAAGTGAAATTTTCGATGCAGGGTGAGATCCGATCCCTGGACCGCAACGATCCTCACTTTCAACTGAATTTCTCGTCTCTGCCGATGCCGATTACGGCACTGCGAAAATTGATTCCGGTGAAACTCGTCGCATCATCTCGACT
>JBBDNJ010000207.1:0-17281 GCA_040877705.1 Binatia bacterium | reverse complement strand
ATCAGGAAGAAGCGGTGGCGGTCATGTTGGAAAAGTACGAAATCTGCTGCGGCCTGTTCCACGGATTCGACTGGTCGAAATGGAAAGCGGGCAAACCCGAAGAACGGCTCTCCGTCTTACCGGCAGCCCAGGAACATATCCTGAGGCCCGAGCTAGAGAAGGGTAAGGAGCGGCTGATGGAAGTCGTACGCGATCTCTCGCGGGCGTTTGCGCTTGCAGTGCCGCACGAGGAGGCGCTGCGCATACGCGACGACGTGGCCTTCTTTCAGGCGGTGCGCGCGGTGCTCACCAAACACGCGCCAGGTGAAACTAAGACTCAAGAAGAGTTGGATTTGGCCGTTCGGCAAATCGTGTCTCGCGCGGTCGCGCCCGAGGGTGTGATGGACATCTTCGCGGCTGCGGGACTGCAAAAGCCCGACATCTCCATCCTCTCAGACGAGTTTTTGGCCGAAGTGCGCGGCATGCCGCAAAGAAATCTTGCCGTGGAATTACTGCGGAAACTGCTGTCAGGCGAGATCCAGACGAGGCGCAGAAAGAACGTCGTTCAAGCAAAATCATTCGCGGCGATGCTCGAACAGGCGATCCGAAAATACCAGAACCGAGCCATCGAAGCGGCGCAAGTGATCGAAGAGATGATCGCGCTCGCCAAGGACATGCGCCGGGCCAACGAGCGCGGCGCGACGCTAAAGCTAAGCGAGGAGGAGTTGGCGTTCTATGATGCCCTCGAAACCAACGACAGCGCAGTCAAAGTCTTGGGCGATGAGACTTTGCGCACTATCGCGCGCGAGGTCACGGACGCGGTCCGCAAAAACGTCACGATCGACTGGACCATGCGCGAGAACGTGCGCGCTCAGTTACGCGTCATCATCAAGCGCATCCTGCGCAAGTACGGCTATCCACCGGACATGCAGGAGAAAGCCACGAAGACCGTCTTGGAGCAGGTAGAATTGTTGGGTTGGGAGGTAGCGGCGTAAGAGGAAATGCTTACAACGCGCTTGAACAATTAAATGAGGTGAGTCATATCCGATTTCGACGAATTTCACGCGGCGATTTATGATGAATGACGCCGTGCATGTCGCCGCAGCAATTCTTACGCGTCAAGACATATTGTTGTCCTGGAATTTCAAGCATCTAGTGAATCGCGTTCGACGCGCGAAGATTAATCAAGTGAACGTTTCTCAAGGACTGCCGACTATCGAAATCATAGCGCCACCGGAAATTTAAAGGAGACTTCCATGAAGTATTTTGACTACGAATCTGTAGCGCGTGAGGCAAAGATTCCCGAGGAAAAGTTGCGGAAGCTTGTTAAGCTTGCCCGGCAAGAGTTTCCGCACGACCCGATGATGGCCGAGCTCCACGCGTTGCGAGCTTGCCTGGCCATAAGGGACGGCCATATCCAGATCGATGACGCTCTGAAAAAGCAAACCGAGAATCGGCTCTAGTGAGTAGGCGACAGCCCGGAAGATAGCTGATCCACCGGGTCACGTCGAAGAAAATCCTATGAATCGTCACGTCAACGCAATCGCCGGCCGTTTGAGCCTGCGCCCGCCGCAACGCCACTGGCTGGAGATACTAACCGAAGTCCGCATGCACCGAGATCGGTCACCAATGGAAGCACGACGGAGCTAGATGGGCGGCGCACCACAATCCAGTCGAGGATCTGAACATCGGGGAGACTCACACCCAACTTCCGGCCAGCGTTCAGCTCAGTTTGAACTTTTACTCTCTTTTTCTTTCAGTTTCCGATACGATCGACTCTATCTGCTGCAAATCTCGTAAACTCCTTTGGCTCAGCACCTGACGAACTCCGAAAGCATCTTCGGGGATGTCGATATCGGGGACTTTCGAGACGGTGGTGATCGCCTCACGTATCGTATTCAGCTTGCGCCGTATTATCCGACCATCCTCGGGCACCAATCTTTCGATTATCTCCGCGCGGTCTTTGGCGAATTGTTGCTGAGCGCGGCTGGCGGAAACGTGGGTTCTATCACGGAATCCGATTCCGCCACACGCGCTTAACAGCCCGAAGCTCAGAGTTAAAAAGATCACAGTCCATTGAATCATTTGCAATCCTCTCTCATGTGCATGAGGCACGCTAACACACTTTGCCGGATACAGTACGAATCTCAGGCACAAGCCGCAATCGGCACAGGCGGTTTCTAACACACGAGGGTTCTTTCGAACAATCAAAATGCGGTCATCTCGGCCGGCTCTTGTCGATTTCGGCTGCAAGCAAAGATGGCGCGGTAAAACAAACAGCCGTTCAACGAAAGAATCCGGATCAGGCCTTGAACTTTTGAATAGGCGCGAAGCGCCGGTTGAACTGTTGAACGGTCATTTCGTTATCCCTGATTGCATAGAAATCTGAGATTCGCTACTGTCGAGAATTCTATCAGCGCTCCGGCGGCAAAATGCATGAGAACGAAGCATATGGGGAAAATTGGCTAAACGTGGCGAGACGATAGCCGCGCCAAGCGGAACGGCGACGAAGCAGATCGCTTTCGCGGCGCTGCGCCACCGTGACTTTCGAGTTTTCTTCCCGACCACCATGCTCGCCATGATGGCGGACAATATCGAGCACGTGATCAGCTATTGGCTCCTGTTTGAGAAATTTCAGTCGCCGACGCTGGCTGGATTCGCGGTGATCAGCCACTGGACACCGTTTCTCTTGCTATCGGTTTACTTCGGCGGGTTGGCCGATCGTTATGACTGCCGCAAGCTCATCCAGATCGCGCATGTCATGTATATGGCCGTGTCAGTGGCCTGGGCGATGCTCTTTTTTACCGATACGATCGAAGTCTGGCACGCTTGCGTGCTGCTCGTTATTCACGGCATTGCCGGCGTGTTTTGGACGCCTGCCGAGCAATTGCTGATTCACGATATCGTCGGCCCGGACGATTTGCCGAGCGCCGTGCGGCTCAACTCAACAAGCCGGCAGTTGGGCATTTTGCTCGGTCCGGCCGTGGGCGGCGGTTTAATGTTGTGGCTTGGCGCGCCGACCGGTCTGCTCGTCAACGCGGTCATCTATCTGCCGTTGACGATCTGGCTGATGATCGTTCCCTACACCGGCCATAGTCGTGAGGGCGCGCCGCCGCGGCGTGCCCTGACTTGGAAGGATGTCATCGGCACGGTTCGCCAAATCATGCAGCACCGGCCGATTGTGACGATGATCGTCCTCGGCGGCGCGGCGTCGTTATTCGTTGGCAACGCATTCCAAGCGCAGATGCCGGAATTCGCCCATGATCTCGGCACCGAAAAGGCAGATCTCACCTATAGCGCCTTGCTCGCCGCCAATGCCGCGGGAGCGGTCGTGGGCGGGTTCTTGCTCGATGGCAAGGATTGGCTGCCGCCGACGGTAAAGTCTGCGATTGTCTGCGCGATCCTGTGGTGCGTGGTGATGGCGTGCTTTGCTTTTTCCTATAGTTACCCGCGCTCTCTCGCGTTGCTGTTTTGCGCGGGAGCGTTGAATCTCGCCTTCTATTCCACGGCGCAGACCATCGTTCAATTGCAGGCGCCCATCGAGTTGCGCGGCCGCCTGATCGGTCTGTTTTCAATGTCGGTTTACGGCCTGCGCGCCTTCAGCGGCGTTACGGTTGGCGTTGTCGGCGGCTTGATCGGTATCCACTGGTCGCTGGCGCTGAGCTCGATGGCTCTCTTTGCCGTGACCGTGGCGATGTTCGCTTTTGCGCAACCGGCAAAA
The DNA here is from genome assembly GCA_040877705.1 of Binatia bacterium. Lineage (GTDB taxonomy): Bacteria > Desulfobacterota > Binatia > UBA9968 > UBA9968 > WHTF01. Next base: position 13,581 of record JBBDNJ010000207.1, on the reverse strand, counting down.
AAATAGCATGCCGCGACTATTGGCGCGGCATTGAGCATTACAGATGGGATCTGTTCTGACATTGAACTGTTGAACATTTGAACTGTTAAACCCCCGGCCTTGGGCCGGGGATACATCACGGAGATAACTTGGCTTCGAAGAAGACCCCGCAAGGGGAAGCTGCCGTCGCTGCGACTCAAAAGGTGGCCTTTGCGGCGCTGCGCCACAAAGATTTTCGCTTCTATTTTGTCGGCACGATGCTCGCCATGATGGCGGACAACATCGAGCACGTCATCAGTTACTGGTTGCTCTATGAGAAGTTTCGATCGCCGACCTTGGCCGGTTTTGCCGTGCTGGTTCACTGGACGCCGTTTCTTTTATTCTCGGTTTACTTCGGCGCGATGGCGGATCGATATGATTGCCGCAAAGTTATTCAGGTCGCGCAGATCCTGTACATGGGAGTTTCCGTGGCGTGGGCGTTGCTTTTCTGGACCGATACCATCGAGATATGGCACGCCTGCGTTTTACTGACCATTCATGGAATGGCCGGCGTGCTTTGGGGACCGGGCAGCCAGCTTCTGATTCACGATATCGTCGGCGCCGAACATTTGCAGAGCGCGGTGCGTCTTAACGCGACCAGCCGGCAAATGGGCGTGCTTTTCGGCCCCGGCATCGGCGGCGCTTTGATGTTGCTTCTCAACCCGCCGGCAGGCCTGTTCGTCAATGCGCTGATTTATTTGCCGTTAACAATCTGGTTGCTGACCGTGCCGTACACCGGCCATTCCAAAGAAGGCGCGGCGCCGTCGCGGCGCGCCGTTAGGTGGCGGGACGTCATCGATACGATCCGGGAGGTTTCCGGCAACCGGCCGATCATCACCATGGTGGCGCTCGGCGGTTGTGCGTCGTTTTTCGTCGGCAGCGCGTTTCAAGCGCAGATGCCGGAATTCGCCCACGATCTCGGTACCGAGCACGCCGACTTCGCTTACAGCGCTTTGCTCGCTGCCAATGCCGCCGGCGCCGTGGTCGGAGGATTCTTGCTCGAAGGGAAGGGCTGGCTTCAGCCGCGCGTCAAAACGGCCATCGTTTGCGCGATCCTCTGGTGTCTGGTGATCACCGCCTTCGCGTTTTCGTATGATTACAATTTGTCGCTGGTGCTGTTATTTTGCGCCGGCGTTCTCAATCTTGCGTTCTACTCGATGGCGCAAACCATCGTGCAGCTACTCGCGCCCACTCAGCTCCGCGGCCGGCTTATCGGATTGTTCTCGATGGCCAGCATGGGGCTGCGCGCCTTCAGCGGTGTAACCGTGGGCGTGCTCGGCGGATTGATCGGTGTTCACTGGTCGCTGGCGTTGAGCGCGATGGCGCTGCTGGCGGTCACGGTGGGGCTGTTTGCCTTCACGATTCCAGGCAAGGGCAGCGAGGAGTTAAGCTGACAAAATTTAGCAAGCGTGATTCCCCCAAAAGGGGGGAATCCAGAAAGTCTTTGAAAAATCCTGGATTCCGGGTCGCGCTAGCCATCGCCAGCTTGCCCGGAATGACAAATGAATTAGGTAACGAACTTCTAAGTCACCCCGCTAGCGCGCAGTCGCGCTTTGCCGGCCCTTCGTGAAATCTTCCAACGATCGGCGATCGTGCTCTTTCAACTGACGATAGCTCTCGATCAGTTGGTTTCTTTCCACCTGCGAAACTCCGAGTTGCGGGCGCCGGACGGTGGCGGTATTGATCAGGCCTTCGTGTTGTAAGACGATTTTGATCCGCGCGACGGCCTCGACGATCGGCTCGCTGAAAACCAATTCCTTCACCGCTTCCAGTTCCTTCTGTAATCCCGCCGCTTTGTCGAAATCTCCCGCCTGAGCCGCCAGATCCATTGTGGCCCAGCGCGGGGTGTTGACATTGGAGACGCCGATCAAGGCGCCGGAAGCGCCCAGCTTATAGCTCTCGGCGACAAAACGATCGTTTCCGGTCAACACTTCCATCGAGGCGTTCTGACGCTCGAGTTGCTTCATGGTGTCGGTAAAAAGATTAAGATCAAATGACGCCTCTTTGAATGCCACGACTTTTTCGAGCCGGGCGATCCGGCCGATGGTTTCGACGTCATACCAGTAGCTTTTGACCGGGATTTGAAACAACACCAGCGGCAAATCGGTACTGCGGGTGACATCTTCAAAAAAGCGTACCTTGAGATCGCCCTCTACTTTTCCCCAGGCGAACAACAATGGCGGAAAAATCATGACAGCGTCCACCGGCAGGCTCTCCAAGTTCCGGATCAATTGGATCGCTTCATCGGTCGATTGCGGCGCGATCGTGGCGATGTGCAGGCGCCCGGCCCGGCGCGCAACGGCACCGGAAATTTCATAGACACGCCGTTTCTCTTCCGTGCCGAGCACCGGTCCTTCGCCGATTCTCGCGCAGGAAACCAGCCCAGCCACGCCGTCTATCGCGGTCTGATGCGCCGTCAGCCGCTCGAGGCTGTCGAGGTCCAACGCGCCGCTTTCATTGAACGGTGTCACATGCGGTATGAAAAGTCCCTGAAAGCGATTCTTAATATGGATCATCGCGTCCTCCTAAAATGTGAGCTTGGTAAAACAACTCTCTGGGGCTTGGAATTCGTTATGCTATAAGTAGAGCAAATACCGCCAGCTCGTCAACCTGACGTTTTACAAACCAGGGGCATTAGGCACGGACTGCGAACGGAGTAGCAAAGAATGAGCAATTACATCTCATGCAGCGACCTGGTCGCTCTGATGGCGTCGGATCGTTTGTTTGCCGTGTTGGACGTGCGCGAACGCGGCGAATTTAACGCGGGTCAAATTGCCAATGCGACTTCGTTGCCGCGCAGTCAGATCGAATTTCGCATCGCCGAACTGGTGCCGAATCCAGACATCCCGATCGTTGTGTACGACGATAATGATGCGCGCGTGCTCCTGGCGGCGCGCACGCTGGCCGAGCTGGGTTACCGAAATGTCTCCATCCTGGATGGAGGGTTGGCTGCTTGGCGGCGCGAGGAGTTCCCCTTCGTAAGCGGCATGAATGTTCCCAGTAAGGCCTTCGGCGAAAAGGTTCATCATGAGAGAACGATCCCCGATATATCGCCGGAGGAACTGAGCAGTCTTCAAGGCCAAAGAGCCGATGTGGCTATCTTGGACGTGCGAACGCCGCAGGAGTATGGCCGCTTTCGTATTCCCGGAGCAATCAACGTTCCCGGCGGCGATTTGATTTTATGGGCGGCAAGTTTAAAGCAAAAGCCGGACACAACGATCGTTATCAACTGTGCCGGACGGACCCGCAGTATCATCGGCGCGGCGGCACTACGCCGGCTTGGTTTGCCACATGCCCGCGCGCTCAGAAACGGCACCATGGGATGGGTGCTGGCGGGGTTCGAGTTGGAGTCGAAGCCGGGCAGAAAAACGCTTCAAGCTCCCGATGAGAGCCGCGCGCAGGCGCGAGACCTGGCGCTGCGGCTTGCTCGCGAGGAAAAAATTCCGGCGCTGTCCATTCGTGAACTCATCGCCGGAACGGCTGGAAACGACGATGGCGTGACTTATCTGATCGATGTGCGCTCCGAAGATGAATACGCCAGCAATCACATTCCGGCATCGATGAACGTTCCGGCCGGGCAGGCGGTGCAACGCGCCGACGATTTTGTCGCGGTGCGAAACGGCCGCGTGGTTTTTGTGAGCTATCATTCCGTGCGCGCCATTATGGCGGCATACTGGTACCGTGAGATGGGCTTTGCCAATGCCGCGTTTCTCGAAGGCGGTCTTCAGGCATGGATTGAAAACCGGGGAGCGCTGGCGTCCGGCGTGGCGGAACGGGAGCCGCTGGGATTAGCGGTGGCCACAAAAATAGCTCGCATGCTGGCTCCCGCCGAGTTGGACTCGTTGTTGGGCAGTTCATCGGTGAAGATTTTGGATGTCGGCAGCAGCCTCGACTTCGAAAGCGCGCATCTGCCCGGTGCTCAGTGGATTTCTCGCGGCTGGATTGAACTCAAGCTTTCTGCATTGCTTAAAGAATCAAGCCGGCCCATCGTGCTGTCTTGCCAAAACGGTCAAAATTCGATTCTTGCCGGTCGAACACTCGCGGAAATGGGTTACCAGGAGATCTTCATACTCAATGGCGGTGTTCGGGCTTGGGCAAAAGCCGGTTATCCCACGGTGACAGGGCTTGACTCGTGTCTCGTCGAGCCCAACGATGTGGTTCTTTCGCCTTCCATCCGAGGCAGTAAGGAAGACATGAAACGCTATCTGGAGTGGGAACTTAAACTCAAGCGTTAGTGGACAAGCCTCGTGTCCGCGGCTCAGCAGTTGTCGTATTTGGGGCTGGCAAACGTTTTAACGGTTTTCGTTTGGACGTCGAAGCGTAAACGTGGCATGTCGGCCAGGTCCTTGCCGTAAACGTGAATTTCCACCGTATTGCGAGGCGTCACGTTGTTCATTTCGTGGATCTCATCATCGGGCGGCACCAAGCAGGAAACCATGCCGGCGCTGTTTTTCAATACGGCGGCGACTTCGAGGTCGGCATAGTTCGGCTGTGAACCGTCGTCACGCCGGCGAAAGCGCGTTTCTTGAATCTCATTGTCGACAACGCCGACAAGCCCCCAGGTTTCGTGATTATGAGCTTTAGCGTTATCTCCCGGTCCCCAGACAATGGCCGTGATGTTGAATCGGGGCGCGCGGTGGAGCATGTAGCGTCCATAGGCCGCATCGCCCCGCTTTTTGAATTTAGCCTCAAGACAGTCGGGTTGCCGCACGAATTTGGCCAGCAAAGGTTTGGCCGCGGCGACGATGGCCGCGGCAGCGTCATCGTCGCGCGTAATGCGATCCAGATCCTGAATCAAATTCTCCAACGAGTACGGGGTAGTCATGTTCGCAGACTATTGTCCCCGCACCGTAAGCACTGGGCAGGTTGCCGTCGATATGACCCGGCCGGCGACGCTTCCCATAAAAAGCTTGGAAAGGCCGGTGCGGCCGTGCGTGCCGATGACGATCATGTCGGCTTTCTTGCTTTTCGCCGCTTTGACGATTTGGTCGTGCGCCGATCCCCGTAGCAGCAGGCTCTTGGCCTTTACTTTCGCTTTTTCCAGTATCGCCATGACCTTCTTCATGGAGGATTCGGCCTCTTGTCTCGCGCTCTCCTCCAGTCTCGTGTAGAGTTCAGCGCCGCCGAATTCCTGTTCGGTCATATAAGCCGTCGTCGGCACGATCACGTGGATGACCAGGAGCTCGGCGTCATTGTCTTTGGCAAGCTCGACCGCCTTAATGCGAGCGCGTGTCGACGCTTTGGAATAATCGGTGGCGTACAATATTCTTTTGATGCTTTTCACGATGTAAACTTCCTCCTTGCCGTTCGATTAAGCCGACGCTTACGCCGCTTGCGATGCTTGAGCCGCCTTGGCAATGCCGGCCGGCACCTTTGACATATCGAGGTTGTATAACCGGCACACGTTGGCGGCCAGCACCTTAGTTTGCGTTTCCAAGGGTAGATGGCCGATGTCGCGTTGAATGATCTTGAGCGAGTTGGGCCAGGTCGAATTGGGATGGGGGAAGTCGTTGGACCACATGACGTTGTCCTGGCCCCACCACTCCAGGTTGTGGCCGCAGACCGAATCGTTGAAGAAGCAGGAATAAATCTGATTGCGGAAGTAGTCGCTCGGATCTTTGGTGAAGGGCGGCGGATTCGAGTTGCGGAACCGGCGATAGTAGTAATCCCACTGTTGGGTGATGAAGGGCAGCCAGCCGCCTTCGTTCTCGACCGAGACGATCTTGAGCTTCGGATATCTCTCCAACACGCCGTAAAAAATCAGCTCGAAGAGGGCATTGGCGATGTCCATCAGCTTCAAGTTCACGCTGCCGCGATAGCGCTCGACGCCATTTCGATTCTTATCCTTGTTATAGCTGTGGCCGGTTAAAATGTGCAGGCTCACGGGCGTTTCCAGATCCTGCGTCGCCGCCCAGAACTTGTCATAATGGCTCGAATGAAAAGGGAGGTCCGGATGCGGCGCTTGCCAGATGATAGCGCCTTTGAGCCCGGCTTTGCGGCAACGCTCAAGCTCCTTGATGCCGTTGTCGACGTTATAGACGGGGATGGCCGGGATTCCGACCAGGCGGTTCGTGTCGACGCTGCAATAGTCGATCAACCAATCGTTGTAGACGCGGAAGCAGGCTTCCTGCATACCCGCGTCGTCAAGCGCGAACAGATCCAGCCCGAGCGTCGGATAGAGCACTTCCGCGCTGAGGCCGTCTTTTTCCATTTCTTGAATCCGAGCGTGGGGGTCCCAGCCGCCGGCGTGTTGTTGAAATCCTTCGCCGACTTTGTGCGGCGGGAACAGGGGAGCGTCTTCGCGGTATTTGTCCGGCACGCCTTTTTTCCAAAGGTCCACCGGTTCCATTACGTGTGAATCCGACGAGATGATGACGCCGTTGATACCTTGACCATGACCATTTCCGATCGCCATTGTTTTGCCCTCCATGAAAAAATGTCTGCAAAATTTGGTCGTTAACTATGGTTCTGAATTTATTCGATAACCGGACGAAATGTCAATTCTAAATAGACTGTGCTTACGCCGGCCCTAAGCTCTCCGGTTTGCGCCAGAGCGAGGCAATCCAGGGTTGCTGCGCGCGCGGCAATCCAGGCGGGCGGTAGTAGTGGGCGATCTCGGTGAATCCGGCTGCCGTCACCAATTCACGCCATCGCTCAAGGTCGTAATAAGCGCCGTACCGTTGACCGCTCCAACCTTCCTGGTTTTCACCGCGCGGATTGGAGCTGAAGAGTACGCCGTCTATTTTCAATGTCAGCCAGAGTTCCCTGAGAACGCGCGGCAGTTCCTGGCTGGGGACGTGAAAGAGCGAAGCGTTGGCGAAAATACCGGCGAAATAGTCCGATGGCAATTCCAGTTGAAGAAAGTCCTGGTGCCAAACTTCGCAGTCGCTGTAGTTACGGGCCAGCTCGACGAAGCGCTCGGCGCCATCGAGACCGATGACCTCGTGTCCCAAGTCTTTAAACGCCTTCAAGTCTCGTCCAGGGCCGCAGCCAAAATCGAGAATGCGAAAAGGAGCCTCGCCGCGGATATGTTCGAGCAGCGCAGCGCGGTTCTGTGTTACGTCGTGGTCGCGCGTGCCTTCCCAGAAACTATCGGCGTGTTGGTCGTAGTGATCGAGCGTGATCGTCGCGGTCTGCGCCAGCTCTTTGCCGGTGAGGAGAGGTCGAACGGTCATGTGGGCTCCAAAGACATAATGGCAATACGTCATTCGAGATTCAAACGGCGCCGGCTGCTAAAACCTGCGACGGTGATCGCAGTCGCTACCCAAGTCTCCGAAGCTAGGCCAATCCCAATCCAACACTCAGTCTTACGGCTTGAACGCTTTGAACGGCTGGAACTACTTGAACAGTTTTATCTTTCTTGGACTTCCGGATTGAGCAGCGTCATCGGCCGGCCGTCGAGGAAGTCGACAATATGGGTCAGCGCCTGTTCGTAGCGCTCGCTGAGAACTTCGACGGTGGCGTAGCCGCGATGAGACGTCAAAATAGCATTGTCGAAACGGCGCAGCGCATGATCCATGGGTAGAGGTTCGATGTCGAATACATCCAGGCCGACACCGCCGAGTCGGCCGTTTTCCAGCGCCTTGATCATGGCCCCCTCCGAGACTATAGACCCGCGCGCGGTGTTCACCAGAAAGGCGCCCGGTTTCATTGCGGCAAGTTCTTTTTCGCCAATAATACCTATAGTTTGCGCGTTTGAATTGATGTGAATAGTCAGAATGTCCGATTCCCTAAGCAAGGTTGCCATCGGCACGCATTCCGCGCCGGCTTCGGCTGCCTTCTCGGCGGTGAGAGTACGCGAATAGGCCAGAACGCGCGTGTTGAAAGCCTTCATGATCTGGGCGACTTCTTTGCCGATCCTGCCGAAGCCGAACACCCCGACGGTCTTTCCTGCCAACGTGTGACCCGCAAGAGGTGGCCAACTTTCTGCGCGCATGCGCCGATCGACCTGAGGAATTCTTCGCATCAATGCCAAGATCAGTCCGATCGTCAGTTCTTTCGTGGTTGCGCCACTGTCGCTGGCAGTGCCGGCCACGGCGATGCCGCGCCGGGTAGCGGCGGGTAGATCAAGATGCACGCTGGTGCGGCCGGTTTGGGAAATAAACTTTAGATTCGGCAATTGACCGTACTCTTTGTCGCTGAACTGAGTGCGCTCGCGCATCAGCAGGAGTACGTTAAATTCGCGCAGGGTTTGGACGAGCTTTTCAGAGCTATCCAGCCGTTCTTGCAAGATTGTGATATCGGCACGTGATTTAACTTTCTCATAGGCCGGCACCGTGTCGGCGACTCTTTCAAAATCATCGAGCACGGCAACGCGAAATTTGTTCTCGCTCATTGTCTGAATCCTTTAGTTTAGACGGCGGCCGTTACTTCGACTTCGCACAGTTTGCCGTCCGAGGAGTAGCCGTCGACAAAGCAGTACTCCTTTTGAGCTATGGGTGCTTTGACGCGATGGTTGAATATCTCGTTGAGCTTTTCGATGGTTTGGCTGCGGTGCAGATAAAATGACACCCGCGCAACCTTGTCCCAGGAGCTGCCGCCGTCGTTTAAGGAGCCGGCGATGCGCGGCAAAATGTTGTCCATCTGCTCCTCAAGTGTCGGCAAGACCGTGGTCACTCCGGAAAGAACCACCACCGACTCATAAACCAGGAACCGAATGGGCACGATAGGTGGATCGTATTCGACAATGCGCTTTTTCGTGTCTGGCTCAGTCGGTTTCATCGCAATCAGGTCCACGGCGACTTTGGCATCGGAATCGAAGTGAATCGGAGCGATGTAACTCGAGCTTGCCGAACGGGCCTTGCCGGAGAGAATTCTGACTCGCTCATTACTGCCGAGATCGCGACTCTCCCGGTCGCGTCCCCACAAGCGGCTGCGCACCGTGTTGTGCAAAGACAAGCCGTGGGACTTCAGTTCCTGATCGAATCGATGAAAGATTTCCTGCGCCTCGATGGTTGCGCTGGTTGCGGGTTTAGCTTCGGCAGATAACTCTACGAAATCTTTACCAAGCCACGAAAAAATTCTTTTGCGCATGGCGGATGTCCCCTTTTGAGTTGGAATTGACCGGCTCGCCGATCCTATATCAGCGCATGCACGGGATCAATGTAGGACTTGAGCGAGATGCAGGTTAGCCCGGGTTGCAACAGGTGATTTGAGCGGCTTTAGGTCCATTGATTGGCGGGCTTTCCCAAACGGCTCGCAGATCAGGAGAATACGGATAACGGATGCCGTTTTCTTCAAGAATTTTGCCGGTCGCTTCCATGAGATCGGACCGATTGAACACCATGGTTTCATGTGTCAGTACCCCGGCGTTGGCGAACTTGAAACTGACTTGCTCGTCTCGTGAGTCGCGCAGGACTTCCACTAAGTGGCGCAAGTTCTTGACTTGAATGCCGTTCACTTCACTCAGCACGTCGCGATTGGGATCATCGTAGCCTTTGGTGATGCGATGCGGAAACAACGGAGAGGCGACCATGACGAGTTCTTCATTGTTAAAAGCCGGTCGATCGTAGCGTCGGGTAAAGAACGGACTTGGCGTGCGTCCAAAGGTGCTGAATGCCGAGGTCCGTTGACCGAGCCTTTCAAGATAGTCTTGCGTTGTCTGGGAAAAGACGAACGGTCCGAAAATGAAGTATCTGGGACGTGCGTTCAAAAGGTAAGGAATGACCAGCTCACGTTGCGATTTAACCGGCAATTGAACCTGAACCAACTTGCCGTCTCGGTAGAGGGTCAGGGGCAGCAAACCGTTCTTGGCGAATTTCTGCACGAGGTAGGAGGATGAAAGCCGCAAATCATAGCGGACCTCGACTTTACCGTCACTATCGACAGGAGTGCCGCCGATGTGGGTGATGACGTCCCATTCCTTCAACGGATATGCGGCATCATCGCGGTAGGGTTGCGCCACCATGACTCCACTGAGCGTTTTAGGCAGACCCAGCCTTTGTCGCAGCGCGTCATTCTCGACGGTTTGTAGCAGATCGTGCGTCTGTGGCTTGCCGTCGTACACACCGTCAGCCACGTCGTGTAAAAAAAGTTGGATTTCTTCGACCGGAATCAGGTAGCCGATGTTTTGGGCGTTTTGAATCAAGCTGAACACCAAGCCCACCAGTTTTCCATCCGACACCGCTGGACCGCCGCTGTTGCCGAAATTAAGCGCGGCGTCGACTTGAATGCGCAGTCCGGTCGCTTGGTAGTAATAGTCCGTGTATTCGATACGTGAGACGATTCCTTGGGTCACAGACAGTTCCGTGCCGCCGGTGGGATAGCCATACACATTGATATTGTCCTTAACCCGAGGCAACTCTTTGGCGAGGGGAAGCGAGCCGCGTTTTTCGAAAAAGGACTCATCGTCCAGTTTGAGAATGGCGAGATCCATGGAAGGCGTAATGGCTTCTACCCGCGCTGGCAGGTGCCGAGCCGATTGATTGGGTTGCACGTAAATCTGACTTGCGTAACGCACCACGTGCGCGTTCGTTAAAATGCGTTTGCCGTCTATGACGACGCCCGAACCTTTGACCGGCTGCGGGCTGTTTCTACTCCACGGGCGCAAAAGATCGGGAGTGTGGTGAACGGCATGAATCTTGACGACCAAATCACGGATCTGGTCTTGCGCCTGCACTTGGCGCACCTCCAAGGCGAATGTGACGAACATTATCAAAACGATGAGGATACGACCCATAAGCTCTCCCTATTCGTGGCTCCGGAATTAAAGTCGCCACAGTATACGATAATCGTTTCGCGAGTTAAATCGGCTTTTTCACTTTCGCCTTTGACCGAGAGCGCGAAAAACTCAATGCTCGGACCGCTCTGGGGACTGTTGCCGTGGTTGCCGGCACCATCGCGATAACGATGAGCAGGTAGTCTTGGTTAGCAGGCCTTGACACCATGAAGCGCCAAGGCGTATCGATTACTTGAGTTGGGTATCTTTAAGATCTCGCTGATCAAGGAGGATTGCATGTGGTATCTGGTTATGCGTCGTGCCGTGAAGCCTCGCGAAGAATGGACCGTCAATCTCGATCAACACCTGGTTTGGATGAAACAACAGCATGATGCGGGGCGTATTCTTTTTTCAGGACCGACACCGGATCGAAAGTTCGGCATTTATGTCATCAAAGCCGGATCGAAACAGGATGCGGAACAAATCGCCGCTAGCGATCCCTATACCGCGGCGGGGTTTTGTGCCTATGATCTCTATGAGTGGGAAGTGCACCAGATCATGGGCGCGGGCCCATTCACCGCGGCGGAAATGCGCGGCCATCGATAATCTCAGTCACAGCGGCGTTAATCAGGCAGCTCCTCCTTAGCCGCGCAAAAGTTTGCCGAATCCTTCGATAGGCACTTTGATTCCCAGAACGCGCAAAACCCACCAAAGCGATGCCGCCGTGCTCGATACCACGGGCTTCTGTGTGTCGTCTTCGAGATCCTGCACGTAAGCGACCGAGCGCCAACGTCCTTGAATAAGAAGACTGTCGGCGTCGGGGTGCTGGCGATAGAGTTCTCGAGCGACTTTGTAAGAAGCGTATTCCGGAAGCTTGACCTGGTCGACCGGCTTGGCGACATCAAGACCCTTAATGGCCAGTACTTCGAGTCCGCCGTCTTCATAGTATTTCTTCACGGCCTGGTTAATGCTTTCTTTGTAAGCCGTTGCGATTACGGTACTCCGCACTTTCAAGTGCTGAAGCGCCTGCACCGTTGCGCTCATCGCGGTACTTACCGGCAAGCCCACTTGCCGCGATAACTTGGCAACAACCTCTTGCTCGGTGACGTAACCGCTCTGGGTCCCTAAGGTAATGCCGCCCATGAGAATGGCGTCGCACTCTTCGGCGGCAAAAATACCCAGACCGGCGCCGAGAGCGTCGATCGCTTTATTAAATTCCGCTTCCGTATGGGATTGGACGTTCAGTCCGGAGGCGACGATGGTGAATCCTTTGGGCAGGATTAAATCCCAATCCGATGGCGTTTCAAAAACCGATGGCGATAAATAACCGATGCGTGCTTTCCAGCCGGACATGGCAAGCTCCTTAATGAATTTGACTGCGAATCAATCCGGCATTTCCGCCAATAGCCGTCCGTAGCCCGGCATCGGATGTTGCAGACCGAGCCGCAATTGTGTCTCCCAGCAGCGCGCCGGTCCGGCATGCACGACCGGGAGACCCAGCGCCTTTTCCAAAGGATCGATGATCTCCAGCGTCTTCCAGGCCGAGCCCAGCATATAGATGCCGTCGGCGTCTGTGTGCTGGGCGGCGATCCGCTTCATGAACTCAAGAATTTTTTCGGGCGGAACTTTGGGAACTTCGGCGAAAGGCGAATCGATGCCCTCCATCGCCAATACCTGAAAGCCTGCTTCGATGAAATAGCAGGCAAAGACATTATTCATCTTCTCAGGAAAGTAACTGGCGCCGACGAATCGTTTGATGCCCAGGGCGCGCAGCGCGCGCACGTGGTTCTGTCCCGAGGTAAACATCTGGACGCCGTACTTTTTTTCCCAGCCGCTGATGAGTTCCTGCTCGCGTTGGTAACCCAGTAACATAAACGGCGGCGCGCCGCTCGGACGGACCAGGTCCGCGCCCATCTTCGCCAGCTCGGCTGATTTTGCCTCGTAGCTGGGCATCGATGTGCTGAACTCTTCCTCGGTGCCGCGGGTGAAGTTCATCGTCAAGGTGACATATTTGATTCTCGCCGGGATTTTTTCGTCGAGATCGATCTCCTGACCGGCTTCCGGCCTGTTCGTAGGTTTGACTGTGCCGACAAGGTATTGCTTCTGATTCTCCGCCATGATTTTTTCCCTCCTGTATGGCTTGATTCCTTCACTCCCGGCCGCAGCCGAGCGCGCCATCACTATTCCTCCGGCGCGCCGCCTGACCTTGCCAGATCCTCCATTCTAATCTTTTCCGGGTTGAACTTTTCGATGGACTTCGTCATGCGCTCCAGGACTTCGTCGAAGCCGAGCGGAGCGGCGTCTTTCGGGCGAAAGCGGAGCGGGTTGATGCGGGCGACAACGAAGCTTTTAAGATAGGGGCTGGTGAGGCCTTTGGATTTCAGCGCTGCGACTTTTTCACAGACGGTTTTATCCAAACCCATCAGTGTCTTGGATCGTTCACGGCGAATCTCAAGCGCGGCGCGCAATGATTTTTTCAGGAACCCATCGGCGCGCCGCAGGATCGGATGGTACGCGCCGCCGCTGAAGCGGCCTTGTTCGAGATAGCACAGTCCCAGCGTAATCAGTGCCGCCTCTTCGAACTCCAGCGCATAGCTTTCCTCGGTAGCGCCGTTAACGCCGTCGAGTGCCGCCAGCTCGTGATACATCTTGCTCACTTCCAATGCTCGCTCTCGCAGGTTATGGCTCTTTTCGGTATTCAGGGCGAGAATCTTGTACGCAGTCGACGGCTCCGGCACGACGATGGCCGTGATGGACTTGGCGCCGAGAGTGCGTAGCGCCGACAAACGATGATTGCCGTTGGGGGTCCAGTAGCGAATACCCTTGTCGTTCGGGTCGCCGCGCACGACTATGATCGGGTCGAGAAAGCGGCCCAGCTTGGCGATTACGGTTTCGAGCTTACGCAC
>JBBDNJ010000206.1:0-17299 GCA_040877705.1 Binatia bacterium | reverse complement strand
TCAGTGAGAGTCACCCTATGGATCACGACAGCAATTCATCTGGACACACCAAAAATAAAGACCTGACCCTTGTGGCTTGTGGTTCTCCAATGTCGGGAAGGATATCAACCATTGGTTATTCGGTTCCCCCCTGTTTGCTAGCGTGCTTACTCATTGAGATTATGGTCACCGCTCCTCGTCAATGTCGCGTACATCATCGAGCGGGACCCCCCCAGGCATATCGCTCCAACTGAGGATCAAGAGAGCCGAACTAAGGAACACAGCCATTGCCCGTGTACTACGCCGCGCGCACTTGAGTCAAATCGCCTTGCCTGCTGGCGCGCCATGTCGTTGGCAACCCCATGCGCCCAAAATTCGTTAAAAAATTTTGAATGAAAATTTTTGTTCGTGTACCCCCGGAGATGGAAGAGGGGCGCGTTTCGCGAAATTTAAATGCCGGGGTCGGACCGTTGGATGCGTGTCCGTTTTGTGTCCGTGCGGACGGACATGGCAGCCACAAAACGGACCAGCGCAAACTCGCCTTTCCCCCCTAACGAGTAGGCTGCAGTGTTGCCAGATAACGAGGCGCCGGCGGCGGCAATCTCTTGCTCACCGGCCCGTGCGCGCGCTGCACGTATTCAACGTTGTTTAGAATGGCCACGCGGATCACGGCAATCTCGCGGCTCTGGCCGTCGATTTCGGTGCCGTAGCGCACGGCCTGGTTAAGATCGAACCAGGCGTTTGCCAGTGACGGGCTGTGTAACATCAGGCGATAAATATTGATCAGCCGCCCGCCCCTCGCGCCTTTAATTTTGTCGATTAGATCAGAATGCCCGACAGCATTATTTTCGTCGATTAACGGTACGCGTGCCATGTTTGTCCTCGAAATTCTTATAACTTTGCCCTGTTATTATCCCAAGGGAGATACACCGGACGCGAAAGCAGCCAAAGCGTTTTTGAATCAACTCTCCTGACATAATTTCTTCAGTTGATTTCCTAAAGTTCTCTCGCAGCTTCCCTCTCGAATAGAGAGTCACCTTGCCTATGCTCGGCTTTTGTCTCTTTTCAGTGAAACTTCGGAAACAGCGCTTTCGACATGAGTCCAGAAACCGGCGCGCATCCGGCATGGGAAGCGCGCTGATTACTTCGATTTATTACCAGCGTCTGATCGTCCACACAGTCGCCCGCGGTGTAATACAGTATGGCATCGGTAGAATGTTGCAGCAGTTCGAGAATCTCAAAAGGTTGCGGGAGAAGGCAATCTATTTTCTAAGACCTCCATTTTTCCGGATTTTCTGCCTCGAGATGTTCTTGGCGTGCGGCATCCAGTAATCGGTCATCCGCGGATAGAAAATAGAGAGGGAGTTCATCCACGGGCAGTTTATCTCTAAGCTCGAGCGCGCTTGCGAACTGAATGGCATCTAGCGCGCGCAAAACGTGACGGGCTACCAAGGCGGACGCCCTTTCCATCAAAGGATCGGAATAGGGAACCAAAAGATAGTCCTGATGTGAATGCGTTACGTAAGCCTGAAGCAGGAGAGTCAATTCTTCTGGCTCTATTTCGCGCGCCTTAAGCCGGCGGTAGAGAGCCGATGCAATTTCAAGGGGCGTAAGAAAGGTCTGATAGAACACATCGGCTTGGCTCTCTAATAGGCGGCGAACTCGAATCGAGCCTTTTTCCGTGAGGTAGCGCTTGGCTAGTGCGCTGGTGTCGAGGAAGTATATCACCAGCGGTCTGCACGGGATTCGATGATATCCCGGCTTACACCGGTCAACTTCTTGCCGATCTTCAGCACCCGTCGCATATCGACGCCATCGTTGACCGGTCTTACCAGCCGGTCCAACCCGGGGCAACCTTTTTGACCCACCCCAAGCTCTAGCAAGCGTTCTCTTGCGGATGCTGTTGATGCTTTTTCCAAAATATCCCTTGTTGCCGTCCGTTTTGAGCCCGGCATTGCTTTGGCTTGCACGTTAACGCTGAGGTGACGCCGGGCCGCCTCACGCAAAAGTTCGCTGCGACTGCGATGTTCTTTGCGCGCCGCCTCGTCGAGCTTTTTGAGCATCTCGTCAGGCATCGAAATCATAAATCGGGCCATCGCTTCTCCTGATGTACAACTGATATATTGTTTCAATCACATCGTCAAGGCCGGCTCGCTGCTGTGTACGCACTGCCCTGCTCTTTTCAGCGGAAACCGGCGGATAGAGCTGCTCGAAAATCGGAGAACCTTTCTTTTCTATTTCACCATGGTAAACAGCCCGTAGCGCATGGCCCCCGTCGCGTAGGCCAGCCAAATGCGCAAGACCGTTTTGGCGAACACTCGGTTGGGAAATGTGGGATCGAACAAACGCTGTCGCAGAAACGGGCTTCGACTGATTCTCGTCACGCAACGCAGCGCGCATACGCTCCAGGTTTTTTTTACGTGGTGCGTCAAGTCTTCAAACTCGATATTCCTAAAACCCGCGCCAGCAATCATGTTCTCATACTCGGAAGCCGAAGCCATACTCGGTAGGCGGCCCTCGACACAGATCGGCTCGAGCAGGTATTTCGACTCCCGGAGACCAGGTTGGTCGCGGGTTAACCAGGCGACAACGACAAAGCGCCCGCCGGGACGCAATAATCGACTGACTTCCGCGAAGAACGCCGGTTTGTCCTGCATATGCTCGGAGCTTTCGACGGACACCACTGCGTCGAACGCTGCTGCCGGCAAGCCGTTAGCGAGCCCGTCACAATGCATGAAATTGACGTTGGCTAAACCGGCAACGAATAACTGGGCAAGCTCGTATTGTTTTTTCGAAACGGTAATCCCGATCACCCGCGCGCCGTAGCTTTCGGCGAAAATCTTTGCCGTCCCGCCGTAGCCACAGCCGATGTCGCAGACACAAGTTGCGGCATCAATACCCGCGCGCCTGGCGATCAAATGGGTTAGATTCTCGACCGCTTCTTCAGCGCTCTCTTTTCCCGTTAGCCAGTAGCCATGATGAACGTGTGTCCCCCAAATGGTCCGATAAAAAAGATCGAGATCGTCGTAGTGGGCGGCCACGGACGCAATATCAGCCGCCGCGTTTTGAGAAATGATCATCGGGTTATTTAAAATGCAAGTTGAGTTATTTTTTCCGGCCGTAGAGCTTATCGACGAAGCCGTTCTTTCTCATTTCATTGACGAAGCGCAGCTCGACCATGTCCTCGGCTTTGAACTTCGCGGCTCGCGGCTGGGTCGCCGCCTGAACGTCTAAGGTATTTTTCAAGCCGTCGAGGGTGGGATAGGTGTCTTCAACGAGCAACGCGGAATTAGCGGCGTGAGCTCCCTCCAGGATATCGCGGGGCAACCCGCGGGTGTACTTCTGCATGATTTTAATCGATTCTTCCTTGCGGGTTTTGAAAAAGTGGATCGACTCCGCCATCGACCAGACGACCCGCCGCACTTCATCCGGGTTCTCGCGGATCTTTTGGCGTGTCGTCACGCTGCAGTTAAATTGAAAAGGAACATTGAGCTTGGCCATGTCGATGATCACTTTCAGCCCCAGTTTTTCGGCTTGAATGCGCTCGCCGTCGGTGACCACCGTGAAATCGGTTTGGCCGTTTGTGACCGCTGCGAGCCGGGCCGGGGCGCCGCCAACCGTGATAGCTTTAATATCCGAATAGGGAACGCCGACCTTTGACAAGGCAAGCCGCATGGCGAAATCCGCCGAGGTGCCCGGAATGTGCACCGCTGCGGAACGCCCCTTCAAGCCTTCCGGCGATTTTATGTTGGCATTGCCGATGATGAAGTAAGGCAAGGTATTCATCTGGCTCTGGATGATGGCGATATCCGCGCCGGCCAATTTGGCGTTGATGACAGCGGTGCCGACCGCGCCGCTATAACCTAGATCTCCGGCGATTAAGCTTTGAATGCCGCGAACGCTGCCGTTAATGAAGATGGTATCGAGATCGAGCCCGTGCTTTTTGAAGATGCCCGCCTCTTTGGCGATCCAGTAGATCACCGAAGAATTCGTCGAATCGGAGATATAAGCGATGTAGCTCCGTGCCTGAACATGGCGCGGGGTTGCGAGAAAAAAACTGATCAATCCGAAAGGACAATAAACAGACGGCTCTTCATCGCGGCAATCTCCTTTATCGGGGGCTTTTTAACTTGCTTATACCATCCTTAAATCATCTACCTACTCAGGCGCAACAAGCTTCGCTGATTCTTGTGAACATTCATGTTTCGATCACAGAAGCAATACGGTTCCCGGCGTCATTATCGCAAACCCGCTTTCGTGTCTATAGAATTATTTTCTGGCTCGGCAAGAAAGGGAGCTCTAATCGAGAGACGCCAACCACGCCGGCCGCTGTTGACAGTGATGATTTCGCGGTGATAGCGAAAGCTGATAGCAAATGAAGCCGGAAGGAGATGGCGGCGGTTGGAGCAGGAGTACAAGGTATGGGGTTTGATGGCGGGGAAAGTTGTCATGGTTACCGGAAGCACTTGCACCGATAACTGACTGCAGATCGTCATAAGGAGGAGATAGCCATGGGATGGATTGACGCAGACGCTCATGTGGTCGAAAGTCCCCATACGTGGGATTACCTCACGGCTTCTGAAAACAAATTTCGCCCGATGTTGTTTAAACCCGAAGGCGATACTCAAAGAGCGCACTGGGTGATCGACGGGAAAATCCGCGGCCTGTT
Source organism: Binatia bacterium (assembly GCA_040877705.1). Lineage (GTDB taxonomy): Bacteria > Desulfobacterota > Binatia > UBA9968 > UBA9968 > WHTF01. Next base: position 12,651 of record JBBDNJ010000206.1, on the reverse strand, counting down.
TCGCTTCACGTTCAGCAAAGAAGATCTGATAAAAAAATCCGCCGAGATCGGTCGCGACATGGCGACGACGATGGTGACGCGCGATCTCGTCGATGTCCCTGCGCGGCTACAGCACATGGATGCGCTAGGTATCGACATCCAGGTTTTATACCCGAGCATTTTTCTCGATCAGTGCACGGAAAGGCCGGATACGGATGTCGCTTTGTGCGGCGCTTACAATCGTTGGTTGGCGGATGTCTGGAGGCAAAGCGAGGGGGCGCTTGCGTTGGATGGCGACTCTGCCGTTGCTGAGCATGCCCGATGCGCTCGATCAGTTGAAGTTTTCCAAGGAGAACGGCGCCTGCGGAATTTTCATGCGTCCGCTCGAGGGGGCACGGCAGATTACCGATCCCTATTTTTTCCCTTTGTACGAGCAGGCGCAAAAAATCGATTTTTGCATCGGACTGCACCAAGCTAATGGCAGCGCGGCGGCGGTCGATATGATGGTCAACCCGGACGGCAGCCGTGATTTTTTTAATCAATACCGAATTTTCAACGTCGGCGCGCTATTCCGAATCATGAATGGCGGTATTCCAAAAATGTTTCCGAAGCTTCGTTTCGGCTTCATCGAGACGGCGGCGTCGTGGGTGCCGTGGGTTATTTACGAGTTGCGGCGCCGGCTCGACATGGTCAATAGCAAACTGCCGGATGATATTCTAGAGCGCTCCGGCATCTTCGTAACCTGCCAGATCGGCGACGACGTGCCGTACCTGATCAAGAGCTGCATGGGTGAGAATACACTGATGATCGGCACCGATTACGGCCACGCCGACTCTTCGACCGAGCTGTCCGCGCTGTCGACATTGAAGGAAAGCGGCGGGATCAGCGCGGCGATGCATCGAAAGATCGTCGAAGATAATCCGCGAAGATTCTACAGCCTGACGCAGTAACCGCAACGAATTTGGATCGTGCAGCGACGCTCGCGCCCCTCCCTAATTGGCGCGGGACGTCATGCTTTGCCGATTCATCCGTGCGAAAAATAAACCCGCCGCTTGGAGCGCGGCTAAAATTAAGAACATTCCCAGGTAACCGGCGACTTCCACTGTACCGCCGGTCAACACCGAGCCGACGCCATAACTCAGCGGATACGCCACCGAAAAGGTCGCCATGGCTTTACCCCGGCGTCGTGGATCGGCTCGTTCCAACGCTAACGCCAATGTTGTCGAGCTGCCGATGGCATTGCCGAGCATGTATAAGATCCCGGCGACCAGCACCCCTGGCAGACTCGAGACCAGGGTCATCAAAAATAAAGCGAGCACCTGTAGCGAAAAGCCGGCCGCCATGGAGCGAGCGCGGCCGATTTTGTCGGAAAGCCGGCCTAGCCCGGGGCGCGCGAGCAGACTGGTTAAGCCGCTGACGATAAAATAGACGGCGAAATTTTCAATGCCGATTTCGCGAGCATAGAGAACGATAAAGTTGGTCATCGAAGGCAGCGAGAGATTCAACCATAGGAGAAGAAGGGAGGGCAGCAAAATCTCCGGTTCGACAAAGTGAAACACTTCGCGCCACCATGGACGTGACGCTTCGAGGTGCGGCGCGCGAATCACGCGCGGGGAGTAGCGCGCCATGAGCGCGCCGGCGCCCGCGCCGATAACGGAGAGCGCCGCAGTGACCGTGAAGACGACGGCAAATCCGCCGAAGGGTACAGCGAGCAACCAGAGGGCAAAGGCGGGAAACAAGATCGTGGCGGCGCTCTGAACGCCGCTGTAAAGACCCGAGGCTTCGCCTCGCCGAGACTCAGGAGCGGTTAGCGCCAACAAGGAATAGCCGCCGGTATTCAGCCCTGCCCAGCCGATCCCTCTTAGCCCGTTGGCCAGCATCACGGCTTCGATCCTCGGCAATAAGCATAAGAATATGCTGGCGCCCTGAAACAGCAGGCCGGAGATGAGTACGCCGGCCTCGCTCCAGCGATCCGCCCAGTGGCCGACAAGCGGGCGAATGAGCACGCTGGTTACGGCAAAGGAGGCGAGGACCATTCCAACCACAAACGGCGATCCGCCGAGATCCGTCACATAGAGAGGCAAGACTGGAGCGAGCATGAAATGCTGCGCATAGCCCAAGAACTGAGCCAGGCAGAGCAGCGCAAAGGCACGTGTCCAAATGGAGCCGGAGTTTTCAGTGGTCATCGAGCTAACTTGATTCTTTGCTCAAGCTATCGAATTAAAGCGGGCGAGAGCGGCAAAGAAGCCGTAAGGTAGCACGATCGAAAAAATAGATCGAGTTTTTGCTGGATCCAGACTGCGAATAGTGAAAGCAATATTTACTCGCAGTCTCGATTCGGCTGTTGTAAGTGTGAGCGAGTCGAACGAAATAACTCAAGATCGAGTGCGAACCTTGTGCCTCCACCCGGTACGTATGTTCCCCGCAATTAGATCGGCCAGTGCTTCTATATGAGTCAGTTATTGTTGCCGATGTTTGTGCCACCGGTATAGGGGACCCCAACATTGATCGTGATGTTGTCGCGGTACTTGCCCCAGTTAACGCCGCCGTAGATTCCAAAGTTGGCTTCGCTAATGCGATTATTCACGAGCATCGCGTTCAAAGCGCCGGAAAGGAAAATGCCGGTGGTAACGCCGCCGCTGTGGGCGAGATTGACGTGCGTGTGAGTCACGTCATTGTCAATAATGCGCAGTCCTGTCCCTCCCGCGATCATGCCCCAGGCGTGGCCTGAAAGCCGAGGATCCGGGGAGCCGCCGGTGTGAGCGATGTAGTTGCCTCGGATCTCGCTGTCGTAGCCGACAACTTCTATTCCCGCTGTCCTGTTCTCGATAGCCCGAATGTTCTCGACCAGAAAACTGTGGCTGGGCCGCACGCGGGTATTAACGTACCCCAGAGGAGCCGTCAGCGAGATGCCGTAGTTGAAACCTCTGATGGTGCCGTTGCGCACCGTGATGTTCGAGTGTCCGTAAGCACGAATACCGTAGGAATACGCGCTGCCCTTGGGGGTGCCGTCCAGGGTGGCGCCGTTCAGGTCGAGAACGACATTATCCGCTGAGATGGTGATGAGGGCGCCTGAAGCAAGAGGGAAGTCGATGTGCTTGTAGCTCAGGCAGTAAACGCCGGGTTCGGCCAGATTGGCCGGAAAGGCGGTGACCTCCCTGCAGGAACCGATTCCCCAACCGGTAGGGCCGGCGGCCATCGCGGGGCTTACGCACAAACTTGCTAACAAAAGGGCGAGAGGCAGGGCACGGCGCAGCGTCTGCCGGGCCGTGACTAATTTTTTAGTAGTTGCCTCCTGCAATGGGTTTCCGAAAAATCCTTTTACATCTTTCATTTGTCCTCCATTAGATTGACGTTCTCGGTCCTTGACTTTTTGATCACTCTACTTTGTCCTCAACAACCGAAATGGTCCAGGAAAATTACGATCAGCCAAGAAATTTTCCTTGGATACCATATCGCTAGAAAAGAAAACATGGATGAGAGAGATTATGAGCGCACGTAGAAGTGAAGTTGATGGAGTTGATAGGGTCAGGTTGAACTAGCCACGATGAAAATACCCGCGAGTTGTTTCTATTAAAAAGCGGAGAGTAGTAAGGCGGAAAATACAATCCTGAAAGCTTTAAGCCGAGCCGCTACCATGACCAACTGCAAGCGTGATCGACTCGAACAAGTAACTCAATACTCAGGTCTGACCGTCGTTCCTCTAAGTCTGTAGTCGTCAGCGATCCGATTCTTAAACGGCTTGAACGGTTTGAACGGTTTGAACGTCTGGAACGATTTGAACGCTCAGATCTTAGTCTCCGGCTTCAGCGATTTCCTATTGGCTCCAACCCGCTCTTTATGATGGCGTGGGCCGCCTCCGGCGAGGCGAGGAATCTGATAAGCGCGTGAGCCGCGTCCGAATCACTGGTGCTTAGCGCGACGCCGGCCGAGAACACAGAGACTTTCTGCACTTCCGGCGGCAGCGGTGTCACATGATCTATGCCGGTCACGGGGAGGAGCTCGCTCAACTGCTGGAAACCGATTTCTGCCTCTCCGCGTGCGACCACGGCGCCGACTCGGTCGCCGCCTTCGATGCGCCGGCATTTGCTTAGCACCTGGTCGGCTATTCCCAAGTGCTGAAGCAGCTCGGTGGAGAGGTAGTCGCCGCTTACGCTGGCGGAGTAGGCGATGGATTGCGCTTGCAGAAGCGTGCGCTTCAGCGCGTCTAGCGTGCTGATGTCCGGCTTGGTGACTCCTGCCCGCACCGCCATGCCGATGGCTGAGCGTGCGACGGGAGTATAGCTTTCGGCCATGATCAGGCCGTCCTTGATGAATCCAACAAGCACGGCGTCCGCGACAATGACAACGTCGACGGGTTCACCGCGTCGCAGCCGATTCGGAATGGAGGTCTCCCCCGTCCCTATGGACGTTGCCGCGGTCACGAGTTTTTTCTTCGTCAGGAATTCGAGTCGGGGAACGAGCTCGAGATAGGCCGCGGTAAAAGCGCCCGAGGTCATGACCCGGAGGTCATCTGTCGTCGTATTCATGGTTGTCTTAATCTCTTTCAGTTGTACACGGGAGGCGATCGTCCGCGATGGCTGATCTTACAAGGTTGTATCCCTAAGCCTGCGAGCGATCAAGCTATACAATAGGGGTTAAGGCTCATTGTTTTCGCCGGGTTGTTTAAAAAACCGCAGGATCGAATTATATTGGATCTTTACCTTAGCAGGTAATTGTTTGTCTAGAGTACATCGAAAGAGCAGACTTTATTTTAGTGAAGAATAGGAGCTATCCCGATGCCAATGATCGATGCCGATACGCATGTCGATGAGTCCGAAGCCACCTGGAAGAATCTGGAGGGGACGACCTACGCGAAGTACATACCGGTGACGATTGCGATGCCGCCCGACGAGGCCAAACGAGCCGGCTATAACCCGACGAACAGCCGCTGCTGGGTGGTTGAGGGCAGGCTGCAGAACCGTGCCATCCGAGATGAAGTCAACCATCCTCCCCGGGTCCTACGAGAGCTCGAGGACGTGCCGGGCCGCCTCGCCCACATGGACAAGATGGGCGTAGGAGTACAGGTCATCTTCCCGACCTTTTTCATCCGCTACAATACCAGCAACGCGGAAGCCGAATGGGCCCTGACCACGACCTACAACCGCTGGCTTGCCGAGAAATGCGCGCCGACAAACGGGCGGCTACGCTGGGCGGCTGTGCTGCCGCTGCTGCAGCCCGACAAGGCTGTCGAAGAATTGCGGTGGGCGAAAGAGCACGGCGCCTGCGGCATCTTCAAGCGCGGCTTCGACCTCGACAGGAAGGTCACCGACCCGCACTTTTTTCCCATTTACGAAGAAGCCAGCGCGCTCGACGTGCCGCTGTGTATCCACACCGGCCATCCGCTTCCGGCGAGCGAATGGGACCGGGGCTTCCCCATCATGTACTCCTGCAGCGCGCTGGTGAGCTCCGGGATTGCAAAGAAGTTTCCGAACCTTCGCTTTGGGCTCATCGAGTCGGGGGCCTCGTGGATTCCCTATACGATCTCCCAGTTGGGAGCGCAAAAACGCGTGACCCTGCGAGGTCAACAGACTCGATTGCCGCGCCTGTTTGAGTTGGAACCGGATTTGTTCCGCGCCAACCGGCTGTTCGTCACCATCGACCCGATTGACGACATCGAGTCTCTTCTGAAGTTCGGCACCGAAGATAACCTGATGATCGGCACCGACTACAGCCATACCGACATCTCCGCCAACCTGAGCGCGCTGGACGAAGTCCGCGGCTGGGTGGACGAGGGCAGGATCAGCAACGCCCAAGCCCACAAGATTCTCGAGACCAACTCCCGGGCGTTCTACGGCCTGTAGAATAACGAGGCCGCGGTCAAATTTAGGGTCAGCGCGAGCTGGCCCTTTTTTTCGCTATAGGTGCAAAAACCTAAGCGGCTTTCGGATTGCCGGGTCTACAAGCCCAGTTGGACAAGACCCTCTTGCCACGGTAGGCAGGAAGCGGCGCCGATTTTTTTTGCCGTTGGATCGCGTGAGAGGCAAAATGCTTCGCTGTTGGGCACGTCCTTGCCTAGGATAAGCAGTGAACGGACGTCTTCGTCGGTTGTCCATTCCGTGGATTTAATTTCCACAAGGGCACGCTTCATTCCCGGCCTTTCGATAATGAGATCGATCTCGACGCCGTCCTTGGTGCGGAGATATGAAAGGCGGTAGTTCTGATGTCGATTCGCGTCCCGAAGAAACTGGCCGGAAAAAAAGTGGTGCTTGTCGATGCCGCAGAGTATGCCGCTCTAAAGCGCCGTCTCACCGAAGTCAGCGATGCGCTGGAGAAAATATCTCGCGGCGATGCCGCCTACCGTCGAGGACGAACGAAGAGCGTCTCCTCTTTAGCTGAGCTCGGTCGGTAGCCGGATGCCCCGGCCGATTTCGACTGTTCATATAACAGCCGATTTTGAGAAGGCGTATCTCCGATTACCCAAGCACATTCGCAATCTTGCAACCCGCAAAGATCAGTGGTTTCGTAAAGACGCCTTTGATCCACGCCTCCGGATCCACAAACTAAAAGGGAAGCTTTCAGCTAAGTGGGCCTATTAAGTCAACCGATAGTACCGCGTCCTATTTCGATTTCTCGGCCCAAGCGAAGTTCTCTATTATGATGTCGGCACTCATGAGATTTATCGCTGACATTTTATCAGCGTTCGATTCTTAAACGACTGAAACGTTTGGAACGATTGAAACCAGGCGGACTCACAACGGCTTGAACGGAGCGAAGCGGTTGAACGATTTGAACATTCGATATTGTTCGCGAGGTTCTCAAAGTCACAAAGGAACTGCCCAGCGAGCGCGTCTGTGATTTCAGCTTTGGAAAGACGGCGGAGGGCGAGCTGACCATGCGGGCTTGCCGCAATATCGCGTAGGAAGAACCTCTCAGAAGGCAGCCGGTGAAATGAAGGTTCAGGCCCTGGTCATCGACCCGTGGCCTGTTCAATTACCACCCGCTATCGATAACTTGAAGGGCCGGATTTTTTGAATTGCGGCAAAGTCTCGGTCGTTTTGCGTGATGACGACCGCGCCAATGGATAGAGCCGATAGCGCAATCAAGACATCATTCACCAGGCCGTGAGCACTGGACAGTGTATAACCCAAAGAGTCCTGAAGCTTGCGCAGCACTTCGCCGGCCTCCTGGTACATCGAAACGGTCGGGGCAACGATCCGACCGACTCTTGCGAAGGCCGACGCTACGTCGCGTACAAGTCTGCGGTCTCTCACCGAAAAAGCTCCTGCTGCAAGTTCCATGATCACGACTGCGCTAAGATGCTTCACGGTGTCGCGTTGAAAAATGACAGCCTCGTATAGACCGTCGTTCATCCAGTCAATGTAAACGTTTGTGTCGATGATCACCCGTTGCATTTCTAAGGGAAGACCTTTCGAATGCGGCCTTTCCCACGTACCCTCCCGAGAGCCTTATTGATGTCGGCTTCGCTCACAACGATGCTGAGCGCACGATCCAGTGCCTCGGTTTCAGTCTTTGCCCCCAAAATCCTCCTCGCCCGATCCAACTTTCCTTGATCCAGTTGCAGGTGCTTGTGACGTAAAGATGCAGCCTTCATAGCTTACCTCCTTCCACGACGTTCATAATATGGGAAATTATGAACCTCGGCAAGCTGGCGCGAATCCTCTTGTGATCCAAAGGATTCACGCTCGCCCTGCTCAAGGCTATGCGCCTGGTCAAGCAGAACCGCTAACTCGCGAGGGACGCGATGATGAGATTTTCCGAGTTAGACAGGGAATTGGCCGCGCGCACATACGATGGCATGATTGGAACTTTTACCATCAATGACGTCGACGAAGAAACGCAGAAAAACGATCTCGACATCGTTCGCGAGGTCCTCAAAAGTCACAAAGGAAGTTCCCATCGAGGGCGCCTACGATTTCAGCTTTGCCAAGAAAGCGGACAGCGAGCTGATGCAAACGGGCTGGAAACCATAGAATCTCCCGCGGTTGGGGCCCTTGCGACCCTCCGCACGATGGGTGAATGATTCCGACAGCGCCACCCAAGCCGATCCTCTGCATGTTATTACGAATGTCATAGGTTAAAAGATTTGACCCTATGGGACTCTCCTTGTCCCAAAACTCTCCAAAGCCCTTGCCTCGAATCGCAAAGAGCCGATATCGATATCTTTCGGCCCGGAGTCTTGCCATGCACAAGAAAGACGGCGTTTGCTGAGCAGGTTGCAATCTCCAAACACCAGCGCACGTTCAGTTACTTAGAGAACGAACGGTCAGCGGGAGTCATTGTCCTCCGCCACTTGTGGTTGAGGCGCAATTAAACATGGCCGTGTCCGAGAAGACCTGGGCAGCATCGCCCACCGTTGGACGGATACGTTCATTGCCTGAATTGACTTGATAACGATCAAGTAGTTAGAGTTTTTCTAAGGTTGCGTACCCTGATCTGTGTCGCGAAGGAATGCGACATGTCTGAATACCTTGAACACGGAGGACAAAATGTCGCTCATCATGACCAAAGAAGAGCGCGAGGCGTTTCTGGCCGATGTTCACGTCGGCATCATTAGTATTTCCGACGAAGGCCGAGGACCGCTCACGGTGCCAATCTGGTATACCTATGATTCGGGAGGAGATCTGCGAATCATGACCGGTAGGGAGTCGCGGAAGGGACGACTGCTCGCGCGGGCCGGCAGATTTAGTCTATGTGTGCAGACGGAAAATCCGCCGTACAAGTACGTCAGCGTGGAGGGTGCCATCATTTCTACTGAAGCGGCGGATATCGAGCGCGATCTGCGCCCGCTCGCCCGCCGTTATCTCGGAAAAGAAATGGGCGACCGCTATGTGGAGGAGACGCGAAACTTACCTACCATGCCGACAACGTACTTATCCGCATGCGTCCGGAACGATGGCTGACCACCGACTACTCTAAAGAAGGTGACGCCGTGTAATGAACAGCGGCATCGAACTTCACGCCGGCGCGTATGCGCGCCGCTCAGGTCCACTTAGCAACGGTTTGCCCGTCATTGGCGCGGAGGTAGCTTCGTCTTGGGATGCGCAAGGGAACGCTGTTGACTAGCTGGACAAACTTCTTTTCAGGATCTTGGAAACTAGCCTGATTCAGTGATGAAGGATGACACAGCCGCGGTTCTGTCGATCGAGGGACGCGAGGTCCGTGTGACCCACCCCGACAAGCCGTATTTTTCTAAGCAGACCAAGCTCTCGAAACTCGATCTGGTGCGCTACTATCTGTCGGTCGCGCCGGGCGCTCTCGCTGGAATCCGGGATCGTCCGCTCGTTCTCAAGCGCTTCGTCGACGGTGCCGAAGGCCAGCCGTTCTATCAGAAACGCGCGCCCGCCAAGCGGCCCTCGTGGTTGCGAACCGTGACGCTGTCATTCCCATCGGGCCGCAAAGCGGAGGAAGTCGTCGTCGATGATGCGGCGGGGCTCGCGTGGATCGTGAACCTGGGCTGTATCGAGCTCTATCCACACCCCGTGCGTTCCGGCGATCTCGAGCACCCGGACGAGTTGCGCGTCGATCTCGATCCAGGTCCTGGCGTCGGCTGGGAGGACGTGCGCCGTGTTGCTCTCGAGGTGAAATCGTTTCTCGAGGAGATGGGGCTTCGTGGCTGGCCCAAGACGAGCGGTTCACGGGGAATGCACGTGAATGTGCGGCTCGAACAGCGCTGGACGTTCGTCCAGGTGCGCCGCGCCGCTCTCGCGTTATCGCGTGCAGTCGAGCGGCGTCTACCGGCCCTGGCCAGCTCGAAGTGGTGGAAGGAGGAGCGTCACGGCGTGTTCCTCGACTACAACCAGAACGCCAAGGACCGCACGACCTGCTCTGCCTATTCCGTGCGCCCGCTTCCCGACGGCCGTGTGTCCACGCCACTTTACTGGCATGAGGTCCCCGACTGCGACCCGGCCGACTTCACCGTGCTCACGATTGCCAAGCGCTTCGCGGAGTTCGGTGATCCGCACGCAGGCATCGACACGGCGCCAGGCTCGCTCGAAAAGCTGCTGGAGCTCGCGGCACAAGACGAGGCGGCAGGTCTCGGCGACGCACCCTGGCCGCCACACTTTCGTAAGATGGAGGGCGAAGCGCCGCGCGTGGCCCCTTCGCGCGCCCGCTCCGCAGTGAAGAAACCCACCGCCAAGAAGCCACGGATCAGGGCGCCACTTCTGGTGGTCGCGAACTCTCCGGACCGAGAAGCGGCCCTCGCCGGTCTGGAAAGGTGGAAGAGTAAACATCCCGAAGTGGCCACCCATCTCGCCGTGGACGACGTGCTGATCGATTCCATGCGTGGCAGATCGTCCACCTGGACCCGCATCCGAGTAAACCTGCGAAATGTGCCAGAAGGATTGCGCCCACCGCAAGAAACCCCCGACCCAGATGAGGACCCGACGCGTGAATGGCGTAACCGGCGCGCTTCGAAGCAGCATCAGAGGTAGAGAAATTCAGCGACCGCCGGCGAAAATCACCGCCAGCTCTTGGGGTGGAACGACTTCGAGCTGGGCATACGTGCAGTCGCTCGGCTTCTTTTCCGTGAAGCTGGCGCAGACGCCGACATGCTGCAGCGCGCCGGAGTAGTCGAAAAGGCCGAGCAGGAGCGAGCCAACAGCCGTGCGCGCACCTTTCTTGTGCCAGCGAAAGCCGGCAACGACACAATCGCACTCGCGCTCGTGCTTGATCTTGAGCATCACGCGCTTATTGGATTCGTAGGTTCCCAAAACCGGCTTAGCGATGACGCCGTCGAGACCAGCGCCCTCGAAGCGACGAAACCAGTCCGCCGCGATGCTTGATTCGCTGGTTGCGGGCGTCAGGTGTATTGGCGGCGCTGCAGATGAAAGCAGCGATTCCAGTATTGCTCGACGACCTTGGAACGCCATGCCCCGCAGATCTCGGTCCCCCTCGCCGAGGAGATCGAATAACACGATCGATGCCGGGATTTCCTGTGAAAGAAGCTTCACCCGCGACGCAGCGGGATGAATGCGGAGCTGCAGGGCATCGAAGTCGGGCGCACCATTCTTCGCAACGACGATTTCGCCGTCAAGCACGTAGCGAGGGGGCAACTGTGACCGGAGCGGCTCGAGCAGTTCCGGAAAGTAGCGGTTCAGCGATTTTTCATCGCGACTCTGGATCAGGATCTCGTCCCCGTCGCGAAACACCAGGGCCCGGAACCCATCCCATTTCGGTTCGAAGATCCATGTTCCGCCTACCGGTAATTCGCCGATCCGCTTGGCGAGCATCGGCAAAACTGGCGGGTTCACAGGAAGATGCATACCTCAAGTCTTATACAATAATGGGGACAAGCCTAGAGTTGATGAATACCGTGCAAATGGCCGCCTTGCAGCACAGATAAATAAGTGACAATCGGATGAGAGTCATGAGCCGACCTATTTCCAGCCAGCATTGCCTTGACTCCGAGCCTGGTATGAAGTGTTGTCATACCAGAGGTGAGTTATGGCAAAATCCAAAGTTGCAATCTCCCTGGATGAATCCACCCTGAATCGACTCGATCAACTGGTTAAGAAGCAAGTCTTTCCCAACCGTACTCAGGCCATCGAGGAAGCCGTAGCGGAGAAACTCGCGCGCCTCGAGAAAACTCGTCTAGTCCAAGAGTGCGCAAAACTTGATCCCTCGTTCGAAAAAGCTCTCGCGGAAGAAGGGCTATCAGATGACCCGCGAAGTACTATGAAGTACTATAAGGAGAAGAGACATCTATAAACCGGGAGTATTGTAGTGATGGAGTCGTGGACTGGTGGGTACTCGGAACGAAACAATACTCTAACACTTCATCGTTCGTGAGGAGGATCTCTCGTGAGCTACCAAGTCATTGGTCGATCGATACCGCGCACCGATAATACTGGAAAAGTGACCGGTGAAGCACGCTACACTTCGGACGTGCTGTTGCCCGGCACGCTTTGGGCAAAGACGCTGCGCAGTCCCTACTCCCACGCGCGCATCAAGAGTATCGATGTGTCGCGCGCCGAGAAGGCCCCGGGCGTGCGCGCGGTACTGACGGGAAACGATGTGCGCGGGATTCTCTACGGGCGGCGTTATCGCGACATTTCCGTGCTGGCGCAGGATCGGGCTCGTTTTATGGGCGAGCGCGTCGCGGCCGTGGCGGCGGAGACCCTGGAGCAGGCTGAGAACGCTTTGGACCTTATCCAAATCGAATACGAAGAGCTGCCTGCGGTATTCGATCCTGAATCGGCCTTGCAGGAAGGCGCCCCGCTTATTCATCCCGACGTGGGCAGTTACCAAGGACTGCCGAAACCGTTGGATCACCCGACCAATCGCTTCGTGCACGATGTATTTACCCGCGGCGATGTCGAAGCCGGATTCGCGCAAGCTGATTTGATCGTCGACAATACGTTTACGGTGCCGCGCGTGCATCAATCGTTTATCGAGCCCCACTGTTGCCTGGTATGGATCGACGACCAGGAGCGGGTGCAGATGTGGTCGCCCAACAAGGTGCCGCATGGCCTCAAACAGAGCATGGCGCAGACGTTCAGCATTCCAAAAGAAAAGATCCGCGTGAACCCGGTGGCGATCGGCGGCGACTTCGGCGGCAAGGGCGCGCCGATCGATGAGCCGATCTGCTATATGCTCGCCGCGCGCAGCGGCCGTCGTGCGCCCGTGATGGCGCTACAACAGCACGGTGTAAGTCCGTGTCGGAGTATG
>JBBDNJ010000205.1:0-17324 GCA_040877705.1 Binatia bacterium | reverse complement strand
ATGATCTCACCTTCTGACTATATGCGCAATTACTTATGTCGTTATGTATAGATAAAAATCCACCGGCCGATGAAATGCGCAGCCTCGATGCGGAGCTTACCCGATTAGGCAAGGCGCATGAATTTTATTTTTATGCCAATGCCGGCCATGCTTTCAACCGAAAAGGTTGGGACGGTTACCGACCGGAAGCCGACGGAACCTCTTGGACGCGCACGTTGGATTTCTTGAATAGACATTTAAATGAAGTGAGCCAGAAAAAGGCGGCAGGGGCACGTTGAGGAAAGATCAAGCAGTCGAACTCGGCGTACGACGTCTTCGGAGGCTAGGGTTGAATCATCGCGGCGACACCATTTCGGTCCTCCGTCACTTAAGCGCCTGCGCACTTAGCTGAGGTTCATAAAGCATCTGAATCACGACCCCGTCGGGGTCGGCGCAATAGAAGGAGGCGCTACCGTCGCGGTGGATCTTAAATGGATGGACAATCCTAACCCCCTTGGCGCGGAACTCCTGTTCGAGTTCTTGGACTCGTTCGATGCTTTCGACCACGAAGCCGAAATGGTCGAGGTGCTGCTCGACTGCACCCGCAGGAAAGTCCGGTGCCACCTCATGTAGCGCGATATTATCGCAGCCGGACGAAAGATAAACGTTTTGCCGGTCCGGTTCCCAGACAACCTCCATACCGAGCGCATTCTGATAAAAATTCCTTGCTTTCGCGAGATCCCTTACCTTGAGAGCGATATGGCGCATGCCTTTTACACCGGCAATTGGGCTCATACCCGTTAATATATCACATCGTCACCATGTCGCTGCAATCGTACGCCTTGTGATCGGGACACCAAAAGACCTCTTAAGCCCGCCTGCCGGTAAGGCTTCGCTAGCGAAAATTGCAAATTTGTGTTCTATAAAAGGAGTCTCCTCTAACCATTTGCATCTATGGCCAAAACTAAAAAATCGATTTCCGAAGTCCACCCTCACCTGACGATTCTCGAAGATATCAGCACGCTGATCACCCACTCTCATGATCTTCAGGAGATGCTGCAAAATATCGTGACGACAGTACGCGAGCGGATGGAGACCGAAGTCTGCTCGCTTTATATTCTCGACCAACAAAAGAAGCGGCTTACGTTGCGTGCGACGAAGGGTTTAGATAAGGAGTCCATCGGCAAAGTATCGATGGGCACCAGCGAAGGCTTAACCGGTTTAGTGATCGAGCGAATGAAGCCAGTTATGGTGGTTGATGCGCTCGCCCATCCGCGCTACAAATATTTTCCCGAGACGGGCGAGGAACGCTTTCACTCGTTCCTCGGCGTGCCGCTATTCGAAAACAAATCACCCCTCGGCGTTCTCGTCGTTCAAACCTCGCGGCGGCGCGAGTTTTCTCGGGACGAGATCCGTCTGCTCATCGCGATTTCGTCTCAGGCAGCAAGTATTATCGTCCAGGCCCGGCTCCTCGATTCGTTGCGAAATAAAGAACGCGAGCGCAAGGAATACCAGAAGCGCATGGTCGATGCTTTGCGCAGGCTCCGCTCCTATGAAGGCCGCCGCGGTGAAAAGGTTTCTAAAATCTCCCACAAGTGGCGCGGCCGATTGGTTGGATTGGCCGCCTCACCCGGTTTCGGCCGAGGCAAGGCCTACGTTCTGAAGCCGCGTATGGATCTTACCGCCATTCCAAAAAGGCGCGCCAGAAATCCGCAACACGAAATTGAACGGTTCCGCGGCGCGGTGGAGCGAGGCATCGAGCAGATTAACGTGGTCAAGCGCAGAATGAGCAATCTGATCTCGCGCGAAGAGGGGGCGATTTTTGACGTCTATCGGCTGATCCTTGAAGATCCGGCCATCATTCAGCAGATCGAAGCCCTCATTCGTAAAGAGAATTACGTTGCGGAATATGCCATACGGATTGTCTTCGAGCAGTATCTAAACTCGATATCCCACATCGAAGACGAATACCTAAGAGAGCGAACCGGGGATGTTAAAGACGCCGCGCAAAGACTTCTGGAAAACCTTTCTGGCACACCCGATCAACATATCGAGGTACCCAGTGACGCCGTGCTGGTGGCGGAAGATCTTTCCCCTGCCGACCTGAGTATGCTTGAAGGCGACCACTTCCGCGGTATCGCACTCTCCACCGGTGGGGTAACGACCCATGCGTCGATTTTGGCGAAATCTTTTGAGATTCCCAGCGTAGTCGCTATCGAGGGGTTAATGGATACGGTTCATCACGGCGATTCCGTCATCGTCGATGGTAATTCCGGCGTGCTTTACGTTAATCCGAATCAGGAAGTCGTCCGTGAGTATGATCGGCTGGAGCGAGACTATGCGGCCCTTAACCGCGAGCTCGAGGAATTAAAGGAAGATCCCGCGGAAACAATCGACGGTCATAGAGTTTCACTCTACGCCAACATCGGTCTGTTAAGCGACATCGCCTTTGCTCATCTGCACGGCGCTCAGGGTGTGGGCCTTTATCGAACCGAGATTCCGTTTTTATCCCACCGCGATTTTCCCAGCGAAGAGGAACAGTATTCCCTATACAAGCGCGTCATCGAGGGCATGGCCGGGAAACCGGTGACGGTTCGGACACTGGACATCGGCGCCGACAAATATCCGTCGTACATGCGCAGCATTGGCGCGGAGCCAAATCCATTTTTGGGCTGGCGCTCGATTCGGATCTCACTTGACGTTGAAGAGATCTTCAAGACGCAGCTGCGTGCGATCCTGAGAGCAGGAACATTGGGACGCGTTCGCCTATTGATTCCGATGATCTCGGGGTTGGAAGAAATCCTCAAGGTCAAGGAGTTGCTGGCCGAAGCCAAGGATGAGCTGCAGCGGGAATCCACCCCTTTCGATCGGCAGATGGAGTTTGGCATTATGGTGGAAGTTCCAGCGGCCGTTCAGCTCGCTGAGCGATTTCTCCGGGAGGTCGACTTTCTCAGCATCGGCACCAATGATCTGATCCAGTACATACTGGCGGTTGACCGCAGCAACCGGAAAGTGGCGAATCTTTACGAGCCGCTTCATCCAGCCGTTCTCGCTGCTCTTCATACAACAATCGAAGCAGGTAAAAAGGAGGGTAAGAGAGTCGCCATGTGCGGCGAGATGGCCGGCGATCCCCTGTGCGCTCTTCTGCTACTAGGCATGGGCTTAGAGGAGTTCAGCATGGGTTCTCTCTATGTTCCCGCAATCAAGAAAACCATACGTTCTGTGACCTATGAATCGGCCAAATCCATGGCAAGAATCGTTCTTGAGATGGATACAGTCGGCGAAATAAAGAGATATCTGTTCGAGCAAATGCGCGAACTAGGTATGGTCGAGCTGTTGGAGATGTACCATTGAGAGCTACCGGTGCCTGGGAAAAATTGCCACGGGATGGGGGTTTGATTTCCACATTTCCGTGGGTTACAGTAAATTCGAACGATCGTTCGAAAAGACGTTCTTCTGAAAGGATCGGACTATGGTAAAAATTTCTAATTTTGATGATTGGGTTGATTATTTCCGTGTATGGCAAAAAGATATCGGCTATGACCCGGCATTACTGGGGGACTATAAATTTGAGACCAAGCTGGGCGAACTTCATAAGCTGGAAATCGAGTTCGGTGACTTTGAAGGGCAGGCGAAATGGCAGCGGGTTGGGCAAATTCCCAATCAATCCATTCGCGACGCGCTGATGAATTTGATTGTCTATCAAGGCGATACCGAGTTTGCTTCTGTAGAACAGCAAAAAAACCTGCTGGACACCGCGCCTACGGAATACGATCGTAAAGCCCTCACCCGTGTGAACAGCGAAGAGATGCGCCACGGCTGGCAGATGTGTTACCTGCTAGTCAACTACTTCGGTGATTCGGGAAAATTGGAGGCGCGCAAGCTTTTGGAGCGCAGAGCGTTCCGTGGCGACCGGCTGCTCGGATCTTTCAACGCACCGGTTAACAACTGGCTCGATTTCTTTACCTACACCGAGTTCGTCGACCGCGATGGTAAATATCAGCTCACCATGCTCAGTCATTCTGCCTTTGCGCCGCTCGCTGAGAGCGTGACCGCAATGCTCAAGGAAGAGCACTTTCACATGTTCACCGGTCACACGGGACTCACCCGCGTTCTTCGCGCCGGGAAAATTCCTGTTCCGATTGTGCAAAAGTATTTTAACAAATGGTTGTCGACGGCCTACGACTTGTTTGGAACTAATCATTCCTCATCCGCTAACTGGGCGTATGTGTGGGGATTAAAGGGAAGGTTCGACGAGCATGAAGCTAAGATACCGGCTGATAAGGACAGGTTGAACGATCTGGCGCGCGATCACTATGTAGCGGAGAGCGCCAAGCTGATCGACCAACTCAACCAGCTCATTCCGGAAGGTCAGCCTAAACTTTATGCGCCGGACCTGAAATTCAACCGTTCCATTGGCGAACATGTGGGTAAGAGTTTCAGCGTTACCGGTGAACTCCTGCCTTCTGCGGCATACGAGAAACATTTGTCCGAAACCCTCCCGACGGCGCAAGACGAGCAAGCATTGAATGAGATCATAAAGGGAAAAGACTGGGTTTCGCAGCTGCAAATGAACTAAATCCGGCCGGCGCGTCAACTTGTCGCATTGAATATCTTGCGATCGTAATGACCCCATAAGGAGAGAGCAGTGAAGCGGATGTGTCTCGTTTGTCAGAATATCGATTGTAAATCTCGCGGCTCGGAGCAGCTGATGGGTGAGCTCGAGAAACGAATAGCGGCAAAAGGCATCGACGATGTCGAGGTGAAACCCTACATGTGCTTCGGCGCCTGCCAGGAGGGACCTAACATCGTGCTTTATCCCGAAAAGAACTGGTACGCCAAAGTGAATGTAGAAGACTTAGACGAGATCACCGACCATCTTGCCGGCGGCCCTCATGTTCAACGACTCGATACGATCGACTCGTCCTTAAAGGAACTCATCTACCAACTTTTAGATACGGGGGTTTTTTAAATTATGGAAGGTGTCCTTTTCCCCCGTGGTGTGCCTGAGGGTCGAGAGGGATTAGAGAAATACCGTTCCCGTGGCGGCTACGACGCGTTGCCCAAGGTTCTTAAAACCTCGGCCGAGGATGTGATCAAGCAAGTCTCCGACGCCGGGCTCAGGGGTCGTGGCGGCGCCGGATTCCCGACCGGTAGAAAATGGGCTCTTACTCGTGAAGCCCCCGAGCAGCCCCGATATCTGGTCATGAATGGCGGAGAAGACGAGCCGGGCAGTAAAAAAGACCGCGTGCTTATGGAAAATCTTCCACATTTGGTGATCGAAGGCGTGATCCTCTCCGCCTACGCAATCGGCGCCGCAAAGGCGTACCTTTACATTAACGCTCACTACGAGGCGGCGACGAAAAGCATAACCGACGCCCTTGCTGAGGCTAAGGACGCCGGCTACTGGGGAGAGAACATTCTTGGCAGCGAGTTCAGTCTCGACATCGAAATCGTGCCGGCTCCGCACAACTATGTCGCCGGCGAAGATACCGCGGTTATTGAGGTCATCGAAGGTAAGAAGGCTTGGCCGAGACAGAAGCCGCCTTTTCCTGTGACGGTCGGACTTTTTGGCAAGCCGACGTCGGTGAATAACGTCGAGACTCTTGCGAACGTCGCTCCGATTCTTTTACACAGCGTTGAATGGTACCGAAAATTCGGTACCGCCGATAGTCCTGGCACGATGATCTTCGCGCTCGATGACGACGTCAACCGGCCGGGCGTTTACGAATTGCCTTTCGGCACTCCCTTGCGTCATCTCATCGAGGAGTGCGGCGGTGGGCTCAAGAACGGCAAAAAGATTAAAGCGATTATGTCTGCCGCCCCATCATGCGCGTTTTTGCCGCCGGAAAAGATTGATACGCCCCTCGATCATAATTCCATGCGTGATGCCGGCTCCGCTCTTGGTTGTGGCGTTGTTCGTATCGTCAGTGAAGGAACTTGTATCGTTGAAGAGGTGTTGCGAATCGCTGAATTTTTCGCGGCGGAATCATGCGGCCAATGCCCCGCTTGCCGCATGGAGACCAATACGTTGTCGATGATGATGAAGAAAGTGCAGCAGGGACAAGGTGGCCAGCCGATTCTTGAACAGTTCGGCAAGATCTTGGCCTTCAATAAAGGCAAAGGGTTTTGTAGCCTTATCGCCATGCCAGGGCCTCCCATTGAGAGCGCGCTCAAACTTTTCCCCGATGATTTCGAGGCTCATCTTACCACCGGGAAATGCCCGGCAAATTAAGCTCCGCTGCTATCTTTATATAAGGGGATCTCTCAAAGAGATGTCCCCTTATTTTTCATTTTCCACGGTTCTTCAACCATTTCCTTAAGCCGGCCAATTTAGGTTGACGGTTTCAGTGGGGGCTTGGTAGTATCCGCCAAAAAAGAAATAGCGCAGTGGTATCTGAAATGCTTCGCGACTCTATCGTAAAGGAGAACATCGAATGACTCATTCTGCAGTGGTAGAGAAGTACAAAGACGCGCTGCGATCTCGCGAGCTGTTGCTGAAACTTTCATGGGACGAATGGCTCGCGCTGAATCCACCCTACTCGGACGGCAAGTTCTCCGCCGCCGACGTAACCGTACGGTACCATCGCAACGGCTATGACTGGGACATGCACGGGACGCTGTTTACCCCGGAAAAGGAAGTCAATAGCAACAGAGCCTTCATTTTCTTCCACGGCGGCGCCGGCAGCGAAAAGATCATGGACCTCACTCCGGACGGAAGACCAGGGCTGGCACGAGTGCTTGCCGCACAGGGCTTCAAAGTTTTGTCGCTGACCTATCCCGGTCATTATCCTCCCGGCGGCATCTGGAAAACACCAGTTGGCGAACGGCAGCCGATCTATCTTTTCGACCGAGAGCTGGCAATGGAGGAGATCCTCGATCGCAACCTGAAGTGCACATTCAACACAATTCTTCAGGGCGCGGCGCTGCTCACGGACCAACATCTGAGCGGCCGCGAGCTTCTCGTCTTCGGCCATTCCACCGGCGGGCCGATGGCAGCCCACCTGACACGTTTCAGCAAGGAAACACGAGTCATCGGCATTGTCGGCTTCGGCAGTGGCGGCCCGGATGGCTGGCGGTTGGAATGGCGCGACAAAACCGCCGCAGAAAAATACCGAGAGGTGCCCATCGAGCACATCTCGCGGCGGTCGCCGGACTCGTTTAAAAACTCAGGATACATCGACCCTGAAGATCTCACGCCCTGGGGCAGTGCGGACGATTACATCCGCCTCGTCACGCCGCTGCGATCACAAATGAAAACCAGCCTTTGCGATAACCAGCATAACGCCGCTTTGGGCATTCTCGAAGAGTACCCACGACGGACCGGGTTGCCGCGCGAGGAGTACTTCGATTATTTGCAGGAACCCGATCCCGCCTGGCTCGAGACGATCCGCGTTCTCTTGGTCGTGGGTGAAAACGATAAGGGCCACTGGATAAATGGCGAGCGACTGGAAGACAAACGCGAAATGTTCATGGGCGCCAAGTACGCGGCGACCACGCGCGGCGCTCATGTTGTTCTCATTCCGCGCTACGGTCATGTCGGCTACTCCGAGCTTTATAATGAAAAGATCGCATACCTCTGGTTGTGGGCGCATCGGTTCGGTCACTTCGAAAGATAACGGCGATAACTCTAACGAGGCGCGGCAGACCTGTCGATAAGGGGGGATTCACCATGCTCGTCAATATAATCGCAGTGATTAGATTTCTACCCGTGCTGATCGCATTGAGCGTGTCGCTGCCGATGCCATCTCGTGCCGCGCAGCCTAAGACATTATCTCCGGCCGAGCTCGCTCTCTATCAGGGTCCCGACCGTGAGAAAATTCTTATCGAGGGTGCAAAAAAAGAAGGGCAATTGACTTTCTACACGTCGAACACCTGGGTCGCCGGTCCCGTGTCTCAGGAATTCGAAAAAAAGTATCCCTTCATCAAAGCCAATGTCTGGCGCAGCGATTCAAAATCGCTCCTGAAACGGTTGACCGAAGAACATGCCGCCGGCAAGTACATCGCCGACGTGGTCGAAACCAGCCCCGAGTACATCAAGCTCATGCTCAACGAGAACATTCTGCAAGAACATCTTTCTCCGGAACTCGGTGCCTACGATGACGACAGCAAAGTCAAAGGCAAGAAAGGGGTGTTCGCCTGGACCAATCGAGAGATCTATATCAGCTTGGGGTTTAACACCAAATTGATACCGCCTGCGGAAGCACCGAAGACTGTCAAGGACTATCTCGATCCTAAATGGAAAGGGAAGATGTCCGTTGCTGGAACCACTACCGGCGTTCAGTGGATCGGCGCCGTTTCCGAGGTGATGGGGCGTGATTTTTTAGAGAAAATCAGCGATCAGGATATCAATGTTCAAAATATGTCCGGGGCGGCGCTATCCGGGTTGATTGCCTCGGGCGAAGTCCCTTTATCTCCAACCATCTTTAATTCGAACATCTTTACTCATAAGAAAAAGAGCGCCCCAGTGGAGTGGCGGGCGGTCGATCCGGTTATCGCGGCTGTAGGCAGTTCAGGGATGGTGGTCAATTCGACCCATCCTCACGCTGCGCTACTTTTTCTCGATTATCTCCATTCCAAATTGGGCCAGCAGGTTGCAATGAAAGGCGGCCTCAGCTCCGCACGCAACGATACCGGATCGCTCGATCAAAAATTCAAAAAAGTTTATCTCGAAAGCAAGTACACACAGGAGGAGTTCGAAAAAAAATTCAACGAGTGGGAAGGCCTGATGCGCAAGCTCTTCATCCGCAAGCGGTAATCTTCAAACGACTGTTGACTCAGACGTTGAAGGGACCTATAGCCTAGATGTTGGATTATCCAAGGAGGAATAGTTTCTAATGAAGTCACGTCATTTACCCCACCCTGATTTGATTTTTTACAACGGTAAGATTCGCACTTTTGTGACCAATGGCTCAACGTGCGAAGCTCTTGCTTGTGCGGGATCGAGGATCGTCGCTACGGGAAACTCCGACGACATTCGCCGCCTCGCCGGCCCGGATACCGAGGTCATCGATCTCAAAGGCCGTACGGCGATTCCCGGCTTGACCGACACCCATGTTCATCTGTCAGAGAAGGGTACGGCGGAGAAGGAGCTGGTCGACTGCCGCGATTTCTACGTCGACGTGAACTCCGTCGCTGATATCCTGCAACGCCTCGCCAACGCCTCCGCTAGCGCTCCGAAGGGCTCGTGGATCGCC
The DNA here is from genome assembly GCA_040877705.1 of Binatia bacterium. Lineage (GTDB taxonomy): Bacteria > Desulfobacterota > Binatia > UBA9968 > UBA9968 > WHTF01. Next base: position 8,148 of record JBBDNJ010000205.1, on the reverse strand, counting down.
GCTCATGGCAGTCCGATGCAAGACTTCCGCATCAAAGACAAACGCTTTCCCGATAAGCATGATCTTGATCGCGCAGTGCCGGATAATCCGGTTTCCATTTCCTTCGGCGCGCATGTCACCATCGGTAACACGCCCGCCTTGGCCGCGGCGAAGATCACACGCGACACCCCTGATCCCGCCGGGGGACACATTAGACACGATCCGCAAACCGGCGAGCCCACCGGCGAATTGCACGAACGCGCGCAATTGATTCTAAAAAAAGTCGCGCCGGAGTTTAATTATCTTCAATTGAAAGATGGAATCGTCTTCGCATTGAATCAATGTCTCGAACGCGGCGTGACCACCGTTCACGACATCGTCCGCTATGCCGAACCGGTGCGCGCCTATCAGGAACTTTACAAAGAAGGCCGCATGCATGCCCGCGTGAGTATCTTGCCGCGGGTGATCGAGTCGATGATCGAATCCAAGAGCTTGATCGAGCTCGGTCTCATCACCGGCTTCGGCAACGACTGGCTACGCATCGGCGGCGTCAAGATGAGCATCGACGGCGGCATCACCGGACGCAATGCGTGTTTCCACGAGCCCTACGAAAACGACGAGCACAACCACGGCATTATAAGAATTCAGCAAGACGAGCTGAATCACACCGTGCAGGTATGTCACGACGCCGGGCTGCGCTGCTGCGTCCATGCCATCGGCGACAAAGCCTTCGACATGGCGCTCGACGCCTATGAAAACGCTATCGAGCACTCGCCGCGCAAAGATCACCGCCACCGTATCGAACACATGGGCAACTGGCTCGCCACGCCAAAACTCATGCAGCGAATGGTACGATCGGGGATCGTCGCGATTCCAAATATCGCTTTCGCCTATTACATCGGCGACGCGATCCTCGATTGTGTCGGCGAGAAGCGGCTAACCAAAGCTTTTCCATTCCGCACGCTCTTGAAGAACGGCATAATCATCGCCGGCGGTTCCGATTCGCCGGGCTATTGGCCGGTCGATCCGCTGCGAGATATCGCCACTGCCGCATCACGCAAGATGCGCTGGGGCGACGTTTGGGTGCCGGAAGAAAGAATCAGTGTTAGCGAAGCCTTCGCGATGCACACCACTACGGCTTCATGGGTGGGTTTTGAGGAAAACGACAAAGGCACACTGGAAGTAGGCAAGCTCGCAGACATCGCCGTCCTCGCCGAAGATCCCTTCGAAGTCCAACCCGAGCGCATCAAGGACCTCAAAGTCGAAATGACACTCGTGGGTGGAGAAGTGAAGTACCGGGCTTAATTTTGAACATTTGGCGGGTGGAAAAGAGCAGGTGAATTGAAGAGCCAAAAGGCAAGCGCGCGGACCGGAAAACTTGAATCGCGATGCGGGCACAAAGCCCGGCATCGCAATTCAAGAACTTGGAGAACAGACGAGGATCTTTAATGACTCGTGGCGTTATCATTTGATTTTCATCTCGTAGGCTAGAACCCTCTCTCCCGGCTTGGCATCCCAAATCACATTGCTGGCCACGCCGTAAATTTCGGCCAGGGTATAAAGCGGCACTATGGGAGCGTCCTCCATCAGGATTCGACCCGCCTGCTGCATCAGCGCGATGCGCTTTTTCATATCGCCGGTTTTTTGTTGTTCGTCCATCAACTTGTCGAACTCAGCACTCTTATACTGCGCGCGCTTGGTAACTCCTGAGCGGAAGTACTGGTCGTAAACTGTATCCGCGTCGATGGCGGGACGGCCGACATAATAAAAAGGAAGCTTGCCGCCGTTGACTCCTTCTTGGCCCCAGAAAACTATAAATTCCTGTGCAACCAGTTCTGTTTTCACCCCCGCCTGACTTAGTTGATCGGCAATGACTTGGCAAACCTCCCGCGCTTTGGGATATCGATCCGGCGACAAATAGAGCTTGACCTCCAATCCGTTCGGATAGCCGGCTTTCGCCAGCAATTCCTTTGCCTTTTTCGGGTCGAGCGGATATCTCTTCATCTTTGGATCTGAGCCGATGACATTGGACGCGACCGGTCCATTCATGAGATAGCCGTTGCCTTCATAGATATGCTTAATGATGACCGACGGATCGATGGCATAGTTAAATGCTTGCCGAACTAGCTTGTTATCGAACGGCTTGTAGGCCGGGCTGAGCACGAGAAAGTACATGCGTTGTCCCTGCGCCCTTTCAATCCGTACCCGGGGATTACCTTTGATACGAGATATTTCTTCCACGGGCACGTTGTTGATAACATCGCCCTGACCCGCCAGCAGCCCGGAAACACGTGCCGCGTCTTCTTTGATTCTATTGGTTACGATCTCCTTGATCGCCGCCTTAGGCCCCCAGTAATCGTCATTGCGAGTCAGCACGAGCGGATCGTTACGCTGCCAGCTGACGAATTTATAAGGCCCCGTCCCGATCGGGTGTTGATCGACATCGCCGCCGTACTTGTCAGCCGCGGCTTTACTGATCATAAAGCGATTGGTTAGGCGGTCGAGCAACACCGCGCTCGGCACTTTGGTAACCATGACCACGGTATGATCGTCCTGGGCTTGTACTTCCGTGATGTCCTTCAGTCCCGACTTTTGCAGGCTCTTTTTGTCATTCTTTATACGGTTGATGGAATGGACTACATCTTGAGCTGTAAAAGGTGAGCCATTGTGAAAGCGCACACCCTTCTTGAGATGGAACACCCACTTCTTACCTTGAAACTCCCATGATTCGGCCAGCACGCCGACATAGTCCATTTTTTCATAGTCCTCTTGAACCAGACCTTCAAGGATGTGATTCCAAATGCCGTATTGAGGACTCGATGTGTAGGCGTACGGATGAAGTGAATCCAGGCTGACGCTGCTTAAAATGGTTAGCCGCTCTTTCGATGCGGCATAGCTCATTTTGATCAAAGAGTCGCCGAAAATCGCGGCCAATCCCGCGAGACTTCCCCGTTTTAAAAAATCTCTGCGATTTACTCCCTTACGATTTATTGCCATGGCGCCTCCTTCATAGTTGTTGCCGTTTTGTTTTGGAAACGATTAGCCAATCTTCATGTCCCAACCGAGAATTTTTTCATCGGGGCGCTTTTTCCAAATTAGATTCTTCGCGACCCCGTAGATGTCGGCAAGATTGTAGAGCGGCACGAACGGTACATCTTCCATGAGGATCTTTCCCGCCTGTTGCAATATCGCAACCCGTTTTTTAGTGTCGGGCGTCTTTTGTTGCTCTACGATAAGTTTGTCGAAATCGGGATTGCTGTAATTGCACCGCTTGGTCGTGCCGGTGCGAAAATACTGATCATAAAGTGTATCCGCATCGGTCAACGATCCTCGGCCGATATAATAAAACGGCAACTTTCCGCCGTTTACGCCGTCTTTACCCCAGAATAGCGCCCATTCTTGGGAAATGAGTTCCACCCTGAATCCGCCCTTTACCATCTGCGCCGCGATCACCTGACAAACTTCACGGTCTTTTGGATAGCGACCGGCGGAATAGTAGAACTGAACATCGCAACCGTCAGGGTAACCCGCCTGAGTTAGAAGCTGTTTGGCTTTTTTGGGATCGTAGGGATAGCGCTTTAACTTTGGATCGGCGCCGACGACGTTTGGCCCTACCGGACCGTTGATCGGATAGCCGATGCCATCGAAAATATTCTTCACTATGGCCGGCGCATCAATGCTGTAGTTTGCGGCTTGCCGGACTAGTTTGTTGTAGAAAGGCTTGAACCCGACGTTCATCGTTAGGAAAAACATCCGCAACCCTTCGATCTGGTCGATTCTCACCCGCGGGTGACGTTTCAGCCGAGCTACTTCGTGGATCGGAACGTTGTTGATAAAATCTGCTTGGCCGGATTCCAGCGCCGCCAAACGTGCCGCATCCTCGGTGACTTTGCGAAAGACGACCTCCTTGATTGCGGCTTTGCCGCCCCAGTAGTCGTCATTGCGGGTGAAAACCATATTGCCGCCCCGCTGGTAACTCACGAATTTATACGGACCCGTCCCAATGGGGTTTTGATACAGTTGATCGCCGTATTTATCGCCGGCGACCTTGCTGATGATGAAACGATTTTCGATGCGGTCCAGAAAAGTGGCGAGGGGCTGTTTGGTCACAAATATCACTGTCTGGTCGTCGGGCGTTTGGATTTCGGTAACATCCTTAAAGTTGGGGGCTTGCAAGCTTCCTCCCTTGGTGTCCCGCATCTTTTCGACGGAGAAGACAACATCTTTGGAAGTTAGCGGTGCGCCGTTGTGAAACTTGATTCCTTTTCTAAGTTTGAAAACCCAGCGCTTGCCCTCAAACTCCCAGGACTCAGCAAGTATGCCGACATAGTCCATCTTGGCCGTGTCGAATTCCACAAGCGGCTCGATGATATGCTGCCAGTTGCCATAGATAGGACTCGAGCTGTGGTTATAGGGATGAATGGAGTCGGCGACGCTCGAATGATAAATCGTCACCCGGTCTCTGGACGCTGCATAGGCATGACGAAACATATAGGGCCCGACAATGGTGCCCACGCCAAGAGCGGCGCTCTTCTTTAAGAAATCCCTGCGGCTGACTTCGGTCTTTTTCTTAGCCATTCGATCCTCCCTGGATTGTTAACGGGTTTTTCTCTATCTCTGTCTACGTAACTTCGGGTCGAAAATATCCCTCAAGCCGTCTCCTAATAAGTTTATGCCAAACACAGTGATAAAAATGGCCAGTCCTGGAAAGATCGTCAGCCATGGAGCGCGATTGATATAACTTCTTCCCTCGCTGAGCATCGAACCCCAGGTTGGAATATGCACCGGCACACCCAGGCCGAGAAAACTCAAACTCGCCTCGGAAATAATCACGGCTGCCATCGCAAACGTCGCTATCACTGTGACGCTTGCGAAAGTGTTGGGCACCACGTGCCGCAACAGCACATATCCGTCTTTGCCTCCCAGAGCCTTCACCGCCGTGACAAAATCACGCTCCTTCAAAGACAGCACCTCGCCGCGCACGACGCGGCAGTATTGAACCCAGCGGCTGAGCATAAGGGCAAAAATAAGGTTGAACACACCCTGTCCCAAAAAAGCCATCATCGCAATGGCAATCAACAGAAACGGGAAAGCAAGAAAAATCTCTGAGATTTTATTGACTATTTCGTCGGTCATTTTTCCGAAGTAGCCCGCCACGGCACCCAGCGTACAACCAAGCAATCCTGCAAAAATGACAGTTGCGGCCCCGACGAGCAAGGAAATGCGCGATCCGTAAATGATCCGGCTCAATATGTCCCGACCGAGATTATCCGTGCCCAACAGATAGGCGGGCGAGCCATTTTCCGCCCACCGCGGCGGCCGCAATCGATCTTCCAAAGTTTGAGCCTGAGGATCGTGCGGCGACAACACCGGCGACCCCACACCGCAGATAAAAAGCGCCAGCAAGATAGCGCCGCCGATCCAAATCTTGAGATTGCGAAATCTCATTATCGCAGTTTAATCCTCGGATCGATCCAGCTATAAAGCAGATCGACCAACAGGTTCACAACGAAATACATCAGGGCAAAGAACAAAATCAACACCTGCGTTAGCTTATAGTCCCGCGCGGAAATCGATTGAATCAACAGTTCACCGATGCCGGGAAAAGAAAAAACCGTTTCCGTAATCACCGAGCCGCTCAACAGCGCGCCCAGTTGCAGCCCCAGAATGGTTACAATGGTGATCATCGAATTTCTCAAGATGTGGCGCCAGATGACGGTTTTCTCGCTTAAACCCTTGGCGCGGGCGGTGGTGATGTAATCTTGGCGCATGACTTCAAGAACGCTGGACCGGGCAATACGTGTTACGATAGCCGCCAAACTTGTGCCCAAGGTAAAGGCCGGCATCAGCAAGTGCTGGAACGCGCTCCAGAAACCGGCAAAGTTTGCGGTCAGCAGACTATCGAACAAATACAGACGCGTGATCGGCTGCACCTCCACGCCGTATTCAATTCTACCCGCGACCGGCAACAGATTGAGTTGGCCGCCTAGAAAGTAGATCAACATGATGCCAAGCCAAAAATTAGGCAGCGAAATTCCAATCAAAGCCACACCCATGCCGGCATGATCCAATAATGAATTATGTTTGATCGCGGAATAAACCCCTAGCGGAATTGCAATGAGAATCGCGACAAGCATACTTGCGATGCCCAACTCGATGGTTGCCGGCAGCCGCTCCATGACCAGCTTTATGACGGGCTCGTTGAACTTCAACGACCTGCCAAAGTCGCCCGTAACGGCCTGCCTCAAGAAATCCCAGTACTGCACCATGAGCGGCTGGTCGAGGCCCAACTCGCGGCGCATTTGTGCGATGTCCTCCGGCGTAACGTCATCGCCCAAAAGTAACGACACCGGATCGCCGGGGGCGATATGCATCAGCATGAAAATCAGAAACGAAATACCCAACAAGACGGGTATCGCTCCGAGTATTCTGCGACTCAACGTGTTCATGACTCTAAAGCGCTGGGAAAATGAACCTCTGATACATCAAAGCCCGGCTAACCTTTGAAACGCTACTGTCCCAATTGAGCGAAAGATTGCTCCAGCACTTTGAGCGCCTGGTCAATCTGGTCTTTATCGACGTTGAGCGCCGGCGAGACGCGCAGGACATTGCCATAAGTGCCGCCTTTGCCGAGCAACAAGCCGTTGTTTTTGGTCAGCTCCATCAGCCGCTTTGTGCTTTCGGCGTCGGGTCTCTTCTTTTCGCCGACCAGTTCCATTCCTTGCATCAATCCCATTCCCCGTACATCGCCGATGACGGGATACTTCTCCTTCAGCGCGTTCAGCCCGTCACGCAACCGATTCCCCATCATCCGGGCATTCTCCACTAAATTGTCTTCTTCGATCACGCTGATCGTGGCATGCGCCGCCGTGCAGGTGACGGGATTACCGCCGAAAGTCGAAATCGTGCTGCCTTGCATGCTATCGGCAACCTCTGGCGTCGCAATGGTGGCGCCGATAGGCACGCCGTTGGCCATGCCTTTGGCGAAGGTCATGATGTCGGGTTCGACACCCCAATGTTCGATACCGAACATTTTGCCGCCGGTGCGCCCCCATCCGGTCTGCACTTCATCACAAATAAAAAGCCCGCCGTACTTTTTAATGATGCCGACAATCTCTTTAAAATACTCTTTCGGCGGGGTGATAAAACCGCCGACACCCTGAATCGGCTCGGCCAAAAACGCCGCCACGCGCCCCTGCGACGTCATCGTTTGGATAGCTTCTTCGGCATCCTTGGCGCATTTGAGATCACAGCTCGGATAGGTCAGCCCAAACGGACAACGGTAGCAATAAGCGTTGGCAATGTGGTGCACGCCGGGCACGACATTGGGCGTGAGGCGCCAGCTCGACTGCGCCGATAAGCTGAGCGCCAGATACGAACGGCCGCTGTAGCTATGTCGTAGGGTGATAATGTCCTGGCACTTGGTATGGATCTGCGCCAGCAACACCGCCGTTTCATTGGCTTCCGTGCCGCTGTTGGTGAAAAAGGATTTTTCTAAACGGCCGGGCGTGATCTGCGCCAGCTTTTCGGCCAGCTGCACTTGCGGCTCGTTGGCATACAAAGTCGAGATATGCTGTAGCTTGCCGGTCTGCTCAACGACGGCCTGGCTCACTTTGTCATTGCAATGCCCGACGCTGACGGTGAGAATGCCGCCGAAGAAATCCAGGAATTCCTTGCCGTCGGCGTCATAGACGTAATGGTCCTTGGCGTGATCGACGACCAGAGGCTCGTCGTAATAGGTGGCAACGCAAGAGAAAAGATATTTTTTTTGTTTATCGATGATTTCCTGTTTTTTCACTCTCTCACCTAACCCTCATGCTTTCGCTTTACGTTTGCAAAGATCACCAGCTCGCGATTGTTGTTTCATCTTTTCGATTTCATCTTTCATTCTTCCTTCTCGGGACTAATGGCGCCGCAAGAAGTCGAGAATCGGCGGGTGGCCTTGCTCCGGCATTTCTCTTAGATAGCCATGCCGTCCGCCCTCGATCAGAACAAATTCGGAGCCGGCAATTTTGTCCGCCAGAGCTCTGGCCGAATCGACGTGACTGCCGGTGCCGCCTTCGTGCGTGTCTTTGCTGCCGACAATCACCAAAGTCGGCGCGGCGATCTTGTCAACGATGTCGGTGGTCTCATGACACTGCCGCGCCACGACGTGGCGCAAATAGCATT